>CAMCFN010000011.1 GCA_945874145.1 Akkermansia muciniphila
GCAGGATGCACGACACGAGGCCGACCACCGGGCCAATGAATCGGAATCCTGCTTTGACGCTCCGCAGTCCGAGGGAGGTTTGCTTTTGCGTGGAGTTCACTGGCGTTGAGCTTACGAGTTCAAGGGCAGGGGCCAAGCGTCATTTGACCGGGCACCTAAAAAGGAGCCACCCCTCGCGGGATGGCTCGTTTCGCGGTGCTCACGCCGTGCGGCGATCCAACCGACACGCCATCTGCTCACGCAGGGCGGTCAGGTTTTCGCGCCAGCGCGGCGTGCGCTGAATCAGGTGCAGCACGTCGGCGCCCATGAACGAGCGCACGAGCTCCGTGAGCTGGTTGCGCCAGCTCTGGACGGTGCTGCGACAAACGCCATGGCGCGTCGCCACTTCTTGCAGCCGGATGTCGTCAGCCATGCAGTGCAGGACTGCCAGCGCCTTTTCGTCCAGCGTGGCGACCAGCGCCTGCCAGTCGAGGTTTCGAGCGGCGGTCTCGGACGGGTCTTCACAGTCACTGGCGAGGAGGTCGCCCAGCGTCATCGGATCATCCAAGGATTGCTCCTCAGCCGGGATGGGCGCGGCCAGTGAGGTGACGCGACTATTGCCAACAATCTGCGTGCGACTGCCCATGGCGTCGCTGCGACTCGCACTGTGACTGCGCCGGCCGCAGCGGATGTGCAGCATCGTGTAGTAGGCGATGTTGCCCGGTGTGACTTGCTTGCCGTTGGCCCGGGCGCGGGCGAGCAGGCGGGCGGCCATCAACGTGGCATCCTGCAGGACTTCCTCGGCGTCCTCGGCGCCAACGAAGGAAACCTGGTGCGGGATCATGTGGCGGAGGCGGGGGACAATTTCATCGATGAGGACAGTATCGGCGTGGGAACTCATAATCTCCTGGGGTGACCAACGTGGACCCGTGGAATGGCCGCTCCCGCCAGCGGCAGGAGATCACGGCCGTGGCGGGGAAGGGGCAGCTAGGCTTACCTTCAAGGGTTTATAGCCCCGGGGATGGGGGCTGTTGCGGGGCGGCGGGCGGGGGGCTCAGGCAACAAGGTCAGCGACACACGATCGGAGCGAGGACTAGGTGGTGGACTCCCCTGCCCCGGTGATGCGCTGCTCAGCCGCAGGTTCCGGCAGCGACCAAGAGGCTGCGACTAAGCGGAGCGATCCTGTCGTGGACGAGGGAAAAAGCTGCCACCGAAATCCGGCCAGAAAGTTGTGCCACTTTTTGTGCCACTTTTTGTGCCACTTTCATGGTTTTCTTGAAAGGGTTGTGAAACCTTAGTAACCCAGACAAAACCTGCATTTCGACCAATAAACACGGCACTATATGTGCACTTTATTGAAACGGAACGAAACCCCTTGAAACCGCTAAAAGTGGAATTTTAAGTCCCGTGCGTCTGCCATTTCGCCACACCGGCTTGCTCCGAAAACCCAAGTCAGGAGGACTGACTGGAGAGGAACCTACAGCGAGCTAGATTCAAGAACCACCCCCAAAACTAGCTCACCCATTAAAACTGGCCAACACCGCCCAGAATTCGTCCGGCATCAAGGCAGCGGCTTCACGAAGATGTTCTTGTAGTGGATCTCGCTGCCCGGGTCGTGACCTTGGAGGGCGAAGGTGCCGCTGGCGATGAGCCGGCCCGGGTTCCCTTTCCGCTGCGGTTGCTCCTCCTCGGTGTAGTCCACGATCACCTTGCCGTTGACGCTGGTGGTGACGTGCTTGCCGACGACCTTGATGGTCATTGTGAACCATTCGCCGTCCTTCGCGGGCGCTTCCAGATTGTCCTTCACGTTGTAAAGGCCGGCCGTCTTCTTTGGGTCGCCGTGCGTGTTGTTGACCTGCACCTCGTAGCCTTTCGCCGGCCAGCCGTCCTTTTGGAACTCGGTGTGGAAATAGACGCCGGAGTTCGCCTTGGCCCGGGTGCTGATGTCCAGCTTCAGCTCGAAGTTCTTGAATTTGCCGCTGTTCACATCGCCCACATAGAACAGGTGCGCGCGCGGGCCTTTCACAATCAGCTCGCCGTTCTCGACCTTGAAGGTGTCGGGATTCTCGTTCGCCTTCCAGCCGGCGAGCGACTTGCCATCAAAGAGCGAAATCCAGCCGTGCTTGTCCGCCGCAGAGGCGACGCAGGCAACGGCGAGGAACAACGAGAACAGGGACTTTTTCATGAAATGATTGCTTTGAAACGGGTGAACTGCCCGGCCAACGTAGTCAAACGGTCAAGACGGCGTCAATCGCGCTCCCGCCCGCGCGAGGAGTCGCTGAAACAAACCGACCCTGACACACGTCCAACGCCAAGACTAACTACCATGGCCACGCACGCAACTCTCCTCGCCCTCCTGACTGGAGCCGCGCTCACGCTTTCGGCGGCGGAAGCCAAGAAGGCTCCTCTCGACTTGAGCAAGCTTCCACCCACCGCCAGCGCTCCGGTGGATTTTGCGCGCGACATCCAACCGCTCTTCGCCGCGAAGTGCTATTCCTGCCACGGCGCAGAGAAGCAGAAGGGCGGCCTGCGCCTCGACATCAAGGTCGCCGCGCTTGAAGGCGGCGACAACGGCAAGGTCTTCATCCCCGGCAAGAGCGCCGAGAGCAAGCTGGTCCACGCGCTCGCAGGCATTGGCGAGGCGGGCATCATGCCGCCCAAGGACAAACCGCTCACGCCCGCCGAGATCGGCAAAGTCCGCGCGTGGATTGATGCCGGTGCTGTTTGGCCGGACGACGGGATGCTCGCGGTGAAGAAGTCCGACCACTGGGCGTATCAGCCGGCGAAGCGGCCGGCGGTTCCCGGCACGGGCAATGCGATTGACGCTTTTGTTCGTGCCCGGCTCGCAAAGGAGAGGCTCCAGCCTTCGCCCGAGGCCAGCCGCCCCACGCTCATCCGCCGCCTTTCGCTCGACCTCCTCGGCCTGCCGCCCAAACCGGAGGAAGTCCGCGCGTTTGTCAGCGACACTTCACCCAACGCCTACGAGAAGCTGGTGGACCGACTGCTCGCGTCGCCGCACTTCGGTGAGCGCTGGGGGCGCCACTGGCTCGACCTCGCGCGCTATGCGGACAGCGACGGTTACGAGAAGGACAAGCCGCGCCCCTTTGCCTACACCTACCGAGACTGGGTCATTCAGGCCATCAACAGCGACCTGCCCTTCGACCAGTTCAGCATCCGGCAGCTCGCCGGCGACCTGCTCCCGAACGCGACGCACGCGCAGAAGGTTGCCACCGGCTTCCATCGCCAGACGCTCACGAACACCGAGGGCGGCACGGACCAGGAGGAGTTCCGCTGCAAAGCCGTCGTGGACCGCGTGAGCACCACCGCGACCGTGTGGCTGGGCACGACGATGGGCTGCGCCGAGTGCCACTCGCACAAATACGACCCCTTCACGCAGCGCGAGTTCTATTCGCTCTTCGCCTTCTTCAACAACGCGAACGAGAAGGCCATTCCCGCGCCGAATGCCGAGGAACAAATGGCTTACGACAAAGCCAAACAAGCTCACGACGCCGAAACCGCCAAGCTCAAGACCGCGCTCGACGCCTACGCGAAGAGCGAGCTCACCTCCAAGCTCGATGCTTGGCTCAAAATCGCGTCGCTAGACGCCGTCCCTTGGCGCGCGCTCACGCCGGACAAGCTCGCCGCCAAGAACGGCACGACGCTCAAAGCCGACAAGGAAGCCGTCATCACTGCCAGTGGCACGCTCCCGGACAAGGACACTTACACGGTCGAGGCCAAGCTGGCGCTCAAACGCCTCACTGGCTTCCGGCTGGAAGCGATTGACGATCCCGATCCGAAGAAGGGCGCGGGCCGCTCGAAGGACGGCAACTTCGTGCTGACCAAGTTCGGCGTGAAGCTGTTCGTGCCTGGCCAGTTCGAGGGGAAGGATTTGGAACTGGCAACCGCCAAGGCCGATTTCTCGCAGGCCAAGTTTCCGGTGGAGGCCGTGCTCAAGGGCGAGGACACGGCGGGTTGGGCCATTTCGCCGCAACAGCAGAAATCGCACGTCGCGGTCTTCGAGCTGAAGTCGCCGCTCGACGTGCCCGAGGGCACGCGGCTCGTCTTCACGCTCGACCACCAATACAAAGAGACTTACCTGCTCGGCCAGTTCCGCCTCGCCGCCACGGACGCGGCCGGCCCGCTGAAGCCTGATTTCACGCCGGATGCTGTGGCTGTCGCGCTCGCCGCCAAACCCGATCAGCGCACCGCGAAGCAGACCGAGGCACTCGCCAAATACTTCCGCGAGCAGGTGGACGAGCAGGGGAAGAAGCTGCAGGCCGTGATTGACGACCATGCCAAGAAAGCTCCCGCCCCGTCCGCCACCACCGCCGCCGTGCTCGCCGAGGAACCGGGCGTGCGCAAGACCTTCACGCATGTGCGCGGCAACTTCCTTGACAAGGGCGTCGAAGTCCGGGCGGCTGTGCCCGCCGTGCTGCACGCGCTCAAGCCACGCGCCGCGCAACCGGACCGGCTCGACCTTGCGCAGTGGCTCTTCGCGCCGGAGAACCCGCTCACCGCGCGCGTCTCGGTGAACCATGTCTGGAAAATCCTCTTCGGCCGCGGTCTCGTCGGCACCGTAGAGGACTTCGGCAAGCAGGGCGAGAAGCCCACGCACCCGGAATTGCTCGACTGGCTGGCCTCGGAGTTCCCGCGCCTCGGTTGGAGCCGCAAGGCGCTCATCAAGTCCATCGTCACCAGCGCGACTTACAAGCAAGCCTCGCTCAACCGCCCTGAGCTTCAGGAGCGCGACCCGAACAATCTTCTCCTCGCCCGCCAGAACCGCCTGCGCCTCGAAGCCGAGACCGTCCGCGATGCTTATCTCGCCGCGAGCGGCCTGCTCAACCCGAAGATTGGCGGCCCGAGCATCCGCCCGCCGCTGCCCGCCGACATCGCCGCGCTCGGCTATGCGAACTCGGTGAAGTGGATCGAGAGCAAGGGCGATGAGAAGAACCGGCGCGGCCTCTACATCTTCTTTCAGCGCACCGTGCCGTATCCGATGCTGATGACCTTCGATGCGCCCGACTCAAACTCTACCTGCGCCCGCCGCGAACGCAGCAACACGCCGCTTCAAGCGCTCACGCTGCTCAACGACCCGGTCTTCTTCGAGTGCGCGCAGCAGCTCGGCGCGCGCATGGCCGAGGTGCCCACCGCCGATGCCGCCGAGCGCATCCGCCACGGCTTCGAGCGCGCCCTCGCCCGCCCGCCCAGCGCCGAGGAACTGGCCCGCCTGCTGAAACTCTACGAAGCCCAGCTCAAGCTCGCACAGGCCAACGCCGACGGCGCGGCGAAGATTGTCGGTGCGAAGCAAGCCGCCCCCGAGGTCCCGGAGAAAGCCACGCTTATCGCGCTGGGCCGGGTGATATTGAACCTGGATGAATTCTTCACGCGTGATTGAGCCATGAACCTCCGACCTGAAATGTCCCCGTCCGAAGTCGTCAACCTCACCCGCCGTGATTTCCTCGCCAGCACCGGCATGGGCACGCTTGCGCTCGCGTCGCTGCTGGCGGAGAAGGGTTACGCCGCGCCGTCCGCTGACCCGCTTGCGCCGCGCGCGTCGCATTTCGCCCCGCGCGCCAAGAACTGCATCCTCATCTATTTCGAGGGCGCGCCGAGCCACATTGACCTCTACGACCCCAAGCCGAAGCTCAACACGATGACCGGCCAGAAACTGCCGGACGAGATGCTGGAGAAGGTGCGCTTCGCGTTCATCAAGAAGGAGGGCGTGCGGCTCATGGGCAGCCCGCGCAAATTCACCAAGCATGGCCAGTGCGGCACCGAGATGAGCGATTTGCTCCCGCACATCGGCTCCATCGCGGACGACGTCTGCCTCGTGCGCTCGATGCACACGACGCAGTTCAACCACCATCCCGGGCAGCTGATGATGAACTGCGGCTCGCCGTTGTTCGGTCGGCCGACGCTTGGCTCGTGGCTCACCTACGGCCTCGGCAACGAGTCGCGCGACCTGCCTGCCTACGTCGTGCTTCACGCGGGGCGCGGCTCCAGCGCGGGCGCAAGCGCGTGGTCCAGCGGCTTCCTGCCCAGCAGTTACGCTGGCGTGCTCTTCCGCAACCAAGGCGACCCCGTGCTCAACCTCGGGAACCCACCCGGCTTCACCGACGAGATGCAGCACCTCGGCCTCGATGCCATCGGTGACCTGAACCGCCTCCGCCACAAGCATGTGGCCGATCCGGAAATCGCCTCGCGCATCGGCGCGTATGAACTCGCCGGCCGGATGCAGGCCGCGACGCCGGAGCTGATGGACTTGAGCAAGGAATCGCAGGCGACGCTCGACCTCTACGGCGTCGGGCGGAAGTCCCGCGAGAACCCCGGCGGACGCGGCGGCGGGCCGGAGACTTACTCGACCTTCTCGCGCAACTGCCTGCTTGCCCGTCGGATGGTCGAGCGCGGCGTGCGCTTCGTCACGCTGCTGCACGCCTCGTGGGACCACCACAGCAACATCAACCAGGAACTCCCCTTCTGCGCCGGCATGGCGGACCAGCCCATCGCCGCACTGGTGCGCGACCTGAAGCAGCGCGGGATGCTCGATGACACCATGATCATCTGGGCGAGCGAGTTTGGCCGCACACCACTCGGGGAAAACCGTAACAGTTCCGGCGTGGTCTCTGGTCGCGACCACCATCCGTTCGCCTTCTCCATGTGGCTGGCTGGCGGCGGCATCAAGGGCGGTCAGGTCATCGGCGAGACGGATGAAATCGGTTGGGGCATTGTCAAGGATCCGGTCGCCGTGCCGGACTTGCACGCAACCATTCTCAGGCAGTTCGGTTTCGACCACGAACGGCTGACGTATCGCTCCCAAGGGCTCGACTTCAAACTCACCGGCTTCGAGGGGGCCAGAGTTGTCAACCAGATGCTGGCTTGACCCATCGCCTCCGCCCCGCCGTAATCCCGCGAATCCTTGACCGGCCAGACTGGTCTGAACACACAACATGAAACTGCATCGTTCCTTACTCGCCCTTGCTGCCGCCGCCGTGCTGGCCGCGCTGCCCACGTTCGCCGCGCCGATTCCTGACGAGGCCAAAATCAACGGTTTCGCCATCGGCTGCCAAGCTTACACCTTCAACCGCTTCTCCGTCTTCGAGGCCATCGAGAAGACCGCCGAGGCGGGCGGGAAGAGCATCGAGTTTTATCCCGGCCAGTTCCTGACCAAGGAAGACAAGCTGGCCAAGAAGAACCCGTGGAACCACGATGCCTCGCCCGAGGTCATCGCTCAGGTGAAGGCCAAGCTCGCGCAGCACAAGGTCCGTGCGGTCAACTACGGCGTCGTCACCATCCCCAAGGACGAGGCGGCGGCGCGGAAGATCTTTGAGTTCGCGAAGACGATGGGCCTCTACGGCATCACCACCGAGTCCGTGGATAACCTCGATCTCATCGAGAAGCTCGTGAAGGAATACGACATCCGCGTCGGGATTCACCAGCACGCCAAGCGGTTCAAGAAGGAGCGCGACGCGCAGGGCAATCAGGTCATTGATCCGAGCTACAAGGTCTGGGATCCGACCTTCATCCGTGACCAGGTGGCGAAGCGCGACAAGCGCATCGGTGCGTGCGCGGACCTCGGCCACTGGCAGACCTCCGGCATGAAGGCGCTCGACTGTGTGAAGATCCTTGAGGGCCGCATCATGAGCGTCCACATGAAGGAGCGTGCCGCACTCGGGTCCGGCCAGCACGACACCATCTTTGGCACCGGCATCACGGACATGGGGGCCATCCTCGCCGAACTGAAGCGGCAAAAATTCGATGGCAACATCTCCATCGAATACGAATACAACTGGGACAACTCCGTGCCGGACGTGAAGCAGTGCGTGGACTTCGTCCGCAACTGGAAGCCTAAGCAGTAACCGCCAGGCCCCGGCTGTCCGAGCGTTCAGGGTTGAAGGGAGCGCCCTTCAACCCCGCGTTTTTTCTGGGTGTGACCTGTTATGCCCCAGCCCGGGTAAATTCAACTCCTCTCCGCCGCGTCGAACGCACCGCTCGTGAAACCAAACGGCCTCTTGATGCCAGCCATCCGCTTGCTCGCCGCCTTGATGGCAGTCGGGATTACCGCCTGCCAGAAGCCAGCACCGGAAGTTAAAAAGCAGGTGCCTGCTGATGGGGTGATGGTGACGGTTGCGCCCACCGAAACCATTCGTGCTGACCGGAGCCTGCCGATTGTTGGCACGCTCTTCCCCAAGGACGAGGCCACGCTCTGTGCCGAGGTTGAGGGGCGGGTCGAGAAGACCACGGTGGACTTCGGGGACCGGATCACGAATGGGCAGGCCATCGCCTTCATTGACACGACCGCTTATGCCGCCGTTGGCCTGCGGGCGACGGCTGAAGTGGCCCGGGCAAAAGCCACGCTGGCCAACGCCGAGCAAAACCTTCGGCGCACCGCCGAGCTGCGCAAGGCGAACATCGCCTCCGTCAGCGACTTTGACAAAGCCACGGCCGAGGCGGAGGAGGCGCGTGCCATCCTGAAATCGGCCGAGGCTTCACAGACCATCGCGGAGCTGAACGTCTCCCGCTCCCAGCTCAAGGTGCCGTTCGATGCGGCGGTGACGGAGCGCCTCGCCGGGCCAGGGGATTTCGTCCACGTCGGCACGCCTCTCTTCCGGATCGTGAACGACCGGCTCATCAAATACATTACGAGCGTCCCGGAGCGCTTTGCCGGCGAAGTGAAGAAGGATCAGGAAGTGCTCTTCACGGTGGACCAGTATCCAGGCCGGACTTTCGAGGGCCGGGTGCTGCTCATCAGTCCGGCGGTGAACACCAAGACCCGCGCCTTTCCCTTCGGCGTGCTGGTAAGAAACCCCGAGCTGACGCTCAAGGCGAACGCCTTTGCCCGGGGGGAACTGATCATTGAACGCGATGTGCCCGTCCTCGTGGTGCCAGTGGAAGCCGTTGTCAATTTTGCCGGCGTGACGAAGATTTTCGTGGTGGAAAACGGCATTGCCCATGTGCGCGAAGTGCAGGTCGGGCGCATCAAGGACGGCAAACAACAAATTCTCAGCGGCCTGAAGGCCGGGGATTCCGTCGTGGTCACCGGACACGGCAAACTGCGCGAGGGCAGCAAGGTGACGGTGCGGAGCGCGGAGGGCACGCCGGCAAAGGCCGGCCAGTAAGCTCATGGCCAAGCCCGATCCATCAGCCCCTGCCAGCCCGCCGCCGGACCTGATGACCAGAGGCATTGGCCTCGCCGACTTGTGCATCCGGCGGCCGGTGTTCGCGACGATGATGAACCTGCTGCTCGTCGTGCTCGGGCTGGTTTCCTTTTTCAGCATCGGCATCGATCAGTTTCCCAATGTCGAGCTGCCCATCGTCACGGTCACAACCACCCTGCGCGGAGCGTCCCCGGAGGAGATGGAGACCAGCATCACCAAGCCGCTGGAGGAGATCATCAACACGGTGCAGGGCATTGACGAGCTGACCAGTGTCACGCGCGAGGGGGTCTCCAGCATCACCGTCCAGTTCCTCTTTGAGCGCAACCGCGACGTGGCAGCGCAGGACGTGCGCGACAAAGTGAACACCATCCTCTCGCGCCTGCCCGCCGGCACCGAGGCCCCCATCATCGACAAGTTCGACGTGGACGCCACGCCGGTGATCACCGTGAGCGTCAGCGCGCCCCGCGATTTGCGCGAGGTGACCTACCTCACGGACAAGGTCATCAAGCAAAGCCTCGAAACCGTGCTCGACGTCGGCTCTGTCAACATGGCCGGCAACCGCACCCGCGCGGTGCAGGTGTCGGTGGACATCGACCAGTTGCGCGCGCGTGGCCTGACGATTCAGGAGGTGAGCGCGGCGTTGCAGGCGCAGAACGTGGAGATTCCGGGCGGCCGGGTGGACCAGGGCTCCCGCGAACTCGTCGTGCGCACGCTCGGCCGGATGCGGGCGGTGGCTGAGTTTGAGGATCTCATCATCGGCAGCTTCGGCGGTCAGAACATTCACCTGAGAGAGGTGGCGAAGGTGGAGGATTCCGTGGAGGAACCGCGTTCGCTCGCGCGACTGAACGGCAACAACTCGGTGACGCTCGTCGTGCGCAAGCAGTCCGGCAGCAACACGGTGAAGGTGATCGACGGGGTGAAGGCGCGGCTCAAGGAGCTGGAACTGCAGGTGCCTGCGGACTTCAAGATGACGGTCATCCGGGATCAGTCCCGCTTCATCAAACGCTCGCTGGAGGAGGTGAACTTTCACCTGATTCTCGGCGCGGTGCTGGTGGCCATCACCGTGTTCGCGTTCCTGCATGACTGGCGCGGCACCATCATCGCGTCCATTGCGATCCCCGCGTCCATCATCGCCACCTTTGCGTTGATGCGGGCGATGAACTACTCGCTGAACAACTTCACCATGCTCGGTCTGGTCTTCGCCGTGGGCATCGTGATCGACGACGCGATTGTGGTGCTGGAGAACGTCCACCGGACCATGGAGGAGCGCGGGCTGGATGGCATCACCGCCGCCATCATCGGCACGCGGGAAATCGCCCTAGCCGTGATGGCGACAACGCTGTCGCTGGTCGTCATCTTCCTGCCGCTGGCCTTCATGAAGGGCCGCGTCGGGTTGTTCTTTTCAAGCTATGGCGTGGTGGTGGCGTTCTCGATCATGGTGTCGCTGTTCATCTCGTTCACGCTCACGCCCATGCTGGCGGCCCGCTTCCTGCGGCACTCGGACAACGACAAGGAGCGGGAGAAAAAGGCGCACGGCGGCTGGCTCATGCGCCTGCTGGCGGACGGCTACACGGCCATCCTGGGCTGGAGCCTGCGGCATCGCTGGGTGGTGGTGGTCACCTCGCTCGCCTGCGTGGCCTCGCTCTGGTGGATCGTGCCCAAGGTGAAGTTCAACTACCTGCCGCAGGACGATGCGAGCGAGTTTGAAATCGCGCTGCAAACGCCCGAAGGGACGAGCCTGGAACGCAGCGCGCGACTGTGTGCGGAAATCGAGGCCGAGCTCAAGGGCATCCGCATGGACGGCCAGCCGGCCATCACTGACACGCTGGTGACCATTGGCGAGACCACCGGCCGCGTCGGCAAGGGCGAGGGCGACGTGACCATCGGGAACATTTACTGCCGCCTGCCGGAGCTGGGCGGACGCTATGAGACCATGACCGGCAGGACGCGGGCCTGGTCACAGTTTGAAGTGATGCGCCGCGCGCGGCAGGTACTGGCCCGCTATCCGGATATTCGCGGCAGCGTGCAGTTGATCTCCAACGTCGGGCAGACTGGGCGCAATGCCGACCTGACCTTCAACCTAATCGGTCCGGAGCTGGACAAGCTCACGGAATACTCCGCGCAGATCCTCGAGAAGATGCGCGCCATCCCAGGCATGGCCGACCTCGACACCACGCTGGCCAACCGCAAGCCCGAGCTGCAAGTGCAGGTCGATCGTGAGAAGGCGAGCCAGCTTGGCGTGCGGGTGGCGGACGTGGCGAACACCCTGCGCACGCTGGTCGGGGGGCAGATCATCTCCAACTACAAGGAGGCTGACGACCAGTATGACGTGTGGCTCCGCGCCATGCCGCACGAGCGCAGCACGCAGGAGGCGCTGGAGCAGATCATGGTGCGGCCCACCTCGACGACGAATGACGCCCAGCTCGTGCAGCTCGCCAACTTCGTGACGCTCCGCGAGGCGCGCGGGCCAAACCAGATTGACCGTTTCCAGCGGCAGCGGAAGGTAACCCTCGTTGGCAATACCGTGGGTGTTTCCTTGAACGAGGCCATGACCGAGGTGCGCCGCATCGTCGAGGAGATGAACCTGCCCGCGGGCTACTCGGTTTACTTCACGGGCCGGGCCAAGACGCTGGTCGAGACGGCGCAGAACTTCGCCATCGCCTTCGGGCTGGCGATGCTCTTCATGTATATAATTCTCGCCGCGCAGTTCGAGCACTTCGTCCATCCCATCTCCATCATGCTGGCGGTGCCGCTGTCGCTGCCCTTCGCGCTCATCAGCATGCTGGCGCTCAACGAGCCCTTCAACATCTACGCCATCTTCGGCCTGTTCATGCTCTTCGGCATCGTGAAGAAGAACGGCATCCTGCAGGTGGACTACACGAACACGCTGCGCGCGCAGGGCATGGAGCGCGAGGCCGCCATTTTGCAGGCCAACCGCGTGCGCCTGCGGCCCATCCTGATGACCACCCTCATGCTCGTGGTGTCGATGATTCCCATCGCGCTCGGGACCGGTCCTGGATCGGGTGGCCGTGCCTCCATGGCGAAGGTCATCATTGGGGGACAGGTGCTTTGCCTCCTGCTCACCCTGCTGGTCACCCCGGTCACTTACGCCATTTTCGATGACTGGGGCAACGGCCGTTTCTTCACCCGCCGTCGTCGTGGTCCCGGCCCGGAGCCGGCAAAAGAACCGACGCCCTTGCTGGTGCCAGATGCTGGCGCGGCGACGAACTGTCTCGTTCCGCCGCCGGCGCAGTGACCTTATTTCAGCCCCTTGAGCGGGTTGGTGTCGCCGAGCGAGGGCTTGGCGGTGGGCACGCGGCCGAGGATTTCGGGCAGCCCTTGCGCACCGCCCCTGCCGCGCGCGGCACCTCGGCGAAGAGGCGGCGAACGTCCGTGCCGTCCGCCGTGGCGAGCCGGATGGCCGGGAAGCCGGCAAACGGCATGTCGTAGACGAGGCTGACGGGCGGCGGGGTGATGAGGCTTTGCGGCGCGGCCTGCCGGGCTGGAGCGCGACCAGCGGCATGATGGCGAACTGGTTTTGCCCGCTGCGCTGCCAGTTGTTGATGGTCAGCCGCAGTCCGCGAACCGGAGCCGCATTGATCGGCAGGGCGCGCGGGACGGGACCACTGGCAAGCAGACGCGCGGTGAGGTTCGTGTTCCACGCGGATGCGGCCAAGGTGGCGGGGTGCGTGTCGTTGTCCGCCAAGGCCGCCGCCACGGTTGCGGAACGCGGCGTTCACGCCGCTTCACCGTCCGCACGTCCACAGTCCCATCGTTTGCCCTCGTCCGTTCTCGGACGCTGAAGCGGCCTGAAGGCCGCGCTCCGGGTCGGACTGCGCTGCTACTGCGTCCGCAAGTGGAAGAACTGCGAACCGCCGTTGTAAGGCACGAACACCTCGCCGTCCGGGAAACGGCCCACGGCATTGGTGAGCGGGGCGGGGGCAGCGGCCGCACCGAGCCCGGAGCGCAATTCGTAGGCGCGCCCGGTCGCCGCTGGCCAGCTCACCCGCAGCAGTTGCGCACTCCAAGGCGACGCATCGAGGGCGAAGGGGAACGGCGAATTGACCTGGTTTGGATGCGACCCAATAGCCTGCTCATGCACGTTGGAAAAGCCATCGCCATCCGGATCATCCCGCGGCCCAAAATTCAGCGAGCCGAGCCGAGCTAGTTCCCAATCGTCGTCCAGCCCATCGGCATCGGTGTCACGGATAGGCAGGCCGTTGAGGATGAGGCTGACGAAGTTCACGTTCCCGGTGCCCGCAGGTTCTTCATCGCCCACCTGGATCGTCCACGTTCCCACCGTGGATTCGTAGAAGTGATGCGTGCTGTAGTAAGTCCAGTCCGTGAGCGCCCCGCCCGACGAGAACGAGTTGTAGCGCTGGAGAATGCTGCGGGTGCCGGACGGCGAGGTGAGCGTGATGCGCAAATCCCCGAGGAACGCGTGATCCGTCCGCAGCCGCACCCCGACCTGCTCACAGCTCAGTTCGTTTGTCACCGCGAAGGTGTAGCGAGCGGTGTCCTGTTCCAGTTGCACGCGCAGGTTGTCGTTTGTCTGCGCGATGGCCGCGAGCAGTTGGCCATTGGTCTTGCCGATGAAAATGGAGGGGAGGCGGACGAAGTTCGTGAGGCTCATGCTCAACAACGCGTCGTTGTCATGGTTGTAAATGATCGCAAAGGCGGCCCCGGCATTCTCCGCCTGCCTGAGCTTGTCGGAGAACGAAACCATGCCGCGTTCGATGAGCGCGCCCTTGCCGGTGAGGTTCGTGCCGAGCGGGCCGTCCGCCAAACCGACGAAGACCAGCGGAGCGCTGGCGGTGGGCTGATCCAGCCGCAGCCGCTCGCCGGGAGCTGTGTCCGGATGCAGGCTCTCGCCCGGCATCCAGCCGGGCAAGGTTTCCCCGCCCGGCAGCACTCCGACACCCGCCACGCGCACCAAAAATCCCAGGTCAGGAATGACTTTCGACACCGTAGAGTTGAAGGAGACGCTCACCATAGGCGGGCGGTTGGACCAGCTCCGTGTCAGGCGCACCGCTAACCCTGCGTCCGGCACGCCAAAGCCGACATTGTGGCTCACGGCCAGCCCGGCGCTGTTCGTCGCCAAGTCGGGATCAGCGAAGTCGAAATGCCGCGCGGAGAGCAGGAGAATTTGCTGAACGTCGCGGATAGTGAGGTTCGTGTTGGCACCGAGCAGCAGCGCAGACAAGCCGGCGATCTGCGGCGCGGCAAAGGAAGTCCCCTGCGGACTGAGCGAATTGAAGGCATAGTCCGCCGAGTCATCCAGATAGGTCACGCCCCGGTTGTAGCCAAACGAGGAACCCGTGCGGTCCGTGGTGGGCGGCGCGTCCAGGCCGGTGTCACCCACGGGCGCGGCCACCAGCACCGGCGCCCCGGGAGTGCTGTAGCTCGCCACCCGGCCGGTGATGCGCACGCCCGCCGTCGTGATGACACGCGGATCGGCCGTGTAGAACTGGTCGTTGGCATTGGCGGCGCTCTCCCGCTCGTTGCCCGCCGCCCGCACTATGACGACTCCCCGGCCCCCGCGTCCGAGTGTAAGCGCATTGGTGAACCCGATCCCTTCGAGGGCGCTGACGCCGATCAAACCGGAGCCGCTGTTTAGCCAGCTATGGTTCTGCACTCCGACGCTGTTGGACATGAACTGAAACATGGTCATGAGCGCTTCCTCCGTCGCCCCCAGCATCTTCCAACTGGCGAGGCTCGCCGCCGGGGCCACGCCACTGATGCCAACGCCATTGTTGCCCTGTGCCACCGCGTAACCAGCGACAGCGGTGCCGTGGTTGTCGAAGCTACCCAACTGCGCTCCGTTGGTGTTGCCGTTGTCGAAATTGTAGTGTGGCTGGCCGGCCGCCGGGACGAGGAAGTCCGGATGCGCTAGGTCCACGCCGGAATCCGCGATGGCCACCAGCACACCAGCCCCTTGAGAAAACGGCCACGCCGCCCGGACATTCAAATCGGCTCCCTGTGGCACCCCGTTGGCGTTACGGTTTTCCAGGTTCCACTGGTTCGGGATGAAGCGGTCGTTGAAACGCGCCGCGTAGGGGCCGGCATTGCGCAGCGGGAACCGCCGCACCGGATGCGAGGCCAGCACTTCCGCCAGCGCCGCCAACCGCTCCGCCTCACGCGCGGCCGTCCATGCGTCGGGGGCCTGTAGCACGAACCATTGCGTTGCGATCTCGCGGTCCACCGTGAGCCGGGTGCCCTCGACCAACCGGCGCACGTCCACGCCTGCGGCTAGTTGGAGCGCGATGCGGCTGGTCAAATCCACCGTCTGCGCCGAGTCGTCCATCCGACGGGCCGCCAGCTCCGGCCGCAGCATGGCCGTGAGCCGGACTCCCAAGGGCAGCTCGATGCGATAAGCGACCGGCTGGGGTTCACGGAAGCGAAATTCCACGAAGTCCGCCGCGCTGGACGCGGCGGCGAAGGCGAGGAGCAAACCCCAACGGGCCAGTTGTCGCAGGACGGACACCACGCGTGAGCGAACACGAAAATGACCGCTTCCGCGAGCCGAAAGTCCCTGCGGACGCTCAGGGCTTTCCCTGAGTGCAGGGGGCCAACCTGCGTGCCGCCGGCCGCATGAACCGCAGGTTGGTCACCTGCGCTCCGTCAATCACTTCTCAATCCGCAGGATGCGGTTGTTGTAGCTGTCGGTGATGTAGAGCGTGCCGTCGCGGTGGACGGTGACGCCATGCGGGCGCGCGAGGTCACATTCCAACGGCGATCCGCCCAGCGCTCCCCTGCCCTGCTTCCCAGTGCCAGCCACGCGCGTGAGCTTGCCGTCCTTCGGCGTGAACTTACGGACCAGATGGCTCTCGGCATCGGCGATGATGACGTTGTCGTCGAGATCCACGCAGAGATGCTTCGGCCCGTTCATGGTGGCTTCGAGCGCAGGCCCGCCGTCGCCGGTGCCACCCTTCTTGCCGCTGGCGTTGACGACGGTCTTGATTTTGCCGTCCGGCGAGACGACGCGCAGCGCGTTGCCGCCGCGTTCGAGGATATAGACATTACCCTTCCGGTCCACCGCCACGGCACGCGGGTCGGACAACGGAGCTTCCGTCGCCACCGCGCCGTCCTCTGGGCGACCCTTCTTCCCATTGCCCGCGACGACGCGCGGCGTGCCGGTGGTGAGGTTCAGCTCGTGAATCCGGGTGAGGTCGGCGATGAAAAGCTTGGTGCCGGTGAAGTCGAGCGTGATGCAATACGGTCCGCTGCCGCGCGCCTTCTCGGCGGGGACGGTGTAGCCAGGCAGGCTCGTGACGGTGCCCGCCTGCGCATCCACCTTGCGCACCCGCCCGGCCCAAGTGTCGCCGATCAGCACGCTGCCGTCGGGGAGCACGGCGAGGTTGTGGGGGCCGTTGAACTCCGCCGCGAGTGCCGGGCCGCCATCGCCGGAGAAGCCCGCCTTGCCCGTGCCCGCGACGTGCGTGAGCAAGCCCTTGGCGTCCACTTTGAGTAGGCGGTTGCCCGAGGCCATTTCAATGATGAAGAGGCTGCCCGCGCGGTCGAAGTCCACGCCGAATGGCTCCTTGAGTTTGGCCTGCAAGGCGGGCATCCCGACGCCCTCGGCAGTCCCGCCGGCGACCAGGACAATTTTCTCCGCGTGAAGCGACAGAGTGAGGCCAAAGGCAGCCAGCAGGAGGGACAAGCGCGTTTTCATGGGCGGAAGATCTACTGTTGGAAGGCTTCCTGATCGAGGGGAAATTCAGGCGCGAACATCGCTGTCCACGCCGCGCCGCACGACCTTAAATCTGCTCCCCCGTGGGGCGTTTCAGCGACGCAGGATCGGGACGGAAATTTCCATTGCACCCGCCGGCCGGTTGCGCGCAGGATGCAGAGAGTTAGAAAAGGCGCTGCCCTTCCGCCCCGCTCGCCCCGGAGATTCCTATGAAGCTCGACAAGAAACCAATTCGTCGCGCCCTCAAGAGGCCGACCCACACGCCAGCCTCCATTGCGACCGCGCTTGCCCACGCCCCGGCAGCAAAGCCCAAGCGAACCGCAAAAACCGCCACGGCGGCCAAGCCCAGCCAACCGGCCAAAGCGACCGCGACCCCGAAGTCAAAACGAACCGCCAGAGTCGCCACCGAGTCCCAACCGCAAGGAGCACCGAAGGCCGAACTGGCGACGAAATCCAAGCGACCCGTGCGCCATGCCCGGCCCGCCACCGCCACGGCGATGAAAGCCAAGCGACCCGCCGCGCCGCGCCCGGTTCGTCAGCCGAAACTAGACATCCCCCCCATCCTCCTCGCCGGCGATGCACCCACGCGCGCAACTGTGAGCGGCCCGGGCCAGCGTTACGCGCTCGGACCGAGCGTGCCGCCACCCGCGAGCTGGGCGGAGACCGGTGGCGATTTGCCCGAATCTTACGGCACGGCCAAGCTCTGGCTTACCGCCCGCGACCCGCATTGGCTCTACGCTTATTGGGATCTCAGCAGCGAACAATTGCGCCGCTACAACAGCGAGTCCGATGACGGTCACCTTGTGCTGCGCGTGTTTGAAAAAACGTTCGTCGGCGAACCGCTCGTCACACAGCACGTCCATCCGGAATCGCGGAACTGGTTTGTCCACGTGGCCGGCGCCGCGACGAAGTATGTCGCGCAGCTCGGCTATTTCGACCGCCAGGAACGCTGGCAGAGCGTCGCGCTTTCCCCCGCCACGGTGACGCCGCCAGACAGTCTCTCCGATGACACCAGCGCGGACTTCGCCACCCTGCCGTCGGAAGTGCCCTTCGAGCAACTGGTCGAGATGGTCAAGACCGTCATCAGCCAGAATGTGCCCCTGATGGAAGCGCTCGCCCAACTGCGCGCCGAAGGCCACGCCAACCTGCCCACGGCTGAAACCTTCGCCCCGCCCCCCGCCGTGGCGGATGCGCGCCCCAAACGCGGCGCGACTTCGGCCACACATGCCACCACCGTGGAGATTGCCGGCCCTGCGCCCACGCCTACCTGGACTCCGGCCCAAGCCCAGGCCCTCGCTGAAGTCATCACCATGGATGAAGTGCGCCGCGTGTGGATCGGTTCGCTCGAAATCACCGAGCTGATTCGCCGGTCCATGGTGAAGGAATTCTCGCAGCAAGCCGCCGCGCAACTTGCCGCCGCCCAGCAACTCGCCGCCGGCCAAGGCACGCTGGAGGCGAGCTCGCCCAGCAGCCCCTTTGGTGCGTTGGGCAGTCTGGCGGGAGCCATCGGCGGGGCCGGGCAACAGCACGGTTTCTGGTTCAACATCAACGCCGAGCTCATCATCTACGGTGCGACCGAGCCCGATGCCGCCGTCACCATTGGAGGACGGAAAATTCGCCTCCGCCCGGATGGCAGCTTCAGCTATCGCTTTGCCTTGCCGGATGGAAAATTCGACTTACCCGCTGTGGCGGTCTCCGCCGCGGGCGACGATCAGCGCAGCGCCGCACTGCACTTCGAGCGACAGACCTACTATTCCGGCGACGTGGGCACCCATCCGCAGGACACCAATCTGCGGCCGCCGAAGCCCGAGCACGTGGCGTAACGCCCTCTCGCGGCAACGTGATCCGCTGATTCCAACCCGCCATGCGTCGCGGTCATTGGCTCCTCCTCCTCGCAGTGCTGCTCGTTGGCGGCGGCCTCTGGCTGCGCTCCGGCAAAAGCGCGGACTACGCCAACTTTCCACCCTTGGCACGCGGCGACTGGCTGGCCTTCGGCGACAGCCTCACGCAAGGCTACGGGGCAACCGAGGGCCACGACTACCCGACGCAGCTTGGCCAGCGATTGCAGGTCAAGATTCGCAACCACGGCGTCCCCGGCAACACCACCGCCGACGGACTTGCGCGCCTCGATCAAGCCCTGCAACCGCGGCCGCGCGTGGTGCTTCTATGTCTGGGTGGCAACGACGGCCTGCGCAGCGTGCCCGCAGAACAGACCTTCACCAATCTTGGTGCCATGATTGACCGTTGCCACCAAACCGGCGCGTTCGTCGTGCTGCTGGGCGTGCGCAGCGTCGGCCTCACGGACAAGAGCGCCAAACGTTTCGCGCAACTCGCCAAGGACAAGCGCGTGCTGCTGGTGCCCAACATCCTCGACAGCATCCTCTTCGATCCCCGCCTCATGTCGGACCAAATCCACCCCAACGATCAAGGCTACGCCAAGATCGTGGAGCGACTGGAAGCCGCGCTGCTGCCGGTGATGCCGAAGCTGTAGCGGAGTCGTCGCAGCGTCATTTCCCAGCCCTCAAGCCGGACCGGGTGAAGCCGCGCCGCCAATCGCACGCACCACATCGTCGAGGAGCGGGGCTTCCATTTCCACCAGATGACCGCGCTCAGGGAAGCGTCCGGCGTGGACGTCGGCGATGTATTCGCGGAAGGCCGCGAGGCGTTCCTGCTGCAAGCGGGCGTGTTCGGCGGCGAAATTGCGGTAGGCTTTGGCGTGGCGTGGCGGACGCTCGTCGTAGTCGCCGAGGATGTCGTCGGAGAAGAGGAACTGCGTGTCGCAGCCGCTGCCGGAGCCGAGCGACATCAGGATCAGCTTGGTCTGCGCGGAGAGGAAGCGCGCGAGATTGTGCGGCACGACTTCAAGTTCGGCGGCGTAAGCACCGGCGTTCTCCAATTGCTTCATGCGGCGATGAAGCTCCTTGGCTTCCTCGACGGTGCGGCCAATGGCGCGGTAGCCGGTCCAGGTTACGTGACGCGGAACGAGGCCGAGGTGCCCGACGACCGGAATGCCTTCGCGCGCCATCGCTTCAATGATGAAAGGGCTAGCCGAGCAGTAAACCGAGCTGGCCCCCAGTTCGAGCGCGCGAAAGGCGACGCGGATCGCCTCCTCCGGGGAGGCCAACCCGTGCGGCGTGGCACAGGAGAGAAAGCTGTTCGGGGCCGCCGCGACGAGCGCCGGCAAACGCGACTGCGCCTCGGGACTGTCGAAGCTGCAACTCATCAGGTCCACGCCGGCCGATTCCGCCGCCGCCGCTTCCTCCGGGGATTTGACGTGGATGTGCGTGAGGCAGCGTTTGCCCTTGAGCTGCTGGAGGTCGAAGATGGTGTATTTTTTGCGAGGGCGGAGCATTGGAGGCCGGAGTTTAGGTTAGGCAGCCAGTCTGTGGACCCGGCTGCTTGTCGTCCAGCCCGCACTCCTTTCTGATTGCTCGATGCCGCTGGCGCGGAGGCGACCCACTCGCGGTTGGAAAGGTGGAACTTGAAACCGTCGGTGGTGACGCGCTATCCGAAGAGGCCCATGACCGGCTTGCCCGAGGAGAAGGGCGGACGGATGATACCGGTGTTCTTGCCAAGATCGTTCAGCGGCACGCCCAACGCGTGCAGGATCGTGGCGTGGAGATCTTGAGGCGTCACGGGATTGCTCTTCGGCGCGGCACCGGTCTTGTCCGACTCGCCATAGACGGCTCCGCCGCGAATGCCACAGCCGGCCACGATCGCGGAGAAGCACTGGGGCCAGTGCTGCCGACCGGGCGGCCCTTGCGTGAGGATGATCGGCGTGCGCCCGAACTCGCCGACGGCGACCACCATCGTGTCTTGGAGCATGCCCCGCTCCTTGAGATCGGTCAGCAAGGCGGAGAGGGATTCATCCAAGCGCGGCAGGCAGTGGTTCATGCCGTAGGAACCATTGCTGAACGCATTGCCCATGCCCATGTTGCCGCCGTGCATGTCCCAACTGGAGGCGGGTGGTCCGCCACCGGTCTCCCCCGGCGCAGGACCAACCCAGCCATTCACGGTCACGAAGCGCACGCCGGCCTCCACCATCCGCCGCGCGAGGAGCAGGTTCTGCCCCAGCGGATGCATGCCGTAGCGTTCGCGGACGGACAAAGGCTCTTGGTTCAAGTTGAAGGCCTCCCGCCCTTCCGGCCGGGTCATCGCGTCGTAAGCCAGTTCGCGCAGCTCATGCCAATCCTTGGCCTGCGGCTCTTCCGCGAGGCGGTTCGACTCCAGAGTGTCGAGCAGCTTGCGCCGCTCCTGCATCCGCGTGGGATCACCCGTCTCATAAATTTCCGGCAGCTTGAATTTCGGCATCGCCGGATGGTTGTCGGCGGAGCCGATGAACACCGGAGCGTAGCTCGATCCGAGATAACCGCCGGAGCCGATGTTCGGCGCGCAAAAGACCGGCGCGCCCACGCACTTGATGAGCCACGCGTTGGTGAGCAGGTTGCGCTCATTGGAGAGATGCTTGGCCACCACTGAGCCGATGTAGGGCAGATCGTCGGGAACACCTTCCCGGACGCGCTCGACCACCTGCCCGCACAGCAGATTGTGCATCGCGTCGAAATGGTTGTTAATCGGGCGGGGGTGCGTCATCGAGCGAATGAGGCAAAACTGATCGGTGACCTGGGAGAGCTTGGGATGCAGTTCGCTCAACTGCATGCCGGGCACCTTGGAGCGGATGGGTTTGTAAGGCCCGCGAATCTCGGACGGCGCGTCCGGCTTCAAGTCCCACGTGTCAATGTGGCTCGGGCCGCCGCACAGGAGCACGAAGATGCAGCATTTCTTCGACGCCACGGCCTTGCCCGACGAATCGAACTTGTCCTTCCCGACGACCAAGCCGGGGATCCCGAGGTTGAGCAGGCCGACACCGCCGGCTTTAAGTGCCGTGCGCCGAGAAGTCTTGGGTAGGTTCATAGACAATGCTTGGCTGAGCTGCGCTGAAAGGACTTGGACGCGAGCCTACCTCCCGCTAGCCCCGACGCAACGAGAATACTTCCGGAAGAATGCTGGGGAGGGCAAGCAAGTCCCCCCACGGGCATCGGACACTCCCCGAGGGAGGTATCCGATCCGGCGTGAACCGACCGGCTCCACCAACGCGCCGGGTCAGAGACCGGCGCTCCGGCATGTTCCGGCAAATTTCGACACCTCACCCTCAATCCCGCTCCATGAACCTGCCGTGGGTAGGCGGGTTGTCCTCACCCCGCCATCGGCCACCCGGACGTCATGAAACCTAGCTGGGGCGCTTTCGCCCTTGAACCGGCTAGCTTTTCGTGCGGAATCCGCCCATCATATAGACGACGAGGCAGACCACCAGAATGAGGCCCAGGCCTCCTCCGCCGAAGACGGGACCGCCAAAGTAAAACCCGCCGCCGCCGAACAAGAGCATCAGAACAACGATGATGAGTAGTAGATTCATGGCTGCAAGATAGCGCGACGCCACACCCGCTCCAATGGGGTCTTTCCCCACCAACTCCAGGCCCATTCCGCGCCCTGAAAGCGGCGGGGGAGCGCGATCTTAACGCCGCAGAAGGCAGCGACGCAGCTACGTGTTGGGATTCACTGGAGCCGTCTATTGCACTCCAGCTTGCTGCGGTCGGGAGACTTCGACACCCCAGCCTCAATCCCTCTCCCCACCCTCCCGGGGACACCTCATCCGGCCTACGGCCACCTTCTCCCCATCCGATGCGGAGAAGGGCATCGCGGCGGAGAGGGAGGCGGCACTCAGGCTCAGGCCAGCAGCTTCCGGCACGCCGTCTCCAGCTTCTTCATCTGCTTGGCGGACTTGGCCTCGATGTAGCAGCGGATGAGCGGTTCGGTGCCGCTGGCGCGGAAGGCGACCCACTCGCGATTCGGGAGGAGGAACTTGAAGCCGTCGGTGGTGATGAACTTCTCCACCGGAATGCCGCCCACGTCCTTGAGGCCGGCCTTGAGCTTGCCGAGCAGCGCGTCCTTGGTCTCGGGGTTGATTTTGACGTTGATGCGCGTGGTGTGGAATTCGCCGGTCTGCTTCTCCAGCGCGGCGAGAATCTGGCCGAGGGATTTCTTTTCGGTGGCGACGAGTTCGGCCATGAGCAGACAGGCGAGGATGCCGTCCTTCTCGGGCACGTGGCCTTTCACCGAGAGGCCACCGCTCTCCTCGCCGCCGACGATGATGGGTTCGCTCTCCATGAGCGCGCCGATGTATTTGAAGCCCACGGGCGTCTCGTGAAGTTTCACACCGAGCAACTCCGCCACGGCGTCCACCTGATGACTCGTGGGCACGGTGCGGACGACCGCACCGGTCCAGCCGCGGTTCTTTTTCAGGTGATAGAGCGCGAGGGCGAGAATCTGGTTTGGGGTAAGCCACACGCCGCTCTTGTCAACGACGCCGAAGCGGTCGGCGTCGCCGTCGAGGCCGAGGCCGAACTGGGCCTTGCCGGCGAGGACGAACTTGCTGACCTCCTCCATGCCGTGCGCGTCCGGCTCCGGGTGGTGGCCGCCGAAGAGCGGGTTCAGCTCGTTGTGGAAGGTGGTGACCTTCGCGCCGCCGTCCTCGGTCAGCAGTGTGTCGAGGTAGCCGCGCCCGGTGCCATACATCAGCTCGACGGCAATCTTGAGCTTCGCCTTCTTGATGGCGTCGAAGTCAATGAGCTTGCGAATCTGCTTAAAGTAGTCGGGCTGCGGGTCAATGGTTTTGCACGAGAAGGTGCCGACGACGGCGGCCTTGAAGGTCCAGCCCTCGGCTTGGCGCTTGGCGATGTTCGCCTCAACTTGTTTGGTGACCTCGGCGGTGGCGGGCGCGCCGTTGTAGGTGGAGAACTTGAGGCCCTGATACTCCGCCGGGTTGTGGCTGGCGGTCATGTTGATGCCGCCGATGGCCTTGCGATGGCGGATGGTGTGCGCGATGACGGGCGTGGGCGCGTCGCGCTGGCAGAGGAGGCAGGTGAGGCCGTTGGCCGTGAGCACTTCGGCGACGGCGAGGCTGAACTCGCGCCCGAGGAAGCGCGTGTCGTGGCCGATGATGACCACGGGCTTGCGCTTGGCGATGGCGGACTGGGGATTCCTGAGTTCGGCGTTGAGATAGTCCGCGATGCCCTGAGCCGCGAGGCGGACGCCGTCGAAGGTGAAGTCGCGCGCGATGAGACCGCGCCAGCCGGAGGTGCCGAATTTGATGGAGATGCTCATGAAGGGAAGGAGTAATTAGTTCCGGTGGTCAGCACTGACAAAAGGGCCGGGCGCCAGGCCCGGTGAAGATTCCGCATTCCGCATTCAGCTAGCTCTTCCAGTCTAACGCGCCCTTCTTCAGCGCGTAGATGTAGCCGATGAAGAGGATGCCGACGAAGGAAGCCATCGAGCCAAGGACGAGCGGGGCGTTCTGGGCGAGGACTTCGCGATAAACCACGGCCCACGGGTAGAGAAACACCACCTCGATGTCGAACAGGATGAAGAGCATCGCGACGAGGTAGAACTTCACCGAGAGCCGCGTGCTGCCCTCGCCAATGGGCAACATGCCGCACTCGTAGGCGGTGTCCTTCATCTGCGTCGTGCGCGCGGCGATCTTGCGGTTGAAGAAGCGCCCGGCCAGCTCGGACAGCACGAGAATGCCGCCGGCGATGGCGAGCGCCACGAGAAGGAGGAACAGGACCGGCACGTATTGCTGCAACTGCGAATCCATGGGGCGAGACGGTAGAAATGCTCACCCTGCTTGGCAAGGGCAAAGGCCGAGCACAGGCCGACTCGTATTGCTGACTGCAATCAGTCCCCAGAATTTGCCTCGCACGCTGGGAAAAAGAGTTGAGGCAGTCGGCACGTTTGCTAGAGTGGCTTCCAAGCCACGGGTAAGCAGCCTCAGCTTGGGCAGTGTTCCTAGGCTCTCGGCGGTGGATCAGCCAGTCATGCGGTTCGCGCAAACTTCACAAATCAGGGGGCGGCAGGTGGCCGCTGCCAGTGGCTTCACCCTGCTCGAGATCATGATCGTCGCGGGGGTCATCGGCATCATGGCCTCGATTGCCCTGCCGAACTTCCTCAAAGCCCGGGCGACCGCCGAGCAACGGAGCTGCATCAAGAACCTCCGCGAGCTGGACCTGACCAAGCAGCAGTGGGGCTTCGAGAACAAGAAAAGCTCCACCTCCATCCCCTCCGTGGCCCAAATCCAAGCCTACTTCGGACAGAGCCGCATGCCCATCTGCCCCGGACGCGGCACCTACACACTGCAACGGCTCGACCGCAATCCCACCTGCACCCGCTCGGCCCTCGGGCACACGCTCTGACGCGCAGGTTGACCGTCCGGCAAATTTCCGCTTCGCACCCGCCCGTCCATTGTGTTCGAATTGCCCCCTATGAAACATCTGTTCGCCTGCCTCCTGCTTGCCGCGCTGCCCTCCCTCCACGCCGCCGCGCCAGGCAAACCGCTCCGTGCCCTCGTCATCTCGGGTGGATGCTGCCATGACTACGCCCTCCAGCACGTCATCCTGAAGGAAGGCCTCGAAGCCCGGGCCCACATCGAAGTGGACACCATCCACTCCCCCGACCGCTCCACCAAGGCCAAGTTCGAGAAGTATGAGAAGCCCGACTGGGCCAAGGGCTACGACGTCATCATCCACGACGAATGCAGCGCCGACGTGAAGGACCTCGACTACGTGAACAACATCCTCGCCGCGCACAAGGCCGGCGTCGCCGCCGTGAACCTCCACTGCGCCATGCACAGCTACCGCGTCGGCCAGTTCCGCGAGCCCGTCCAGCCCGGCTCCCCCGACGCGCTGTGGTTCGACCTCCTCGGCCTCCAGTCCACCGGCCACGGCCCGCAACTGCCCATCGCCATCACCGTCGTGAACCAAGCTCACCCCGCCATGAAAACCCTCGGCAACTGGACCACCATCAACGAGGAGCTCTACAACAACGTCAAAATCTTCCCCAGCGCCATCCCCATGATGAAGGGCAAGCAAGTCATCAAGCAGAAGGACGGCACCACCAAGGACGTCGAGTCCGTCGTCACCTGGGGCAACCTCTACGGCCAGACCCGCGTCTTCAGCAGCACCCTCGGCCACAACAACGCCACCGTCGGCGACCCCCGCTACCTCGACATGGTCACGCGCGGCCTCCTCTGGAGCTGCGACAAGCTCAACGACACCTACCTCAAGCCCACGCCCAAAGACCCCGTGCCCCCCTCCGCGAAGCCCTTCGTGGAGAAGGCCGCCGCCGACGCGAAGAAAGCGACGGAGAAGAAGTAAGCTGCGGAGCGCCGGTCGCTGGACTGGCGCTACAACACGACTTCCACGCCCACGGCCGAGCCGCTGGCGGCAGCCTCTTCGGACAGCGTGAACGCCCGCGTCCCCCGATCATACGTCAACTGCACCGGCTGGCCCGGCCGCAGCGGATCATGGGCCGCGAAGCGCACACTGCCCTTGTCATCCTCCACCCCGAAGACCAGCAGCGACCGCGCATAGCGCAACGCGTGCTGGCGGTAGAGCCGCACCACCGCCGGACGGTTCGCCGCCACCGCGGGCAGCAGTTGGGCGAACGCCTGCGACTGACTGCCCGCCCGGGCAAAGGCCTTGGCGAACAGCGACGCCTGATGCGCGTGCGGCCACACGATGGCCGACTCCGCCCTCACCACATGGCCCTGTAACCGGCTGAACTCCCGCAGATTCGCGTAGCCCGGGATGACCACCGGCGACCCACCGGCCCCCTGCCCCGTCAGCTCCCGCCGCAGAACTTCGCGCACCAAGGCCAGCCGCGTCGCGGCGTCCGGCGGCGGCTGCGTGGGGGCAAACTGCGCCTGCACAAAAAACTGCCGCGTGACGAGCGCCGTCACATGCGCGCGCAGCTCGGGCGCAGCGAGCGGCTCCATGCCGGAGACTGACTCAAGCTCCGGCAGCACCGCCGCCAGCGTATCCGTAGCCAGATCAAACGCGCGCGGCCCCGCCGGCATCACCCGCTTGCCGGCGGACCAGTTGGTCAGGCTGGAACAACCCGCCGCCCCCGTGGCCAGGGACAGGGCAGCAAGGCGGAGCAAGACAGAGCGGCGTTTCATGGGCCCAAAGTATAACGGGCACCAGGTGCCGCGCAGCTTCTATTTGGCAGCGGACTTGGCGGGCGGGGCGGGCTTGGTGACGGTGAACTTGGCTTCTTTCTTGGCGTTGCCCCATTGGTCCACGCCGCGCACCACCAGCTCGTTGACGCCGGGGCTGAGGCCCACGTCTCTCAGGCGCCATTTGGTGTCGTCGAGCCATTCGAGCTTGGCGCGGGGCTGGCCGTCCAGGACGACGGTGTAGACGCCATAGGGGCACTCCCCTTCGAGGTTCACGGTGAGCGCGTCGGTGGTGAGGGGCTGGCCGCCGTTGGTGGTGACCTTGAGGTCCAGCTTGTATTTCGCGCCCATCTGCTCGATGGCGTGGGGCTCGCGGGCGGCGAGGAAGGTGAGGAAGGTCTGGGCGGGGACGGTGTAGGCGTTGCTGGCTTCTTCCTCGGCGCGGAGGTAGGCGGTGAGCTTGGGGGAGTTGCGGCCGTAGTTCTCGAGGATCTCGGCGATGTAGTAGAAGAAGAGGCGGCGGGCCCAGGGCTTGTCCATGAGGGCCTGGACGTTGCCGCCCCAGTAGCCTTCTTGTTTCTTGGGGTCGAAGCCGCCGAAGGCGAAGTCGGCATCCCAGAGGAAGCACATGAATTTGCCGTCGTGCGGCTTGCGGAAGAAGAAGCAGTTGTGGCTGGTGCCCATGCTGAAGGTGTCGGAGTCCTTGGCGTAGCCGCGCAAGGCCCAGTTCTTGAAGGTCATTTCCAGATCGAAGTGGCGGCGGGCTTCAGCCTCGTTGAAGTTGCCACCGCCCATGGTGCGGAGCATGTCGAGGAGGGCGGAGTAATCGTCTTCCGCCTCGCGGGTGCGCTTGGACCAGATGATTTTGTAGTCAATCTGCTTGTCGCCGTAGTTGGGGGCCAGGACGCTATTCCGCAGGGAGCCGCTGGCGCCGCTGTCCTGGTAGAAGAACATGTAGGTAGTGCGGTAGAGCTCGCCCTGGGAGCCGTCCTTGAAGACGCGGTTGAGGAAGTCGTTGCCGATGGGCTCGACGTCTTCAAACATGTTGATGGGGCCGGCGTTGATGACGTGGCGGACCATCTCGCTCTCGTTCACGGGGTGGCCAAGCTGGTAGAGCATCCAGCGGGCAAGGCGGGTGTTGAGGGAGTTGTTGTCCCAGGAGAGCTTGGTGTGGCCACGGAAGGCGCGGTCCGGGGGGATTTTCCACTTGGCGCGGTTGAGGGTGGTGTCGCGCGTGAAGGAGCTGCCCGCCGGATGCACGCGGCAGTTGTAGTAGATGTCGCGTTCATTGTTGATGAACGTCATGTTGAAGTAGCGGTTCGAGAGGCGGGGGTAGCGGAACTGGTGTTTGTTCGTGTTGCCCTGGGTGAGGGCGTCCATGTCGAAGGGGGAGATGACAAAGCGCTCGCTGCGGAGGTCGCGGGGCACGGCCTGGTTGTCCACGATGAAGAGGGCGGGCAGCTCCGGCCCGCGGCGGGGCAGGAGGTTGGCGCTGCCGCTGGCAGTCTGGGCGCGGACGTAGAACTCCACGACCTGGCCGTTGCCCTTGTATTCGGGGAGGAGCGCGGAATAGACGCCGTCGCCCGCCACGTCGTCGCCGCCGGCCCCGCTGTCGCTCATGGGCTTGGAGAGCCACGGGGCCTTGCCATCCGGCGTGGGGGCGCGGTGGAACAGCGTGAGGGTGGCGGGCATCACGGAGCTGCCGTGCGCGGTGATCTTCACGGTATCCGTGCTGCGCGGCACGGCGGGGTAGTGGGCGAGGTTCTCGACCTGCGGCGCCGGCGTGGTGAGGAGGCGGGAGTTGGGCTTGCCCGGAGTGCCGAGGTTGGAGGGCACGTCGAGCTGGAAGACTTTGGCGATGCTCCAGTCCCAGGTGTGCGCGACGAGCAGGTGGGAGCCGTTCATCCAGCGGGCGTTGAACTTGAGCTCGTAGGTGTTGCCCTTCACCAGGCCGGGGGCGTCAATCTCGGCGCGGTTGACGCGGTTGTCGCCGTGGCCCTCGCTGATCAGGTGGAGCTGGTTGCCTTCGAGCTTGCTGGCCCAGTGGTTGCCCTGCCAGAGCCAGCCGGTGTCACTCAGACCGGTGACGGAGAACTTGTTCAAGTTGGTGAGGACGTTGGGCCCGGTGCCGTCCTGACGCAGCTCGACGTCCGAGATGATGGAGTAGCCGCTGGTGTTCAGGTAGAAGTGCAGCTCCCGGTAGTCGCTGGGGCCGCCCATCGTGTATTGCTCGGTGTAGGGAGCCTTGTAGGTATAAGTGCGCGGCTTGGATTTGTTCGACTCGTCGCTGGCAGCCCACGCGGAGGAGAGGCTGTTGTCCATGTTGGGGTGGATTAGTTCCAAGCTGCTGCCCCGGCCGGCGGCCAGCTCCGGCCAGTCGCCACCCGGCTTGTAATCCACCACATCGGCGAGGTTGCCCTTGTCATCGAGCAGGCGGAGGAGGTCGCCGTCGTTGCTCAGTTTGCCGTGGAAATTGCCCAGCACGTTGATGGCCCCGTGGAAGGAACGAATCAGCCCGGCGTCCGCCGCGACCACGAGGTAGGCCCCGGCCTTGAGCTTCGTGCCGGGCGGGAACGTGAAGTCGATGCCGCCGGTGATCACCCAGTCGCCGAGGTTCACGGTCTTGGTGCCCCGGTTGAACAGCTCGACATACTCGCCTTTGCCCTGCGTGTCCGGCGGCTTATACATGATCTCGTTGATCACGATGTCGGTGTGGCGCGTCGGGGCGTTGGTGGCGTCGCGGGTGTGCTTGGTGTCCACCAGCCATTCCCCGCTGCCATCGGGAAAGGCTTGGTGAAACTCGCCGTGCTTGGAAAGGTGGAAGACATGCGCGTCCGAGACGATGCTCTCTTGGTTGCAGAGGAACACGGTGGCTTCGCCGGCGTGGGCGGCGAACTTCACCGGGAACGACTTCGCGGCCTTGGGCGGGAGCTCCCCGCTCAGGCTCACGCGGTCGGCGAAGCCATTCTTGCTGGCCACGAAATAGCCGTTGAGCAGCACGCGGTTGGTGCCGGCGTTGTAGATCTCGACCCAGTCAATGTCGCCGCTCTTGAGCAGGTGGACCTCGTTCAATTTCAGCGTGCCCGTCAGACCGGACTTGAGGGCGTTCGCCGCGTCGGGCGTGGGCTGGGCCAGTTGAAACCACTGGCCGCTGCCATCTGGCCGCTGGCCAATCGAGCGCCCATCCGTCGGCACCGTGGAACTAACGGCGTGCAGGACCGTCAGACCGTCCGGGGCCACGAGATACGCGACCACCGGCTGCTTGGGCCAGACCCCGGCGGGGATCATGTCCAGCGTCGCAAAGCTCTTGGGCCGGATGACCAAGTCCTGCTGGATTTGAAACTTCCGCGCCTGCGGGGGCATTGCGGAGGGGGAAGCGGGCAGGAGGAAATGCCCCTTCAGATTTACCTGCACAGAGCCGGCGTTGAAGAACTCGATGAAGTTGACCCCTTCCGGGCCGGGGAAGATTTCATTGATGACGATTTGCCGCGCCGGACTGGCCGCGCCGGACTTCACCTTGAGCCGCAGGGCGAACGCGATGTCCGGGCTGTTGAGCGCCTGTTGATGCAACTCCACGGCGAAGACATTGGTGCCCCGCACGAGCGAGTTGGGCGGCAACTGGATCACCCCCGGCTCGACGATCGCATCGCCGACGTTGCGGTTCGCCGCCGTGTTGTAGCCCACCGCGCCGCCGGGCATGCCCACCCGGCCGATCTCGCGGCCGTTCAGGTAGAACACCGCGCCATCGTCCACAATCGCGTCAATGGTGGCCGGCACATTCGTGGCCCCGTTGTAGATGAAGCGATGGCGGAAATAGTAGGTCATCGCGCCGTTCCGCAGCGGCGTGCGAATGCCCGGCGGCGGAAGTTTCGTGCCGCCAAATCCCAGCAAGCCCCCCGTGCCCACGCGGAAAACGCGGTCAGGAAAAGCGGGCGCAAACCACGGGGGCTGGCCCGGCTGCGGGCGGGAAAGATCCACGCGCCCGTCGTTCACGAGCCAGTTCGCGTCGAAGTCGATCACCACCTGCTCGCCGGACTGGGTGACCATCTCCGGGTTGCTGAGTGATTGTTCGTTCGCGCCTCCGGCTTCACTGCCGGGCGAGCCGCCGGGCTTGTTGCTCACGGTCCAGTTGCGCCAGTCGTCCACCTCACGGTCAGGGTTTTTGATCACCAGCGCATGGCCGCCGCCATTGGCCGCCGCTGGCCACGGCGCACGGTCCAGATAACGCACCGCCGAAACCGTCAGCCCGTTCTTGTCGAGGAGCTTGATGCGGTCCCCGGACTTGTTCAGCCGCCCCACCCACGGGCCAAGAATCCGCACGCTGGGCGGGATCTTGTAGGCGGCGCGCGTAGTCCGATCATCCGCCATCGAGATGACGATGCGCTCGAAGGGCTTCATCCATGAGCCCATGCTGTTGGCGGCGGAAAACGCTGGCAGGCGATACTCAATGTGCCCCTTGATCCGCCAGTCCGCGATGTCGATGGGATTGGCGGTGTTGTTGTAAATCTCAATGTATTCCGGCAGGTCGCCCGGCGGGTGATACATGATCTTGCTCAACAGCACCTGATCGCCGCGCGCCGCCAGCGCCAGTCCCCAGCCACCGAGGATGGCCAGCCAGACTCCAGCTTTTACGTGCAGGCGGCGAAGTAATGATTCCATGCGACGACGACTCACCAACTGCCACGCCGGGGAAAGCCCTTGCCCCGATGCGAAGTCAACGTGAGCCGAAGCAAACTAGGTTTAACCCGCACAGGCGTCAATGGCGGCGGGAGGCTCAAAACGCCTCAACCTTTGAGGGCCTTTTCAATCGCCGCGTGCATCCGGGCCTCGCTGCCGGGCTCGACCCAGCACCAGTCGTGGAGATTGCCATCCTTCTCCTCCCACGCGCGCTCGACGGGAATGTAGCCCGGCGCGCTCTCCCCGTAGCCCGCAACCATCACGAAGGACTCCGGTCGCACCTTCTGCGCATGGAGCTGGAACTCGACGTAAGCCTCGGCGGGCAGGAGGAGAAATTGCGCCGGGCCAAAGTCCACGGCAGGCACGTCAATCGGCTGGCCGGCAGCGGCGCGCTTGCGCCACGAAAGGTTCATCGCGGCCAGACATTGCGCGAAGGGCTTGCTCTCCGGGACAAGGATCTTCTTCGATCCTTCCACGGTGAAGCCCACCGGATCATTGCGCGGCTCCAACGTGAGCGGCACGGAACGGAAGGCGATCTTCTCCAGCGGAGACTTCCTCGTATCACGCCACGCTTCCGCCATCGCTTGATAAAGCCGGCCGGCGAGCACCACGCGGTTCTCGCGCGCACCAGTGTTGTATTTGCCCGCCGTGACATTGCCGCTGCAACCGGAGAAATACACCTGCGCGACGTTCGGCAGATCCTCCTGCCGCCGCCGCCGTGCGACGCCGGGGAAGTCGGCGGAAACCTCGCCCCCGCCATAATAGCTCATGGGGTGCACGGCGTAATTGCTCAGGGCCGCCAGCGGAGTGTTTCCGTTCCAGAAACTCAACGTCTTGAGCATCGGGTCGATGTCGCCGTCGTCCGCCTGCGCGGCGAGCACGTTGCTGTTCCGGCTCATCCGGTTGTAGGCGACCTTGCCATCGGGCAGCAGGTAGCGGCGGTTGGAAGCGACTTTGTCCACCTTCGCCTGGCCAAGACCAAGGTGCGTGACGGGCGTAGCGGCCTTGAGACTTTCGCGCAGGGCGGCGGCAACGCGCTGGACCGCGACTTCGTGGAACTCCACATCACAAACCGTCCCGGCGCACTTGTGCTCCTTCAGGATGCGCTCCGCTTCGAGGTCGGCGACCGGTGCGTCATGCACGTGGGTGCTGGAGACGAGCACGCACTGCCGTTCCGTGCCCGCCGCCTCGGCCAGCACCGTGCGCCAGCGGTCGAAGGCATCGTTCCGAATTTCGCACCAGTCCACGGAGACGAGCACGACCGGCTTCGCCCCGCCCGTCAGCACCACGCCCTTGGCGAACAACGGGTCGGCGACCGACTTGGAAAGCCACGCCCCGCCCATCATGCCATGCCCCGCCGGCACCGTGACATCGGCGGAAAAGGCCCCGAGCTGGAAACCTTTCCCCGCCTGAGCCTGGCTGGCGAGCGGACGCGCCGCAGCGAGCAAGGCGGTGGAAGCCAGCGTGCGGGCTACGAACTGGCGGCGGGTGGAAGTGGCGTTGGGCATGGATGAATTCAGGCGAATCCCTTGGGCAAGTCGAGGGGAAATTGCGCGAACTTGACGGGAACAGGGCGCGGCGTTCACGCCACTTCAATGTCCGCAAGCCCTCCGACCAATCGTTGTCCAAGCTGGACCGATTGATTGGGAACCACAATGGTCACGAAGAAAACGAAGACCGCCGCCTCAACCCGGTAGCTGCCGACGTGAGGAGGCAGATTTGGAGGGGACGCTCCGGAGTCCGCCTCTTCACGTCGGCGGCTACGAGATCGGGAGAACGCTGGCCAAAAAACGACAACCCGTCCAATTCGCCGCAGTGTCTGGCTCATGGAAATGAGCAATCGTTTTGATGCAGGAACTTGTTTTCTCGAAATCCAAGGGCTTTTGCACCGGCTCAAAGTTTTCCATCCCGTTGGCACCGCCGCTGCTAAAGGAGCGTGCGCTGGTCACCGACAGTCAACAAATGCGTTCCGTCAGACGGCGACGCGCGGGATTTCGCCAGCACTTCCGCGTGCGCCGCCAGAGCGAAAGAGACCCCATGAAGAAAATCGAAGCCATCATCAAACCGTTCAAGTTGGAGGAAGTGAAGGACGCCCTGAGCGACATCGGAGTCGAAGGCATGACCGTCACGGAGGTTAAAGGCTTTGGCCGCCAGAAGGGCCACACCGAGATCTACCGCGGCTCGGAATATACCGTGGATTTCCTCCCCAAAATCAAACTCGAACTCGTCCTGCCCGACGGCCGCGTGGATGCCGCCGTGAGCGCCATCGTGAAGGCCGCCAAGACCGGCAAGATCGGCGACGGCAAGGTGTTCGTCTCGCCCGTGGATGATGCCGTGCGCATCCGAACCGACGAGAAAGGTGACGCCGCTGTCTGAAAACCGCCAACCCCAACCCCCTGAACAAAAACTGATCATGAAGAAGCTGATTCTCTCCCTCACCCTGTTCTCGTTGCTGGCGACCACCGCGCAGCCACTGCTGGCCCAAGCTCCGCCCGCCGCGCCGGCTGCCCCCGCCGCCGCGCCCGCCGCGAAAGCGCCGGAACCGCCCAAGAAAGCCGACCCCAGCGTCGAGCAACGCGTGGCGGACCTCGAAGCCTACATCGGCAACGGTGCCCGTGGCTCCGCCGACGCCAAGGCCAACGTCACCTCGAAACTCGATGACGTCGCTGGCCCCGGCCACAACGGCTTCATGATGATTTGCGCCGCGCTGGTGCTCTTCATGACCCTGCCGGGCCTCGCGCTCTTCTACGGCGGCTTGGTCCGCAAGAAGAACATTCTGTCCGTCGTCGCCCAGTGCTTCGGGATCGCCGGGCTCGTTACCATCCTCTGGTTCGTGTGCGGCTACAGCTTGGTGTTCTCGGCCGGTTCGCCCTACCTCGGCAGCTTCAGCAAGTTTGCCTTCCTGAACGGCGTCACCTCCGCGCCCAACACGGACTACTCCGCTTGGGTGTCGCAGAACGTGTTCGCGATGTATCAGCTCATGTTCGCCATCATCACCCCGGCGCTCATCATCGGCGCGGTCGCGGAGCGCATGAAGTTCTCGGCCGTCCTCCTGTTCGTGGCCATCTGGATGTTCGCAGTTTACTTCCCGCTCGCGCACATGGTGTGGGGCGTGGACGGCCTGATGAACGGCGTGTGGAACGGTGATGCCAAAATCCGCGCGATTGATTTCGCCGGCGGCACGGTCGTTCACATGAGCTCGGGCTGGAGCGCCTTGGTGCTCTGCTTGATCCTCGGACCGCGCCTCGGCCACGGCAAGACCGCGATGCAGCCCCACAGCATGACCATGTGCGCCATCGGCACCGGGATGCTCTGGGTCGGCTGGTATGGTTTCAACGCCGGTTCGGCGGTGGCGGCGGACGGCATTGCGGCCAATGCGTTCATGACCACCACGCTGGCGGCGGCGGTTGCGGCCTTCGTCTGGCCGGTGCTCGAGTGGCTCGTGCGCGGCAAGCCCTCCATCCTCGGCTTCTGCTCCGGTGCGGTCGCGGGCCTGGTGGTCATCACTCCCGCTGCTGGTTTCGTGAACGCGAAGGGCGCGATGATTATCGGCGTGCTCGCCGGTGTGGTGCCCTACCTCGCCTGCACCAAGCTCAAGCAAATCTTCAAGTATGACGACGCGCTCGACACCTTCGGCGTCCACGCCGTCGGCGGCACGCTCGGTGCGCTCGTGACGGGCATCCTCGCCACCAAGGACGTGAATGCGAACCTCACCGATGCCAACAGCTACGCGAAGGCCAACAAGCTCTTCGAACTCATCGGCAACGGCCTCTGGATCGAGCAGGTCAAGGCCATGGCCCTCACCGTCGTCCTCGCGGTGATCGCCACGGCGGTCATTGCTTACATCGTGAAGGCCGTCGTTGGCCTCCGCCCGACTGAAGAAGTCGAAACCGTCGGTCTGGACCTCGCCGAACACGGCGAGGAAGGCTACCACGGCTAAGCGCACAACCCCTCAAATCGCCGCGCCAATAAATGCGACCTGCGAGTCGCACTTGGCGCGGCGGTTTGCTTTTTGGGGGCAAGTTTCGGCTGCCCGCTCCCTGAAACCTGTAGCGCCGCTCTGTGACCGCCAAGTTGCGTCCCAAAAGCCTTCCACAGCTGCCACCGCAACTCGTTTCTCACAGACCGCCGCTACAGTGGCTCGTGATGTTCCACCTTGATGACAAGGTTTGGCTTGATGCCGGCGAGCGCCGGCAGGAGGTGATTCAGCACCTGCTCGGCCGTCGTCCGGAATTTGCGGCCCCGCGCGCTGACCTTGCACCAGCCAGCCTGGTCGCGGTAGTAGCGCTCCGTAAAATTCTTGGTGCCCATCAAGATGACATAGCTGTCATTGGTCAGTTTCATAGCAAAAGCACCTGCCTTGCCCGATTGGGCAGGTGGCGGAGGAGTGCATCAGAACGGGTTCACACCGCCTGGATCACGAGCGCCGTGGTGTTGTCGCGGCCGTCGTTCTTCACCGCCTCGGTCACCAAGTGCTGCGCGGGGTTGGGCGCACGAACAGCCGGCGGCGCGGGCCGCAGCATTTCGAGCAGGTGGTGATTGTAAAGCCCCTCCGTCAACCCGTCCGTGCAGAGCAGAAACATGTCCCCCGGCTCGCAGGACACGGAGCCCACCTGCGGGTCCACGAATTGGTTGCCACCGCCCAGCGCTTTTTGCAGCACGTTGCGGCGCGGGTGGGCCCGGGCTTCGCGTTCGTTGATCTGGCCATTGCGAAAGAGCCAGCCGACATGGGTGTCGTCCTGGCTAAGCTGGCGGATCTCGCCGCCCTGCGCGGGCAGGTAGTAGATCCGGCTGTCCCCAATGTGGCCATAGTGCATCCACCCCGGCGTGAACCAACACAGGCTCAAGGTGGTCTCCATCCCCGCGCATTCATCGTAGGCGTTACCCACGTAAACCAGCGCCCGGTGAATCTGGGTGAACAGCTCACCAAGAACATCCGCCCGCCCGCTGTCCAGTCCCTGCGCCGCCTGCTGGAAGGAGCGCGGCAGCAGCTTGGTAATCTTCTCCACGGCAATCCGGCTAGCCAGCTCGCCAGCCATCGCACCGCCCATCCCGTCGCTCACCGCAAAGGCGAAGTCCATGCTGCTCGTGGGTGCTTCGCCGAACTTGCCCAGATGGTGAACGTCCCGGGCATCAAACCGCAGGCCAAGGAAGGAGTCTTCGTTGTTCTTGCGGACTTTGCCGCGATCCGTCCAACCGAACCATTTCAAACCTCCGGCCGGAGTGGTGTGCTTGGGTTTGTCCATATCGGCGGTGCTATTCGGAACCGGGCAGGAGCGTGGCGAATTCGAAGTCAATGATGCAAAAGCGCCCATCAGACTGACGGTAGGTCACATTGCGCAAATCGGGGTCATCATGGCGCACCCCGAACTTCTCCAGCTCGGCAAACAGCTCGCGCGTGCGCTCCGCGTCCAGGTGCTCCACGCGGCCGCCGCAGTTGGAGGTGATGACCCGCAGCTTGTCCGCGTCGGCCTCCAGCAGCCGCGGCACAAAGCCGCAACCGCGCGCCTCCAAATGGCGCAGCAGCTTGACCTCATTGGTAAAGCGCTCCCCGGCATTGGGTCCGTGGTAAACCTTGAAGACTCGGCCATCGAAGCTGAGATGCACGGTGGACCGCAGGGTGTCCTTCACTTTCAGCATGGCACGGATGGCTGGCGGATGGCTGAACGCATGGTGTTTGTGTAAAGCAGCGTAGCGTCCTGATCGTAGTTTGCCCAGCGAGTTTCGCACCGCAAACCACCGCCGGGAAAGCCATCACGGCGGTTTCACCACTGGGGCCGCAGACTTAAAACGCATTTCATCAATCCGCTGCTGCACGGCCGCCGGGTTGGGAGAAACCCGGTGCAGGCGGGTGTAATGAGCCAGGGCGCGTTCGTAGTTGCCGGCCCGCTCTTCCAGCGCTGCGAGCTGCCCCATGATCTGGCGATAGGAAACATGGTCAGGACTGGGCAGGCTTGCTTCCTGGCGAATCCATTTCGCTATGGCCAGCTCCAGCACGATGCGAGCACGAAGGACATCGCGTTCGTTCTCGGCATAGAGGCGGCCGAGTTCGAAGAGGATCTCGTGGCTGTCCGGATTGGCGCGCAGGCCTTCGCGCAGAAAGGCTTCGGCCTCTTTGACTTGGTTGAGCTGCTCCCGCAGCCAATAGGCCGTGACGGTGTAGGTGTCCACTCGCTGTGGGTCCAAGGCCGCAGCCAGCCGGAGCCAGGGGAGAATCTCTCGCGCCTGACCGAGGCCCTCAAGGTGGCGATGCTCGGCCGGTTGAAAGTTGCAGCCAAACGCTTCGAGCCAGTCGCGGTGCCGGTCATGCGCATGGCCGCGGGAGTGATCGTGGTGATGCGCCTCCTCCGTCGCCTCCGCCAAGTGGGTCTTGCTGACGGGAGCGGGGGCGTCGAAGACGGACGGGTAAAAACCTTGATGAAAATAGGCGTCAGCTTTGAGGAAAACATGGTTGGCAAACGCCCGCCGGCTCTCGCCGAGCAGGAGTCGGAGCACGGAACCTTTGTCCTGCCGATGGGCCTGCTCCCACAGCAGCAAGCGTCCCCCCGCCGCGAAGGCCACAGCCAGCGCGAGTGCGGAAAGGAGCAGCGGGAGGGAGGGCATCAGTTGAGCGGCCGGCGGCGGAAGACCCACCAAGCACCGAACAGGAAAAAGGCAGCGTAAGCCGCCGCGTAGAGCGTGGCCAGGGCCACCATTTCCCAGCGGATCAGCTCCCAGTTATGGATGATGAGGTCTCGCACGTCGAACAGCTCCAAGTGCGGAATCACGAAGTAAACTCCATAGAGCAACGACTGCCACGGCTGGGCCAAGTCGAGGGCGACCTTGTTCAGATGTCGCCCCAACAGCAGAATCCCGACGGAAACCACGAAGCAAATGGTGCCGTTGGAGGAGGGGGCCGCGAAGACGATCGACCCCAGCAGCGTAAAGGCGACCACCACCCCCAGCATCATCCAGTGCAGCCAAGCGGCCTGGAGGTAATTCAGCACCGGCCAATGCTGCTCCCGCGTAGCGCTGATCAGACCGAAAAACAGGTAAAAAACCGCGAGCGCCAGACCGGTCGCCAGCCAGCAGCCGAGGAATTTTCCCAGTAAGAACTGCCCGCGCGTCACAGGTTTGGCGAGCAGCGGAAAAATCGTCCGCTGCTCACGCTCGGCGGGGATTTGCCGCGCGGTGCAGGTGATGGCGATAACTAGGCCGGAGAGCCAGATGAGCAGCAGGCAGATTTCCTTCAGGTAGCGGACGATACTGCGATCGTTGAACAGGTTCACGCTGCCCGCCGTGCCTGTGAGCAGCACGGTGAGGATGAACAGCACGTAGAAGTCCTTGCGCCGGACCATTTCGAGCACCACGACTTTCGCCAACGCCCAGATGGTGTTCATGACTGGGAAGCGTAGCCGACGAGCTTGAGGAAGACTTGCTCCAAATTCGCCGCGTGTTGCGCGACCAAGTCCGTCACCCGGCCCTCGGCCTTGAGGTGGCCTTGATGCAGAATAGCCACGCGATCACAGACCGTTTCGACTTCCCCCAATTCGTGCGACGAGAAAAAGACAGTTTTACCCTCGTTTTTGAGGCGTTGAATGATCTCGCGGACCTTCATGCGACCGAGGGGATCCAAGCCGCTGGTCGGCTCATCCAAGATGAGCAGGTCGGGATTGTTGATCAGCGCCTGGGCCAAGCCGACGCGCTGCTGCATGCCCTTGGAGTAGGTCTTGATTTGCCGGTTCCGGGCGTGTTCCAACTCAACGAGCTTCAACACCGCGCCCACGCGTGCCTCGCGCTCGGCCACGGGGATGTGGAAAATCCCAGCATACAACCGTAGCAATTCCTCCGCCGTGAGAAACTTGTAGTAATAGGTCTGCTCCGGCAGGTAGCCAATCCGCTGCCGGGCGATCGGCTCACGCACATCCACTCCGAAGATGCGTGCGGTGCCAGAGCTGGGGGGAACGAAGCCCAGCAACACGTTCATGGTGGAGGTTTTCCCTGCGCCATTGGGCCCAAGGAAACCGAAGACCTCCCCCCGTCCGACTACTAGATTTAACCCGTTGACGGCCACCTTCGAAGCCTCACCCAAGTCGCGGCTGCGGTATTCGATCCGCAGATCTTCAATGGCAACGGTGGGTTCCATCCAAACAGAAATGCACCATCAAAACAAAAGGCCGCACCGTCTTGCGACGGTGCGGATTCGATCTCGCTGCACAGGCTGGTGCATCCTCAGAGGGTGTGCCCCAAGCTGGAGAGACTGCATGTGGGAACGACGGCGACCACGCTACCGGGGGAATAGGTGCCGCTGGCCGGACAGTAGGGCATGGCGGAGCCTTTGAAGTAGCCCAGCAAAGTCGTGTCCGACAGCGCATACGTGTCCGTTGACTGCTTCTTATTTTCCAAGGCCCACTGCTGAATCGTGCTGTCAATCAATCGAAGATTGGCGATGCAGGAGTTCTTCTGAGCGTTGGTGCGGGCCTTCAGGAAGTTAGGGACGGCGACGGCAGCCAGCAGTCCGATGATCGCCACAACGATCATGATTTCCACCAGGGTAAACCCACGGAGGTTTGTTTTTGGGCTCATAAATGGCCTTGGGCGGCATTTTTAGAGAAAACATGAGTAAAAAAAAGGCTTGGAGCATTGCTGCCCCAAGCCTCGATAAGGTGCCAGCCGATTAGAGAGTGTGGCCACTGCCAGAGAGGCTGCAGGTGGGGGCTCCCGACACAGTCGCACCAGCGGAATAAGCGCCACCACCAGGGCAAGTCGGCAGGAGTGAACCCTTCAGATATCCCAGCAGGGTGGCGTCGGTGACCGCATAAGTGTCCGTGGCGACTTTCTTCTGCTCGAGCGCCCACTGCTGCACCGCACCGTCAATCTGCTTGAGGTTGGCGATGCAGGAGTTTTTCTGCGCCGTGGCCCGTGCTTTCACGAAGTTCGGGATGGCGATGGCCGCGAGCAGACCGATGATGGCCACCACGATCATGATTTCCACGAGCGTGAAGCCTGCTTTACCTTGTTTCTGTGTTTTCATTTTTGACTTTTGAGCACGGTGTGAACGCACAGAAGGCGGGTTATAATAATTGCTGACGTGTCCACGAGTTGCCTTCTGCAACCATGCTGACGAGTTGACCGTAGCAGAATGAATACCAGTGTCAACTTTGCGGACGTGTCGAACGGGCGCACCGGAAGCTGGAATGAACGCGGGCGGAGGATCGCTCTTGTCAGTTGCCCAAAACTCGATCTGACCGCCGCTCGCTATCTCGAAGTTGTATGCCGCAATGAGTGCAGAACTTTGAGCAAAAGGGGCTGCGCCGCCGAAACAACAGTGCGTAGTTTCGCTAGCAATGCGAGCACTTGGGCGCACTAATCGCCCACTGGTGCTGCTCCGGGTATTGAGCCTTGCAGAAGGGGCAATAGCCTCCGTGCTCCCGGCTGCCCACCATCCGATGGCAGGCGGGGCAACCAGCCAGCATCTCGCGGAGCATCGCAATGCCGCCCCAGAAAACCCAAACGAGCGGCAATAGCCCACCCCAGACCAACCAGCCCGAGGATGTCATCTGGAGCCAGAGCGCAAGGAACGGGCCGGTCGCCACCGCCCCAATGATGAAGGTGCGTCCCGCTCGCGAGCCGCGCCGATCCTGTTCAGCCATCTGCCTTCGGAAAGCTGCCAGCTCATCTGCCGTATAGTTCGCGTCTTGCTTCGACGTGAGGTGCATGGCCTGGAGAAAAAATGCGCTTCCCTCGACCGGTTGAAAACTAAAAACTCCCCGTCATGAAAGCACTGTTCGCTGCGGTCTGTCTGGCCGCCCTCCTCTTTGGCTGCAAGAAGTCTGCGGACCAACCCGCAGAGCCCGGTGGCGGCGGCGCGAAGGCCGACCCCGGCTTTGGCTCTGGCCCTGCCGTCTCGCCGGGAAAGATGATTCTCCACCGCGGCAACGGCTCCGAGCCATCGGACCTCGACCCGCAGATTGTCACCGGCGTGCCGGAGCACATGATTCTCATGGGCGTGTTCGAGGGCCTCACGGACGAAGACCCGAAGGACTTGCACCCCATTCCCGGTGTCGCCGAGCGTTGGGAGATTTCGCCGGACCTGCTCACTTACACTTTCTTCCTCCGCAAGAACGCCAAGTGGTCCAACGGCGACGCCTTCACCGCGCGGGATTTCCTCGAATCCTACAAACGCATCCTAGAGCCGACGCTCGCCGCGCAATACGCCTACATGCACCACGTCGTGAAGAACGCGCAGGCTTACAACGAGGGCAAGCTGAAGGACTTTTCGCAGGTCGGCTACAAGGTCATTGATGAACACACGTTTCAAATCTCGCTCATCGGCCCCACGCCTTACTTCCTCTCGCTCATCAACCACACGTCGTGGATGCCCGTCCACCTGCCGACCATCGCCAAGCACGGCAAGCCCTACGAGCGCGGCGGCAAGTGGACGCGCCCCGAAAATTTCGTCGGCAACGGCCCCTTCACGCTCGACCAGTGGAAGGTCAACGAGGTCATCACCCTCAAGCGCAACCCGCACCATTGGGACGCCATGACCGTGAAGCTCGACGGCCTCGCGTTCTATCCCATCTCCAGCTCCGAGACCGAGGAGCGCATGTTCCGCGCGAACCAGCTCCACGTCACCGACACCGTGCCGCTCTCGAAAATCCCCGGCTACCGGAAGAACAACCCCGACCTCATCCGCATCGAGCCATATCTCTCGGCCTACTTCTACCGCGTCAACACCACCAAGCCGCCGCTGAACGACAAGCGCGTGCGCAAGGCCCTCGCCCTCGCCATTGACCGCGCGGCCATCACCGAGAACATCCTCAAGGCCGGGCAGCTCCCCGCGTTCAACCTCACACCGCCCGGCACCGCCGGCTACACCGCGCGGGGCAAGTTCAGTGGCGGCCTGGCCGAGGCCAAGAAACTCCTCGCCGAAGCCGGCTTCCCCGACGGCAAGGGCTTTCCCTCCTTCGAGCTGCTCTACAACACGCAGGAATCCCACCGCATCATCGCCGAGGCCATCCAGCAGATGTGGAAGAAGAACCTCGGCATTGACGCGCGGCTGCTGAACCAGGAGTGGAAGGTGTATCTGGATTCGCAGCGCCAGTTGAACTACCAGATTTGCCGCGCCGGCTGGACGGGCGACTACGTGGACCCGAACACGTTCCTCGACATGTGGCTCACCGACGGCGGCCAGAACGAGACCGGCTGGAGCAACAAGGAATACGACCGCCTCATCGCCGAGGCCGCCCGCACCGGTGACGCCGCCGCCCGCCTCGAACTCTTCCAGAAAGCCGAGACCATCCTGATGGACGAGCTGCCCATCATCCCCATCTACCATTACACCCGCCAACACCTCATAACCCCAAAGCTCAAGGGCTGGAACCCGACCCTGCTCGACCACCATCCTTACAAGCACCTGTGGTTTGAGTAGCCGCAGAGGTCAGGAGGTGGACTTTTTGCCACAGATGAAACACGGATTGAACACGGATAAGAATTTTGAACTGTTGTCTCCCATCAGTGTTTGCTCCGTGTTTCATCCGTGGCTAATAATCGGTTCGTCGTAGAAAAATAGTGGCCCGCTTCCTCTTCATCCGCCTGCTGCAGACGCTCCCGGTCCTCTGGGCGGTGGCCACGCTCACCTTCTTCATGGTGCGCTACGCGCCGGGCGGACCGTTCACGGGGGAGCGGGCAATTCCGCCCGAAATCCTCAAACGGCTTGATGCTCATTACGGGCGGGACAAGCCGCTGGGCGTGCAATACGTGGTCTTCCTGAAAGACCTCCTCACCGGCGCAGCGCCGTCCACCCGGCACGCGACGCGCACTGTGGGCGAGATCATCCGCGAGTCGTTCCCCGTGTCGCTGGAGCTGGGCGCGTGGTCGTTGCTCATCGCGCTGGCCATCGGGCTGCCCGCCGGGATGCTCGCCGCGCAAAAGCCCAACACCGCGCAGGACTACGTGCCCATGTCCGCCGCGATGGTCGGCGTGTGCCTGCCCACGTTCGTGCTCGGGCCGATGGTGGTGCTCTTCTTCGCGCTCAAGCTTGGCTGGTTCCACACCTCCGGCTGGAACACGCCCGGCGACCGCGTGCTGCCCGCGCTCACGCTGGGCTTCCACCTCGCCGCCTACATCGCGCGGCTCACGCGCGGCGGGATGCTGGAAATCATGGGCCAGGACTTCATCCGCACCGCGCGGGCGAAGGGCGCGTCCGGCCTGCGCATCCTGACGCGACACGCGTTGCGCGGCGGGCTGCTGCCGGTCGTGACCTACCTCGGCCCGGCGGCGGCGGGCCTCATCACCGGTTCGTTCGTCATCGAGACCGTCTTCAACATCCCCGGCCTGGGCAAATACTTCGTCGGCTCCGTCTTCGACCGCGACACCACGGTGGTGGGCGGCACCGTCTTCTTCTTCTCCGCCATCATCCTGTTCTTCAACCTGCTGGTGGACGTGGCGCAGGCTTGGCTCAACCCGAAGGTGCGATTGGAATGAGAAGACAACGCCCAACTTTCAACGCTCAACGTTCAACGTCCAAAGCGGCTCCGAACGCGCGCCCTTTGAATGTTGAGCGTTGGACGTTGGACGTTGGACGTTTTCCTCCCTGCTGACGCGTTCATGAATCCCGCCACCATTCCCATCACCGAGCCAGTCGAGGCCGGCCACTCGCTGTGGCAGGATGCCTGGGCGCGTTTGCGGAAGAACAAGCTCGCGCTGGCCAGTGCGTTCATCGTCACCGTGCTGGGCCTGCTCTGCGTCGCCGCACCGTGGGTGTCGCCTTTCACTTACGAGGAACAAGACCTCGCGCTCGGCGCGGCCCCGCCGTCCGCGAAGCACTGGCTCGGCACCGACCATCTCGGGCGCGACCAGTTCACGCGGCTGCTCTACGGCGGGCGCGTGTCGCTCATGGTCGGCGCGTGCGCGACGAGCGTGGCGCTCACCATCGGCGTGCTCTATGGTGCCATCTCCGGCTTCATCGGCGGCAAGCTCGACGCGCTCATGATGCGGCTTGTGGACATCCTTTACGCGCTGCCGTTCACCCTCTTCGTCATCCTGCTCACCGTCTGGCTCGGGCGCGAGCTGTGGCTGCTCTTCGCCGCCATCGGCGCGGTGGAATGGCTCACCATGGCACGCATCGTGCGCGGGCAGGTGGCGTCCCTGAAGCGGATGGAATTCGTCGAGGCCGCGCACGCGCTGGGCTTGCGCAAGCGCCGCATCATCCTGCGCCACATGATTCCCAACGTGCTCGGCCCGGTCATGGTTTACACCACGCTCACGGTGCCGGCGGTGATGCTGCTCGAAGCCTTCCTCAGCTTCCTCGGCCTCGGCGTGCAGCCGCCGATGAGCTCGTGGGGCTCGATGATTAAAGACGGCGCGGACCGCATGGAGGAGTATTGGTGGATGCTCGTCTTCCCCGCCGGCGCGTTCAGCACGACGCTCTTTTGCCTGAACTTCCTCGGCGACGGCCTGCGCGACGCGCTCGATGTGCGGGCGAGCAAGGACTGAAACCACGAATGGACACAAATGAACACGAATCCAGAGAACAAACTGCTGCTGAAGGATGAAGTGTTCGCGATCGTGGGCAGTGCGATGGAAGTCTTGAACGAACTTGGTCACGGATTGCACGAGAAGCCTTATGAGAACGCGCTTGTGGTGGAATTCGGCCTGCGCAACATCCGCTTCCGGCAACAGCAGCAATTTGATGTGCTCTACAAAGGTCACTCAGTCGGCCTATTCGTTCCCGATCTCATCGCTTTTGATGCCGTGGTCGTGGACACCAAGGTCATTGACCGCATTACCGATGTGGAACGCGGACAGATGCTGAACTACCTCCGCATCACCAAGCTCCGCGTTGGCGTCATCCTGAACTTCAAGCATCCTAAGCTCGAATGGGAGCGCCTCGTCCTATGAAACTCTTCATTCGTGTCCATTCGTGTTCATTCGTGGTTTCCCCATGTCTTTGCTAGAAGTTCAAAACCTACGGGCCTACTTCCACACGCGCAACGGCATCGTCCGCGCGGTGGATGGCGTGTCGTTCAGTGTGGAAAAGGGCGAGACGCTGGGCATCGTGGGCGAGAGCGGCTCAGGCAAGTCCGTGACGTGTTACTCGCTGATGGGCCTCATCCCCAAGCCGCCGGGACGCATCGAGTCCGGCACGGCGCGCTTCGACGGCGCGGACTTGCTCGCGATGGGCGAGGCGGAGCTCAACAAGATTCGCGGCAAGCGCATCGCGATGATTTTCCAGGACCCGATGACCTCGCTGAACCCGTATCTGCGCATCGAGGAACAACTCATCGAGCCGCTGCTCATCCACGAGAACCTGCCGCGCGCCGCGGCCGTGAAGCGCGCCATCCGTGCGCTGGAGGAAGTCGGCGTGCCGGACGCCGCGCGGCGCATCCGCAGCCACCCGCACGAGTTCAGCGGCGGGATGCGGCAGCGCGTGATGATCGCGATGGCGCTCATCACGCAGCCGGATTTGCTCATCGCCGACGAGCCGACCACCGCGCTGGACGTGACGGTGCAGGCGCAAATCCTCGACCTCATCGCGCGGCTTCAGCGTGAGCGCGGCATGGCGGTCATCTGGATTTCGCACGACCTCGGCGTGGTGGCGGGCTTCTGCCGGCGCGTGCTGGTGATGTATGCGGGCCGCGTGGTGGAGTCGGGCCGGGTGGAAGACATCTTCGCGCGTCCGCTGCACCCCTACAACCGCGCGCTCCAGCGCAGCATCCCCGCGCTGCAAGGCAAGGGCGCGGAGCTCTACACCATCCCCGGCCTGCCGCCCGACGTGTCCAAGCCGCTCCCCGCCTGTGCCTTCGCCGACCGGTGTGAGTTTGCCCAAGCGGGCTGCCGGACTGGAGAAGCCACACTGAAAGAGATTGAGCCCGGCCACGCCAGCGCGTGCGTGCGGGTGGAGCAAGGAGAATTAGCGCTTTAGCGCAACGCGGAAACCCAAGCGTTCGTCACCCGCTGGTTGAGAGCAGGAGGACGCTATCGCCGCAGCTTCTTCTCCAGCATCATCACCGTCTGGCGCACACCGGTGTCCACTTCCATGCGGTCCTTCACCAAGCGGCACGCGTGCATCACCGTGCCATGGTCCCGGCCGCCAAAGGCCTCGCCAATCGTGTTGAGCGAGCCTTCCGTCATCTGACGGGAGAGATACATAGCGATCTGGCGCGGGAAAGCGATGTTTTCAGGCCGGCGCTTGCTGGTCATGTCAGCCAAGCGAATGTCGAAATGCTCGGCGACGCGCTTTTGGATGACTTCAATGGTGAGCGTGTGCCGACCTTCCTCATGGAGGACATCGCGCAGCAGGTTTTCCACCAAGTCGAGGCCCAACGGCTTGCCGGTCAGTGAGGCATAAGACACCACACGAATGAGCGCGCCTTCCAACCGCCGAATGTTGGTCCGGATGTGATTGGCCAGGAACTCAGCGATCTCATCCGGCAGCGTGCAGCCCATGCTGCGGGCCTTCTTTTGCAGGATGGCCAACCGCGTTTCCACGTCGGGGGGCTGAAGGTCCGTGACCAGCCCCCACTCGAAACGTGAGCCGAGCCGCTGTTCGAGCCCCTGAATCTCGCTCGGCGGGCGATCACAGGTGAGGACGATCTGCTTGTGAGCCTCGTGCAGGGCGTTGAAGGTGTGGAAGAACTCCTCCTGAATGCGCTCTTTTCCCGCGAGAAACTGCACGTCGTCGATTAGCAGCAGGTCCGTCTGCCGGTATTTCTTCCGGAAGCGCGCGAGCTGGTTCTCCTGCAATCCCGCGATGAACTCGTTCGTGAACTTCTCGGTGGTGACGTAGGCGATGCGGGCGTTCTTCCTGTGGGCCGAAACGTGCTGGCCGACGGCGTGGAGGAGGTGGGTTTTACCCAAGCCCACCCCGCCATAGAGAAACAGCGGATTGTAGGACTTGCCGGGAGCCTGCGCCACCGCTAGCGCCGCCGCATGGGCGAAGTTGTTGTTGCCCACGACGAAGGTGTCGAAGGTGTTGCGGGGATTGAAACCCAGCTCGGCATCCGCCGGGACGTGATTTTGCGAAGTGCGGGCAGTCGGGCTGGGCGCGGTGGACTCAGCGGGCTTGGCCTTCGCGGAGGCAGCGGCCGGAGGTGCCACATGCGTCGCAACTTGGAAGCAAACTTCCAACTGTTTGCCGGTCGCGGAGGCAACCACATCCCGGAGCAGACCGAGGTAGTTGTCCTTGAGCCAAACTTCGCAAAAATCGTTGGCCACCTCTAGGGTGAAGGTCTCCGCGTCCATACTCACCGCGCGCAGGGGACCGAACCAGAGCTGATAGAGCTCGGGATTGAGCAGGGCTCGGAGGCTTTCCTGAGCTTGGGACCAGATTTTTTCGGCGATAGGCTGCATCAACTGAGTTGGAGGCGATAATTGGGTTTGGAACTGCTTATTCACGCCTCACTGTTACAGCCCGGCAACACCGATAAAGCCACAGTTTTCTGCGCGCTTTTGGGTGCGGTTCGGGTTTGAGGCATGGTGGTTCATGGGGCCGGATTGGGCGGTCTTAATTCAGCGCAAGATGCTTAAAATCAATTAGTTGCAGACTCAAAACTTGAATTATCGAGGAAAAACGTTCCTCCCATGCGGAACAAGTGAATGAGCCATATCTGCGGATGCTTGTAGGGCACGGTCCCGGTGGCGGGAAGGACTTTTTATTGGGACTTGTCCGCAAGTTATTCACAACTTGCTTTTGGCCCGTATTATCAGGGGTTTTCTGGATTTTCAGGGTTCCGGCAGGAGGCCTTTCAGAGCCTCTGAAAAAGGGTGGTTTGCGGTGGCTCTAGTAAAGAGAAAATGCAGTCTATTTTTCGAGGTGACTGAAAGTTTTAGGTTGCCAAGCGCGACAAAAAAAGACGCGCCAATTTGGCGAGGGTCAAAATCAGAAAACTCTTAAACCGCCTGCTCACCCGTTTCCCCGGTGCGGATGCGCACCGCCGTCTCGACCGGGCTCACAAACACCTTGCCGTCGCCGATCTTGCCAGTCTTCGCTGCCGTGACGATTGCCTTCACTGCCGTCTGCACTTCACTGTCCGCCACCACGAGCTCAAGCTTTATCTTGGGCAGAAAATCCACCGTGTATTCGCTGCCGCGGTAAATCTCCGTGTGGCCTTTTTGACGTCCGAAGCCCTTCACTTCGGTGACCGTCATCCCCTCAATTCCCGCCCCAGTCAGGGCCTCTTTCACTTCATCCAATTTGAACGGTTTGATAATGGCCTCGATCTTTTTCATAAGCGGTAAAGCGGTAGCAGGTGGCGGATGCTAACAACGAACCCCTGCCTGTAAACTGGAAACTCCGAAGGCTGTGGCGGCTTATTTGCGCCACTGCACCTTCGGCGGCTCCGGCAGGCCCTGCGCGCGCAGCGCCGTGCGGAAGTGCATCTTCGCCACACGCGCCAGCGTTCCAACACCGTGCTGCGCGACGATTTGCTTTGCCGCTTTGTCCACGGCGGCGGATGCGCCCTTGGGCAGTTCCACGCCAATCTCCCGGCCCAGTGCTGCCAACCCCGTGACGAACGCGTGCCGGGCGAGAATGGAAGCTGCCGCCACCGCCAAGTCTTCTTCCGCCTTGTGCCGCTGGACAATCTTCAGCTTCAAGCCGCGCGCCTTCGCCTCGCGCGCCACCGTAGCCTCGGTCGCGGCGAACTGGTCAATGATCGCGTGCTCCGGCGGCGGGTTCAGATGATGCGCGGGGGCGAGCACCGCGAGAATGGAGTTCACGTGCCCTTTCGCGAGCAGTGGGTTCAGGCTGCCGATGTCGCGGTAGCGCTGGTTGTAATTCACCCCGCCGAGCGTGAGCACCTCGCTGTGACAACCGGGCGTCTCACGAATCACCGTTGCCAAGTCCGCGATGCGCCGGTCGCTGCCGATGTTCTTCGAGTCTTGGATGCCGGCATCCTGCCACGCGCGCACCACCGCCTCGTTCACATACACCGCTGCCACGCACAGCGGCCCGAAGAAATCGCCCTTGCCCGACTCGTCCACGCCGATGCGCGCCACGAACATCTCCGGGTGCAAGACCTCCTCGTAGCCCACCTCCGCTCGCTTCAGAATCTCCGGCTCCAGCACGAACTCGACAAACTCCTGCGTGCCCTTGCCCTGCACGACCAGCTTACCGCTTTCGTAAAACACCACGTTGAGCTTGTCCTTCTCCCCCGCGAACCGCGCGTAAGGCACCGTGCGCGGCTTGAAACCGTGCTTGCGCAGATGCGCGTCCAGCGCGGCGGCCTGCTCGTCCGTCAGCTTGCATGTGTGCATCGTCAGCGGTTTCACGAGGGGAGTTTCGGGTTTGGCGTTTTGGGTTTCGAGTGCAAACTGCGCGGCGTGCCGCGTCCGCCAGCAAGTTCGAAGCTCAAGATTCACGGTTCAAAGTCGCTCCCTGCTGCCACCGAGCGCTCCGTCATTCCGCATTCCGCATTCCGCATTCCGCACTCCCTCGTTCCTGCCTTGCTCGACTGGTTCGCCACCGCCGCCCGCGACCTGCCGTGGCGGCGCACACTCGACCCTTACGCGATTTGGGTTTCGGAAATCATGCTTCAGCAGACGCAGGTGAAGACGGTGATTCCGTATTGGGAGCGCTGGACGCGCGAACTGCCCGACGTGGCCGCGCTCTCCGCCGCGCCGGAGCAACGGCTCCTGAAACTCTGGGAGGGGCTCGGCTACTACACGCGCGTCCGTAACCTCCAAAAGGCCGCGCTGCACATCGTCGCCGCTCACAACGGCCAGTTCCCCCGCGAGTTCGACGCCGTGCTCGCGCTGCCCGGCGTGGGGCGCTACACGGCGGGCGCGATTTCCAGTATCGCCTTCAACGCTCCGGCGCCCATCCTCGACGGCAACGTCATCCGCGTCCTGACCCGTATTTTCGCCATCGGCGGGGACCCGCGCCAGAAGGCCACGAACTCAGTGCTGTGGAGCCTCGCAACAGCACTGGCGGAACGAGCCGCCGGCTCTCCACTCTCCACTCTCCACTCTCCACTCCTCCTTTCCGGTCCCTGCTCCGCACTGAACCAGTCGCTCATGGAACTCGGCGCAACCGTCTGCACACCGCAGAACGCACAATGCCTCCTCTGCCCCGTGCGCGCCCACTGCGTCGCGCACCGCGAAGGCCGCGTGGATGAACTGCCCAACCTCGGCCCGCGCGCGACTGCGACCAGCCGCGAGTTCCACACTTTCGTCGTGGAGCGCGATGGAAAGTTTCTCGTGGCGCAACGGCCTGCTGGCATCGTGAACGCGGGCCTGTGGGAGTTTCCGAATCTCGAAGTCACGGGCCGGAACAGCTCCCCGGCGGCATCGCTGAAGCAGCTTCTGCAAGTCACCGCCCGCTGCGAAATACTATGCGAGGTCAAACACTCCATCACCCGCTACCGGATTACGCAGCGTGCCTTCCGTGTTGTCCTGAATGCGAAGCCGCCACTGGTGGAAGAACGGTTCCATTGGCTCGCGCTAGCCGAGTTGCACCGGCGGCCTTTCACGAGCGCGCACAAGCGCATCCTTGCCCACATCTCTCAGCCCTCCAACTAAGCCGCCCGTTGCACCGCTTGAACGACCCGCTCGACCGTCAGGCTCTTCATGCAGCGGAAATCAATCGGGCATTCGCGCAAGAAGCACGGCGCACAGGGCGCTTCGCCACGCAGGAGGATGTGGCGGGAGTCGCCGGGCAGTCCCGGACCGGTCAGCTCAATCGAGGTGCTTCCGAACAGCCCGACCAGCCGCGCGCCCACGGCGGCGGCCAAGTGCATCGGCCCCGTGTCGTTCGTGAGCACGACGCGACAGGCGCGCAGTGCCGCGCAAAGCTCGCGCAGCGAGGTGTGGCCCGCGAGATTCGTGACGCTGACCGCTGACGACTGAACGCCAACCGCTGGCGTGGCGATGAGTGCAGCCGCGATTTCGGCGGCGAGCGCGCTGTCCGCCGGGCCGCCAAAGATGACGAAGGAGCAGTTGAGCCGCGCGCGCAGTTTCTTTGCCGTGGCGATGAAACGGTCGGCGGGCCAGCGCTTGGCCGGGCCGTATTCCGCGCCGGCGTTCAAGCCGATGAGCAAGCCAGCGGACAAGTTGAACTTCGCCTTCACCGCCTCGACCTCGGCGTCCGAGACAGCGATGAACGGTGCCAGCGGTTCCAATTTCGCACCGAGCGAGGTAGCGAGCTGGAGGTAGTGGAAGATGTGGTGACTCGTTGCCGGCGGAGCGCCGGTCTCCGACCCGGCGCATTGCGGGTCAGCCACCAGCCGCCGCACTTCCCCCGCTGTCCGCTTCCGCATTTTCACCACGTCCGCGCGCCAAGGGACCGCCTCGGTGAGCAGCCAGTTTCGCCAGCTTCCCGCATAGCCGATGCGCCGGGGAATCCCGGCCAAGCGCACTTCCAGTCCGGTGCGGAGGGAGTTGGGCATCACGAGTGCGGTGTCGAGGTTCCCCGCGCGTAGTCGGCGCGCGATGCTGAAAACGCCCTGCTTCGGGGTGAAGGTGATGACCTCGTTCACCGCCGGATGTCCCGCCCACAATCCCGCCAACTTCTCGTGCGTGAGCAGCGCGATGTGCGTGTCTGGCAGCGCCTCACGCAGTCGCAACAGCGCCGGCGTGGTCATCACGGCGTCGCCAATCCAGTTCACCCCGCGCACTAGGAGGCGGCGAGGATAGAGGGTAGAGGATAACGGATAGAGGGGCGTCGTCATGCTGCTTGGCTATCTTCTATCTTCTCTGCTCTATCCTCTCCCGCGCCACCCCGCCACTTCCCTTCCTTCCACCGGTTGTGCACCCAGAACCAGTTCGCCGGGTCGCGACGGATGGCAGCCTCGAACGCACGGTTCATGTCGCGGGCCATGTCCTGCGCCGGACGCGGCTGGCCGTTGGCGTGCGTGGGGATTTCGTCGCCCACCTCGATGCGCCAGCGGCCCGGTGCGACGCGATAGCAGATGACGGTGAAGAGCGGGCAGCCATAACGCAGCGCCAAGACGCCCGGCGCGACGCTGGTGGAGCAATCGCGTCCGAAGAACGGCAGGCGCACGCCACGGTCGCCCGCGTGCTGGTCGGTGAAGAGGCCGAGCAACATCCCTGGCTGGCTCATCGCGGTCTTGAGCGCGTCGGCGTCCTTGCGGCGCTCGAAGAACAGGCTGCCGGACTTCTCGCGCAGCTCCTGCATCACGCGCGTCAGCCCCGCCTGCTTCAGGCCGCGATACGTGGTCGCCACCTGATAGCCCGGCACCCACAACGCCGAGCGGCCCAGCAGCTCGAAGTTCGCAAAGTGCCCGACCGCGCAGACCACGCTGCGCGGCTTCCCGCCCACCGCCGCCTTGGGAAACTTCTCTGCGCCCACGAACTCGGTCACAGCGAGGATGCCGTTGGCGTCAAAGCTCGCGGTCTTGACCGCGCAGGCAAAGCTCTCGCCGATACGCTGAAAATTCTCGCGGGCGAGCGCGCTGACCTCGGCAGCGGACTTTTCCGGGAAACACGCCGCAATGTTCCGCTGGGCGACCTTACGATGCCGCCCGTCCAGCACATACGCCAAGGCGCCGAACACCCGCCCAAGTCGCGCCACGGCTCCGAGCGGCAGCGCTTGCAAGAGCGCGACCACGACGCGGGCGAGGATGGTGAGGAGAAAATCCATCAGGGGAATTCCAGTCGGTTGGTGAAGGCGTTTGTAACGCCAATCAGCAAATAGCGCGTCAGCCCGGGGCCAGCAAGTTGGTGGGCGCTTCCGTCGGAAAGGCCCACGTTGCCAACCATCATTCCGCCGTGCAATTCCGGCCCCCAAGTCAGGCTTGTATTGGTCGTTGAAAGCAGAAGGTTCCGTGCCTTCGGCGGCGTGCCATCGAGATGCCGGTCTCCCGCCAACAAAAACTGAGGGGAAGTTTCATCAGCGTCGAGGCCGATGAAGTAGCTGACATTGCTGTTATTCAGCGTCGGCCAGTCTCGGGCACGTCTGCGGGAATCCGAAGGACAGGTTAGGGTCTCGGTTGAGTAGGTTTCGTTCGAGGCCGCCTGAAAATGGCGGAAGACCTGCCCCGTTTCCGCGAAATCAAGCGAGCCGCGCGTGTTGGTCGAAGCCCTCATCGGAAACTTGTCACCGTGGTCGTTGGCCCAGACTTTCATGCTGATGCCAATGCCTTTCAGATGGCTAGCGCAGCGGATGCGCTGGGCCTTGGCGCGGGCGTTTGAGAATGCGGGGATCAAGAGCACCACAAGCACCGCCAGAATTAGGATGACGATGACGAGTTCAAGCCGGGAGAAGGCAGATGACTTTCCGAGTTGGTGCCGAAAGTTCACTTGAAACAAATCTGCCGCACGCAGTCCTGAAAGTCCTTCGCGCCGGAATGGTCTTGGCTGTTCACGAAGTAGGCGGCGGATGCCGATGTCGATGAGATTCCTCTTCGCGGATTGCCAGCACGAGGGGACGGTTCATTTGCAAGGCACCCACAGCGGCCCGTCCCGCCGGGGTCAGGCCGACAACTCTGAAACCGTCCCATTTAAAGTGGCTGTGCCACGAGTCACGTCGTGGATGAAACAAACTCACTAGTTTTCCGGTTTGCGGGTCCACCACTTCCTCTCTTGCTCCTTTCCGCAGCGAGCAGGACACGCAGGCGAGCGCCAGATTATCGAGAGTCGTCTGGCCTCCCGCTGCAACGGGCACAATGTGGTCCACATGGAAGAGCGCCTCCTGACCCGCTTGTGACAGCCCACAATACTCGCAGCGGTTGTCCGCCCGTTCCACGACTTGCCGCCGCAGACTGGCCGAGATGGTCATGCCGCCAGTCCGCCCAGCCGCTCCGCGCGCGCGCGCAGGACGGACAGCAATTCTGCCAAGTCAACCAGCCCTTCAGCCTCGTGACGCTCTTCGTCAGTCAAGGGTTTGCCGGCGTCCTGCTGGTCGAGTAGCTGGGTCAGGCGGTGCTGGACTCCTGCCGGAAGCCGAATCCGGGCGAGTTCATCTGGCACTTCGAGTTCGAGATGCACTGCTTGTGGCATGGTTGGAAACTAGCTGAAGGCCCGTGCCGCGACAATCGGTGTTTTGCGTATGGCCTGCGTTCACTTGAAACAAATCTGCCGCACGCAGTCCTGAAAGTCCTTCGCGCCGGAGAGGATTTTAATTTCCACGCGCATGAAGCAGATGGGCAGATCGCGGCGGTCAATCTTCGGGAAGCGCACGGCGTCCTTCTGCGTGGTGACGATGATCTCGGCCTGCCGCTTCTTGGCGCGATTGATGGCGTTGAGGACTTCCTGCTGCGTGAAGCGGTGGTGGTCGGCGAAGCGCTTGGAATAGACGAGTTCCCCACCCTGCTTAACGAGGCTGGCCTCGAAGCTCTCCGGTTGTGCGATGCCGCTGAAGCTCGCGACCTTCTTGCCCTTGAGGAAGCTCAGGTCCATGCGCTCGCCGGTGAACACGTCCTCGAAGTAGAGCGGGTGGTGGACGCACTCAACCACGCTTGCCTTCGGGTTGTGCTTGGCGATGCGGGCGCGGAGGCGCGCGGTGTCGCCGTCGCTCTTGGTGAGGAAGATGACGCTGGCGCGGTCGAGGTGCGAAGGCGGCTCGCGCAACGTGCCGCGCGGGAGCAGGTGCTCGTTGCCGAAGGGCTGCTGGCAGTCCACGAGCACAATGTCCTTCCGGCGACCGCGCAGGTTCCAATACTGGTAGCCATCGTCGAGCAGGAGAGTGTCGCAGCCGAACTTCGCGATGGCGTAGCGGCCGGCCTTCACGCGGTCCTTGTCCACGAGCACGACCACGTCCTTCAAGTTGCTTGCGAGCATGTAAGGCTCGTCGCCGGCGGTCTCGGAGTTGAGCAGCAGGTTCTTGCCATCCGAGACGATGCGAGGCGGCGTGGTGTCCTCGCGGAGGAGCAGCTTGTTCAACAGGCGCGGACCAAGCGGGCCGGGGTTGGAGCGATAGCCGCGCGAGAGGATGGCGACCTTACGACCTGCATCGGTGAGCTCACGCGCGAACTTCTCGACGACCGGTGTCTTGCCCGTGCCGCCGACGGTGACATTGCCGACGGCGATGACCTGCACGCCGAGCGTGGCGTCGCGGAGGATGCGGACGTTATAGAGGAAGAGGCGGAGCTTCACGAGGACCGTGAAGACTTTCGAGAGGCCGAGCAACGTGGTGCGCAGCAGTGCGGCGCGCTTGCCCTTGCGTTGCTCGAAGATGACTTCGAGCACGAAGGTCTCGGCGGTTTCCGTCCAGTTGCGGAGCGTCTCGCGCATGTGGGCGCGGATTGTGCCTGCAAGGGGAAGTCAGGGCAAGGCGGGGAACCAAGGCGGGGAACCAAGGTTCCTCACCGACAATGCTGAACCGTTCCGTCACTCCCGCACTGTCGCCTGGAGCTTCTGCTTCAGCGCGTCCACGGCCTTCGTATGCGCGGCGTTCACGTCGGTGTCGGTGAGCGTCTTGTCGGCGGCGCGGTAGGTGAAGGCGTAGGCGAGGCTCTTCTGAGCGGCGGGCACGTTCTTGCCCCGGAACACGTCGAACAGCTCCACGCTCTCCAGATTCGCCGGCTTGGCCTGCTTCACGGCGGACAGCACGGAGTCGTGCGTGGTGGCCTCGGGCACGAGCATCGCCACGTCACGGCGGCTGGCGGGGAACTGCGGGAGCGCCTTGAAGGACTTGCTGCGGTTGCCGCGCGCGATGAGTTCATCCAGCCGCAATTCGGCGAGGAAGACGGCGTCGCGCAGGTCGTATTGTTTCGCGAGCGCGGGCAGGAGTTGGCCGAGTTCGCCCAGTTGCACCTTACCACCGAGCGTGACGGCGGCGGATTCGAGGAACAGCGCGGTCGGCTCGGCGCGCTTGCCAAACTGAATGCCGCGCAAGCCGAAGTGCTCCAGCAGGTCTTCGACAAGTCCCTTGAGGTCCATCGCATCGAACTTCGCGTCGCGGTCGTCGCCGCTCCAGAACGCGAGCGCACGCTGGCCGGTCAGGGCGATGGCCACGCGGCGTTCCTCCTTCGGCTGGCCGTTCACGTTGGTGAACACGCGACCAATCTCGAACAGCGCCACGTCGTAGTTCTTCCGGTTCAGGTTGTGCCGGAGCGTATCGAGCAGGCCGGGCAGCAGGCTCGGGCGCAACACGTCCATGTCCGCGCTGAGGGGGTTCGCCAGCTTCATGACTTCGGCTTCGGGCAGGCGGCAGTTCGCGCCGCTCACGAGCGTCTGGCCTTGCGCTTCATTGAGGCCCAGGCCCGTAAGCAGCCGGCGCACGTCGGCGAGTTGGTCATACACGGCGTCGAACGCATTAGTGCCGACTGCACCGCGCGGGGTCGTGCTGGGAATCTTGTCCACACCGTGCAAGCGCGCGATTTCCTCGATGAGGTCCACCTCGCGCTTGAGATCCACGCGGAACGAAGGGATGCGGAAGCTAGTGGCGACAGCGCCTTTGTCGTCGTGGCCAAGCTGCGCATGGAATTCCAAGCCGAGGCTTTGCAACATCTGAACTTGTTTGTCGCCGGGGATTTCCACGCCGAGCAATGCGCCGGTCTTCTCGTGCCGCAGCGAAATCTCCTTCGGCTGGGCGGGGTTCGGATACTCATCCACCACGCCGGGGATGATCGTGCCGCCCGCCGTTTCAAGAATGAGCTGCGCCGCACGTTGGCTGGCGTAGTCCGCAATGCTGACATCGCAGCCGCGCTCGAAGCGGTAGCTGGACTCGCTGCGCAGGCCGAGCGCCTTGCTGGTGCGGCGGACATTTGTTGGGGTGAAGTAAGCACTCTCGATGAGCACGTCCTTCGTGTCGTCGCGAATTTCGGTGTTCGCACCGCCCATGAGGCCGGCGAGGGCGATGCCCTTCTGTTCGTCGGCGATGAGGAGCATGTCGCTGGTAAGCGTGCGCTCCTGGTTATCGAGCGTCTTGAACTTCTCCTCTGCGGCAGCGCGACGCACAACGATGGTGGGTTTGCCGTCCGTGCCCTTGGCGATGAGATGGTAATCGAACGCGTGCAGCGGCTGGCCGGTTTCGAGCATCACGTAGTTCGTCACGTCCACAACGTTGCTGATGCTGCGGATGCCGACTTTCTCCAGCATGATGCGGAGCCAGTCGGGGCTCGGGCCAACCTTCACGCCGGTCACGACACGTGCGGTATAGCGCGGACACAGCTCCGGCTCCTGCAGGTTCACCGCGACGAACTTGCCGACTTCCCCACTGATTACTGAACACTGATTACTGATTGCTGGCAGCTTCAGAGGATTCCCCGTCAACGCCGCGATCTCCCGCGCGATGCCGATGACGCTGTTGAGGTCCGGTCGGTTCGGCGTGACTTCGAGGTCATACACCACGTCGCTGCCTGCGCGGCCGAGATGCTCGGCGAAGGGCTGACCGACCTTCGCGTCCGCCGGCAGGATTATGATGCCATCGCCGTCTTCGCCGAGGCCGAGTTCCTTGTTGGAGCACATCATGCCCTGGCTCACGACGCCGAAGACCTTGCGCTCCTTGATGACGAACGGCTCTTTCTCGCCAGCTTTCAGGGGCAGGGCGTAGTTCGGCAGGATGACCGCGACCTTGTCGCCCGGCTGGTGGTTTTGCGCCCCGCAGATGATGGTGCGCTCGCCCGTGCCGTCGGCGACGCGGTTGACGGAGAGCTTGTCCGAGCCGGCGACCTTGTCCTTGGCGAGCACCTGCCCAACGACGACGCCCGCGAACTCGCCGCCGAGCTTCTGCACGCCCTCGACCTCGAGGCCGAGCATGGTAAGCCGCTCCGCGAGTTCCTCGGGCGACCAGTTGAAATCAACGTATTGCTTGAGCCAGTTCAGGGTGACTTTCATGGGAAACTATTCGGTGTAGCCGGGCAGATGATGCTTGGCCCAGTGCTTGAGCGCGCGGTGTTCGCGGGCCTGGAGTTGACGAATGGCCGCGCCGAGTCGGTCAGCCAGCCGGGTATCGTGTTGGAAAAACTCCATCTCCGCCGTCTTCACCGTGCGGGCACGCTCAATCCATTCATCCGCATCCAGCATGTCGGGCGACTCCGCTTCGCGGCAGAACTCGCACTTCAGAAAAGCTTCCAGCACCCGGAGATGCAGCCGGTCCTGCGGGCGTTCCTTTCGGCGCAACACGGCCAGCTTTTCAGCAAACAAGTCACCCGCGTCGGCCACCCGGAAAATGACCTCTGGCGTGCGCACCTGCCGGGCGTTGCGGGTCGCCACGCGGGCCGTGAGCTGGACGCCCTCTTCCAGGAAATCCACCTCGATGCCTTGGAACGAAATCGTGTGCGACTCGGCTTTGAACGGAGCGGCAAGGAGGGCTTCCCCCGCCTGCACGGTCAGACCCATGAAATCAATGTCTTTGCTCAACCACGCCGCGTCTTCTTCGGGGGAAAATGCGGGTGCCGGAAAGTCCGCGTCAGCCCAGCGTTCGAGCGTTGTGCGATAGAACCAGCAAGCCCCGCCGCCAATGAGCACCCAGCCGGTGAACGCTTCCGGAAACGCGTCTGCGAGCCGCTTCAAGTGCCGCCGGAAGGCCGGCCAGTCGTTGACTTTTGGCAGAGCCATGGTCAGTCGAGGAACATTACTTTGGTGCGGCGCTTGTGCATCGTGCAGTCGGCGAACTCGCCGCTCATCTGCCGCAATTCCTCCGGCGTGTAGCGGTTGCCGGGCAACTCCTTCCAGCGTTGCTTGCGCTCGAAGCCGGCGGCGCGCGCGGCCTCTGCCGCTTCGTCTTTCGGGGGCGGTGGCAACTTGTTGTGGTCCGGGCGCATGGTGGCTGAAAGTGGACTAGCAGCGGGTGACTTGCACGCACTCCCCATCGAGGCCGAGCATGGTGAGCCGCTCCGCGAGTTCCTCGGGCGACCAGTTGAAATCAACGTATTGCTTGAGCCAGTTAAGGGTGACTTTCATGACTAAATTGTTTCAAACCAAGGAGCGTCCACGGACACCGATTCAATCATTATGGTCGCAACTCCGAGCCTCAACTCCTTCAATTTGTCAGCCAGCAAATTGCCGTCCACTAGGTCAATTGGCGGTGCCCCATCGCGAGTCGCTTCCTTAATGGCATCACGGGAGAAAGTTCCGGTCGTGATGAACAATCCCTTGTCGGCACGCCCCACCATCGCACCACGGAAATCTCGAATCTCGCCTGAACCCACGACGCCCTGCCAGCGTTTGCATTGGAAGACGACATGGAAACTCATGAAACCGTGGATTCGAGCAATACCCTTGCCGTCAATGCCACCGTCGCCAGTGCGACCAACGACTTCAATTCGGATGAAACCAGACTCACGCAGAACTCGCTGTATCAGGCGTTCAAACGCAGCGAGGGAGAGCTTCTTTGTCAGGATGGTATGCAATGCCGACCGCCAGCTTTTTGCCTCTTCAGGTTTCTCTGACTCGGCTTGCTCGCCATTGTCTTCTGTCGCTGGTTTCGCCTGCCGCTGCTTGCGGTCGAGTTCGCGGACGAACCGCTGAACCTCTTTGGCATCCACCTCGGAGACAGACTCCGACTTCTTGGTCAGCGACCAGAGTCCGCGTTGAGGAGTTTCCAGAAATCCAAACTTCTTCAAATAAGTCCGCGCCCACGCCATGCGATACTGAACCTCGGTCTGATTGCTCGTCTCCGGGTCGTGAAGGATGCTCAACACGCTTTCTGGGAGCTTTAGATTCTCGGCGACACGTTGATAGATTTCGTCGGTTGAGCCAGAGCCGCCAAGCTCCCGCAGCGCTTGGAGCACCGGGTTCATCAGCCGGTCGTAAGCTGGAAGTTGGCTCATGGTGTTTGGATTGGGGCAGACTCCGAGCACTATTCTCGCAGGAATGTTCGTTCGACTCAGGCGAACACGAGTCGCCCCTTCGGCTCTGGAATTGAGCGCCCCAGCGACTTCGCCGTCTCAATCCACTCCTTGATGATGACATCCACGTTTTTCAGCGCGGCGGCACGGGTGGGGCCGTCGGCGGCGCAGCCGGGGAGTTCCGGCACTTCGGCGATAAAGGCGTCGTCGTCCTTGCTCCAGTAGATGATGACTTCGTATTTGCTCATGTCAGTCCTCCGCGAGTTTGTATTTCAGAATCACGCCGCGCACTTGCTTTGCCTGATACGGTTTCGCATTCGCGCCGCGCGGCTGCAAGTTCAGGATTTCCTCCACGCCATCGCGGGAGAAGATGCGGTGACTGCCCTTCACTCGCAGAGCGAAACCCAGCCGCCGGAGCAGATAGCACAGTCCATCGAACGGGATGTTCGCGTCCGACGTGCCGCGCAGCAGCTTGTCGAGGAGTTTGTCGTGCTTGCTCATCTCAAAACTGCCTCAGAAACCGCGCGTCGTTCTCGTAGAAGAGGCGGATGTCCATGATGCCGTAGCGGAGCATGGCGATGCGCTCGATGCCGAAGCCGAACGCCCAGCCGGTCCAGACTTCGGGATCGTAGCCGACGTTCTCAAAGACTTGCGGGTGCACCATGCCGCAGCCGGCGATCTCCAGCCAGTCCTTGCCAAGCTTCTTCACGAGCGCGTTGGTGAAATCAATCTCCAGACTCGGCTCGGTGTAGCTGAAGTAGTGCGGACGGAAGCGGAGCTTAACATCGCTGCCGAGGACGTCCTTGAACACAGCCTCGACGGTGCCCTTGAGGTCGCTAACGGTGACGTTTTTGTCCACGTAAAGGCCCTCGATTTGGTGGAAGGTCGGGTTGTGCGTGGCGTCGGCGTTGTCGCGACGATAAACCCGGCCCGGCACGATGATGCGAATGGGCGGAGGTTGGGACTTCATCACGCGGATTTGCACCGAACTGGTGTGCGTGCGAAGCAGTGGACGTTTGTCAGAGGCCACGTAGAAAGTGTCCTGCGAGTCGCGTGCCGGATGGTCTGCGGGGGTGTTCAGGGCGTCGAAGCAGTGATACTCGTCCTCAATCTCCGGGCCATCGGCGACGGCGAAGCCGACTTTGCGGAACGCACGCACGATATCGTCGGTGACTTGTGTGAGCGGGTGGAGCTTGCCGATGGCGCGGCGGCGACCGGGAAGCGTCCAGTCGGTCGGCTCTTTGGGGAGCGCGGCCTTGAGTTCGAGTTCGCTGCGGCGGGCGGCGAGGGCGGTTTCGAGTTCGATCTTCGCGGCGTTGATGGCCTTGCCGGCGGCGGGCTTTTCCTCTTTCGGAAGCGTGCCGAGCTGCTTCATCAACGCGGTGAACTTGCCGTCGCCGCCGAGGAACGCGCCCTTGGTCTGCTCCAATGCGGGCAGGTCGGTGGCGGCGGCGAGGGCGGCGAGCGCCTCGGCTTTCAAGGGATCGAGCTGGGCCAGTAGTGACATGGGGCGTGAGAATTCAGGAGTCGGAATTCAGAATCCAGTAGAAAGCAAAACGGGCGGCCTTCGAGGGGCCGCCCGTGGGTTGAAACTGATGAGACTAGGGCTCAGGCCTTGGCCAGCGTGGCGGCGGGCTTGGCCGCAAGGGCGGTCTTCGCGGCACTAATCAGCTCGCCAAACGCGGTGGCGTCGGTGGCGGCAAGGTCGGAGAGCACCTTGCGGTCGAGGCCGATCTTGGCGGCCTTAAGGCCCTCCATGAAGCGGCTGTAGGTGAGGCCGGCGGCACGGGTGGCGGCGTTGATGCGCACCTGCCAGAGGCGGCGGTAGATGCGCTTTTTGGTCTTGCGGTCGCGGTAGGCGTATTGCCGGCCGTGGTCAACTGCGTCGGCGGCGTAGCGATACAGCTTGGAGCGCTTCAGGCGGTAGCCCTTGGCGGCGGTTAAGACTTTTTTACGGCGTTTACGGGAAGCGGGGGCGTTAGTTACGCGCATGGGTCAGGGAGGGTTAAAAGTTATGGGAAAGCTAAAGAGTCTCAGTGGCTAGTCGGCAGGTTGGCCTTGATGCGATGTTCGTCGGTCTTGGAGACGAGGGCGCGCTTGCCCAAGCCACGGCGGCGGCTGGCGCTCTTGCCACTCAACAGATGGCGACGGCCAGCGCGGGAACGGAGCACCTTGCCGGTGCCCGTAATCTTAAACCGCTTGGCGACGGATTTCTTGGTCTTGATGCCTTTGGGACGACGCATAATATCAACTCGTTCTTAAAAAAGAGGGCGCACTGTAGGCAATGGCCCGGGGCGGTGCAAGGGGTAATTTCGCCGCATGGACGCATTGATGTCACCGAGTCGCAGCCGGGCTTTTCAGCAGGCAGGCTGGCTGGGCAGGTAAGGCTCTGCGGCTTTAACCTTACCTCTCCAAGGGAGTCACTGGATCGATGAACAGCCACGCGATGGCACCGATCAGGTAAATGCCGGCCGCAACGAGAAAACAGGTCACCCAACTCTCAAACGAAGGCTTGGCGTCCGCCGCTGATTTGCCCGCGTCGAGGATCAACCCCACGACGAAGGGGCCCACCGCACCCCCGAGGTTGCCCATCATGTTCATGCTACCGGAGAGCGCACCGGCATGGCGTCCGCCAACATCCATGCAGGCTCCCCAGCCGCTGGCCATCGCCAGGTCATTGGAGAAGCTGGCCATGCCCAGCGCGACTATCGCCCAGACTGGATCGCCCAAGCGCGTGGCCACGACCAGCATTCCGCCCGCCGCCACCAAGCCCGCGCAGGCCACCAACCGCCGCGCCCAAATCACGCTGCCCCAGGATTCGGCAAACCGCTTTGCCAGCCAACCACCCACAAAGCATCCGATGCCGCCGAAGAATAGCGGCAGGCCCGCGAGCAATGCACTTTTCTCCAGCGAGACAGACCGCGCCTCGCGGAGATAGGTGGGCAGCCAGGTGATGTAAAAATACCAGCCGTAGCTCATGCAGAAGTATTGGAGCCAGAGCAGCCAGACGGTGGGACTGGCTACGAGCTTGGCCCACGGCATCGAGCCATGCCCGGGGGCGTTGATCTCCGCGCCATCCATGAGCGCCAGCTCGGCGGCATTCACAGATGGATGCTCGCTGGGCTTGTCCCGGAACCACCGGTAAAATGCCACCGCCCAAATAACGCCCAGCAGGCCAAAGAGCACAAAGGCCACCCGCCAGCTCACCACGGTCAGCACCGCCGCCACGAGCAAGGGCGTGAAAGCCCCGCCCCAACGCGCGCTCAACCACAGGATGCCCTGTGCCCGCACCCGTTCGCGCGAGGGCAGCCAGATGGTGAAGATCTTGGTGACGTTCGGAAAACAGCCGGCTTCTCCCACTCCGAAAAGGAACCGGCAGGCGAGCATCGAGGTGTAGCTCCACGCCGCCCCCGTGGCGGCGGTGAACACGGACCACATCGCCACCACCTTCATCAGCACGCTGCGCGGACCGAAGCGGTCCCCCAGCCAGCCACCGGGAATTTCAAATAGTGCGTAGGCCAGGGTGAACACAGAAAAGACCGCGCCCATCTGTAGTTCGGAGAGGCCGAGATCCTTCCGGATCTCCGGTGCGGCTTGGGAAATGCACACCCGATCAATGTAAGTGATGATGGCGAGGATAATCACAAACGCCATCATGACGTGCCGGGCGCGGCTGGGCGGAGGAAGCGGGGCTGACATGCCCGGAGTTAAGCCGTTGGGTGGTCTGGGCGCAAAGGGGGAATCCACTTCGCGGCAAAGAAAACCCGGACCACAGGCGGGCTCCGGAAAGGCACGTGGGGCTGTCCCCGGCTAATCGAGCCGACCAAACACCACCGGGTTACCTCCCACCGCAGCGGCCAGCTTGCCTTTTTCCACAAAGGACACCGCCGCCGTCCCGCCTTGATCCAAAGTGATCTCATACTTCTCCCCTTCCTTTTTCCAGGTGCCCGTCATCAGCGTGGGCGGAGGTGGATTGGTGCCACCGACCGGCGGCGGGGCCGTGGTGGGGCGAAAGAGCTGCGTGAGCAATTGGGCGTATGCGGCGGGGGGAGCCTGCGAACCCTTGAGAAAAACCTTCTCGTCCGGGGTGGTGATGAGCTGGTAGTCGCCCACCCGGTAGCGCAGGACGCCGCGCAACCGGTTCAACTCGGTCACGGTGGCCTTGGCATTGGCCTTGGCGAATTGCCGGGCCGTGGCGGCCACGTCGAGCTGCCATTTACCAATCATCGGCTCTTGGGCGTATTTTTCCGAGCGGCCCGTTTTCAGAAACCCAATTAGATCTGCGAAATCCAGCTCCTGCGCCACGCGCTGCACCTCCGCGTTGCCATAGAGGATGGGCATGGAAGGATGCTTAATGATGAGGGAGACGTTGGTCTCGGCTGGCAACAGCACCGCGAAAGTCTCATTCGTGAGGACTGATTGCACCTCCCCGTTCTCGGCCAGGGAGAGAAAAAGCGGATACTCAGGCAGCCGGGTCTGCAACTCCCGGTTGTGATACAGCAGGCCCAGCAAGTCGGCGGTGTGAGTAAACTGGGGCGAGACGGATGCCACTCCGGCCGCTGCCCGGTCAAATCCCGTCCCCGTCAGATCATCGCGCAGCTTGTTTGCCATGCGCAGCCAGATGGGATTGTCGCCGGGGGACTCGATCTGCCGCGTCAGGTAACCCACGTGATAAATGTAGGCACTGCCGGCGATGAGATACACCACCGCTGCCACCAGCCCGACACACAGGCCGAGCTGTCCATCCAGCCGTTCCCAGCGCATGCGGACGTCATCTGGGGCGCGATGTTTGTAGTAGCCGCCAATCTTGAGGTAAACCGCAACGGCGATGCTGTTGAACACCATCATGACCCCAAGAAAGACGAGCGGAGCGCCCAAGGCCCAAGCCAGCACGGGATTCTTCAGGCCCACCGCGCCCAGCCCCGACCGCACATGAACTGCCAACGGCCCAGCCAGGAACAATCCTAACACCGCGCCCGCGCAGGAAATGCTCATGCGGATCGCCCCGACCTGCCGACCGAGCGCCCCAACAATCACGAACAGTATAACCGCAAGCATCCAAATGGTCATGGCGGCGGATTATTCGCGCCCACCTTGAAAAGGCACGAAAAAATTTGAACCCGAACTCCGAAGCAACGGCGGCCAAGGCTTCGGGTAGCACAGGCCACCGGCCTGTGCCGAGCGGCTACCAGCCGCTCGGAACGACGGCGGGGTTTGAACTGTTTCAGGCCGTGCTGACCGAGGGTAGCCGTCTCGTCATTCCGTCGGGCTGGTAGCCCGTGCCACCCCCGTTCAACTTCGGAGTTCGGGTTGAACCAAGCAACGCCATGGATTTGCGCTGCCAGAGAAAGCCGGAGCTGCACACGGAGCCCGTAAAGCAGCGGCTATTTTTTGAACTCAGCCGGCTGCACCGGCAACGATGGAGTGTTGAACAACCCCGGCGGCGGAGCATTCGAGGCCACCAAAGCCCCTGACAGGTTGCTATCCCCCGGGGACGTCGGACTGACCGCCAGTTGCGGGCCTCCGCTCGGAGGGGAAGTCTTGGCCATCCAGACCCCGCCGACCACCAGCAGGCTGGCCACGACGGCGTAGGTCGTGGCCAAGGCGGGCTTCACGCTCAAGGCCTCCAGCCACTGCCGCCACCAAGGTTCCGGCACCAGCTCGGCTTGCGTGATCCGGGCGCGCACCTGTTCGGGAAAGTGCTCAAAGAAGCCGGGCGGCGGCAACTCGTGTCGCTTGAGCGCGAGAAGTCGTTGCAACCGCTCAAATTCGTTTGGATTGGGTTGAACCGGTTCCATAAGTCACTTCAAGTAGTCCGACAAAATGCCCTGCAACTGCTGGCGGGCGTAAAACAACCGGGTGCGCACCGTGGCCGTGTTGCACTTCATCACTTGCGCGATGGCTTCGTGCGGGAGGCCTTGAATGTCATGCAGCGTGACCACGAGTCTGTGGTTTTCGGACAGCTGCACCAGCGCGTCGTTCAATTTTTCCTGCAACTCCGCCAAAGCCGCGTCCCGACGGGGGGTCTGGCGGGAAACCATGGCGACCATGTCCGGATGGTTCTCCGCCTCGGCATCGAGGTCGTTGAGGCTGAAGCGATGCTTGCTCTCCCGAAACTTGCGGGTCTTCAGGTGATTCAAGGTGCGATTGACCGCAATGCGATAAATCCAGGTGAAGAAACTGGAGTCGCCTTTGAAGGACTTGAGCGCCTGCCACGCTTTCACAAACGCCTCCTGCGCCAAATCGCTGGCATCCTCGTGGTGCGACGTCATGTGGTAAACGACGCCGTAAATCTGCCGCTGATAGCGCCGCACCAACTCATCGAAGGCGGCGGCATCCCCCGCTTGCGCCTGACGGACCAGCGTGAGGTCGTCGGGCGGTGCGGGAGCCTCAGACGCGGCAGGAATGGCGGCGGCGGACTCGGACATGGTCAGCTCAGCCGCCCAGCGCCACCGTCTGCCGGCCTAAGAATTCGCCCAGCGTTGCCAGCGCCTTCCGGCCTTCGCTGTCCGGCAGCTCCGCCAACCCCTTGTTCGCAGCGGCAAGATACTGGGAGATGACCCGGCGGGATTCCTTCAGTGCGTCGTATTGCCGCAGCAAGGTCAGCACCTTCTCGATGTGATGCGGACGCCAAGCCTCCACGAGCTCCCGGAGCCGCGCTTTTTCCTCGGTCGTGGCGCGCTCCAGCACCACGATGATCGGCAGCGTGACCTTGCCGCTGGCCAGGTCCGTGCCCAGCGACTTTCCCGCGCTGGCCTCGGAACCGAAGACATCCACGCAATCATCGTAAACCTGATACGCCGTGCCCAGCGCCATCCCGTAGTCCCGCAACCCGTTGCGCTCGGACTCCGCCGCACCGGAGAGCCACGCGCTGAGCTCGCAGGAGAGGGCGAACAATTCCGCCGTCTTCATCGCCAGCACCTTGAAATACTCCGCCCGGTTCACCGTGAAATTCAGCCGCCGGTGCGTTTGCAAAATCTCGCCCGAGCACACCGTGTTCGTCGCCGAGGCCACCGCGCGGCAAATCACCGGCGTCGGGAAACTGGCCGCCAGCTTGAGGGAATGCGCGAAGAGGCAATCGCCCACCAGCACGGAAATCTCATTGCCCCAGTTCGCTGCCAACGTGGGCCGGCGGCGGCGAATCTCCGCGGAGTCCATCACGTCGTCATGCACCAGCGTGGCCAGATGCACCATCTCGATGATCACCGCCACCGTGACATGGTCATCCGTGGTGCGGCCCGCCGCATTGGCCGCCAGCGCCACCAGCGCGGGGCGAAGCTGCTTGCCCTGATTGGTCAGCGCGTAACGGGCGTAAGCGGCGATTTCGGGGTCGAAAGCGCCCACCTGCTCCTCCAGCCGGCGGGAAACCGCATCCAGAAAGGGTTGCACCGGCTCCACGATACGTTTCCAAACCACACGGGATTCGTCGGGAGCCGCACTTGAAAGCGGGGCGGTTGCTGCCTTGCTGCCGGTTGCGAGCATTGGCCCAGAATCTAGGAGGGGGGCCTAGCCAAGTCAAACTTATGCCCAGCCCAAAGGCTGGCTCCGCCCCCACACCGCACCCCAGCTTACTTCCCGATGCAGAACTGGCTGAAGATCGAATCCAGCAAATCCTCCGTCGTCGTCTTGCCCACCACCTCGCCCACCGCGTTCACCGCGATGCGCAGATCCATCGCCGCCAGCTCCAGCGTCAGGTTGTCTCGCAAGGCCGCTATAGCCCCCGTCGTGGACGACACCGCCCGTTGCAAGGCTTCTTGATGCCGGGAGTTGATCATCACCTGCAGCATCTCCGCCCGAATCTCCCCGTCCCAAACCGCCTGCTGGATGGCGTCCTTCAACGCCTCGATGCCCGCGCCAGTGAGGCAGGAGACGAACACCCGAGCGCCGATCTCCGACCCCGCGTGTTCTGTTGGCAGCCCGTCAGGTTCGCGCCGGGCCGGAGACCGGCGCTCCACCAAATCCGCCTTGTTCCACACCACGATGCGTTTCTTCCCGGCGAACTCCGCGAGAAACTGCTCATCCTCTGGCGACAGCGGCTCGCTCGCATCCAGCACATGCAGCACCAGCTCCGCCTTCGCCACCATCGCGCGCGTGCGGCGGATGCCTTCAATCTCAATGGCATCGCGCGAATCGCGCAGCCCTGCCGTGTCCACAAACACCACCGGAATGCCGCGCACGTTGGCCGTTTCCTCGATCGTGTCGCGCGTCGTGCCGGCGATGGGCGAGACGATGGCGCGGTCGTGCCCGAGCAGTTGGTTCAGCAACGACGACTTCCCCGCGTTGGGCCGACCGATGATGGCCGCCCGGATGCCGCGCCGAAGAATTTGCCCCTCATCCGCCGTCCGCAGCAGCTCGTCCATGAAACCCACCGCCCGGTGCAATCGCTCAATCAACAAATCCCGCGTGTCCGGCGCGATGTCCTCGTCCGGGAAGTCAATGTGCGCCTCCACATGCGCCAGCGTGCGCATCAGATCGTCGCGGAGCTGGTGGATGCGCTGCGAAAGCTTGCCCGCGAGCTGCTCGCCCGCCGCCGTGAGCGCCAGCTCCGTGCGCGCGTGGATGACATCCGCCACCGCCTCCGCCTGCGCGAGGTCAATGCGCCCGTTCAGAAACGCCCGCTGCGTGAACTCGCCCGGCCCCGCCAGCCGCGCGCCCGCCGCGAGCAGCGCATCGAGCACGAGCTTCGCCGGCAGCAGGCCGCCGTGGCAGGAAAGCTCCACCGTATCCTCACGCGTGAACGTGCGTGGCGCGCGCAGCACCGCCACGAGCACCTCGTCCACGAAGCGCCCATCCCGCTCGACGCGCCCGTAGTGAATCGTGTGCGACGCGGCGACGGAGGGTTTCTGCGAACTCTTGCCGACGGGGACAAACACCTTGTCCGCCACCAACAGCGCCTGCGGTCCGGAAACGCGGAGGACGGCCAAGCCGCCTTCTCCGAGCGGCGTGGCGATGGCGGCGATGGTGTCGGAGAGCATGGGGATTAACGCAAGGAAGCTAGGGCGCACTGACGCAATAAAGACAGGGTAGTTTTCAGCTTTGCGGATCTGCGTTTTTACGTCTTTGCGTTGAATCGGAAGCAGCTCATTTGGCGGACGTAGGGTTTGCTGCAACAACTCCGTTTGCTTCCGGTATCAGCGGAGTGCCGGCCTTGGCGAGCAACTGGTCAAATCGAGCCTTGGAACCGTCCGACACGCCGAGTTCGCGCACATTATCGCCCTGAAACACGGCGCTGAAGCGGCATTCGTAACTGATGAGCAACTCCACCTCATTCGTGCCCCGGCCCGCTCTCAGCCCGTGCCGGGGACGAAAGCACGGCTCACGCGTCCCATGCGATTCGTCCACGCTCTTGAAGAATGCCGTCACCACCTCACGCATCTCTGTGGTGTTGGTCACTGCCACTCGTCCCAGCACGGGATACCCGCGCAGTTCGCCCGCGGCCTGAGCGGAAGACTTGAGGGCCAACGGATCGTCCGGGAGCAGAACAAACATTTCGAGTCGGTCGCATAGTTCCAAAGTTGCCCTGAGTTCCGGTGGAAGCCGGCGCGGAACAGTTCCACCCGCCAAGCTGACGCCCACCGTCATCACGAGGTAGCACAGGGCAAGGTGGACAGTCGTCATTCCCATCGCTGCCCACGCTAGAATCATAGAGCCACTGAACCTAGGCCACTTGCGGGACAGCCAAGCCATGAGCGCAAAGATGACCACGAAGAGATAAGGAAACTTGCGAAGGTTGTGAACGAGGAGGAAACCCTCGGGAGCGCCCTTGAAGGTGTAATAGCCCATGGAGCGCTCCATGAACTTGTCCAAGCCCACAGCCAGCACCAAAGCAAAGCCCGCCAGTAGCAGCCACGGCAGCGCGGGGCGTTTGCTTGACGACAAATTGCCGGGCGTTTCGCTCATGGTTCAGTTCACTTACGGCACGTCCCCTTCTCCGGGTCCACGCCTTCGAGCCAGAGGCGGGCCTTTTCATAGCTCTTGCGCTGGAGGTAGTGGCGCAAGTCGTGGTTGCCGCCGGGCGGGAGCTGCGCGGCGAACGCGTCCAACCGATCGAAGATCGGCAGCAGCGGAGGTGGCGGGTTCTCGGTGCGACAGCGGGCCACGGCGGATTCGAGGTCACGCAGGGTCTGGAGAATTTGTTGCTCCGTCTCGGTCATGCGGAAGGGATAGCGCGGCAGGCGGGTGAAGCCAAGCCAGTGTTCAGCATTCAGTAACCAGTGTTCCGTCGGCGACCGTGCGTCGTGTCCCATCTGAACACTGAATCCTGAACACTCCGCCTTGGAAACTGCGTCGCACCCGGCATACTCCTCGCGTGCGAACTGTTCCTCACCCCGGCCCCGTCTTCCTCGGCATCGAAGGCGGCGGCACGCGCACGGTGGCGTTGCTGACGGATGCGGAGGGGCGTTTGCTGAAGCGCTTCGAGGCCGGCCCGGCGAACTTCAAGCTGCTCACGGAGGCACAACTTCTCCGCCGACTGCGCGAGGTGCGGACCGCGTTCAAAGAGTTTCCCCAGCCCACCGCCGTTGCCATCGGACTCGCCGGCGCACGGGGTGAACCGGAATGGCAACGCATCCGCTCGTCGTCGGCAAAGGTCTGGCCCGGCGTGCCGTGTCATGCGACGCATGATCTGGAGACGGCGCTGGCGGCGGCCCCTGTAGCGGCGGTCTGTGACCGACGACGGCGCTCACAGAGCGCCGCTACAGCCCAAGTCCTCCTCCTCAGCGGCACGGGCTCCTGTTTCTTCGCGCGCGCGGCGAATGGCAGCACGGCGCGGTTCGGCGGCTGGGGACACATTCTCGGCGACAAGGGCAGCGGCTACGAAATCGGCCTGCGCGCGTTGAAGGCGTGCGTTTTCTACCTCGACCGCGACGGCGAATGGTCACGGCTCGGACAACGTGTTCTCCGCGCGTTGCAGGTCAACGAGCCGAACGAACTCATCCCGTGGGCGCAGGCCGCGAGCAAGTCGGACATCGCCGCGCTGGCGGAGGAAGTCTTTGCGGCGGCAGCGGAGCGCGACGCGATTGCGAAGGACATTCTCGCAGGGGCTGCGGCGAGTCTGGCGAAGGACGGCGTGGCCTGCGCGAAGAAGCTGGCGAAGCCCGGCGCGCCGGTGCAGTTCATCCTGGCCGGGAGTGTGTTGCTCAAGCAGCCGAAGTTCGCGAAGGCGGTGGGGAAGCAACTGGCAGAACGATGGCCGGGTTGCGTTGTCACGCCGCTCGCTCGCGAAAGCGCGTGGGGCGCGGCGGAGTTGGCGAAGCAAAAGAGCGCGGGCTTCAGCCCGCTTCAAGCTGCGAAGGCCAGCGACAGCACCGATGAAACCAAATCCCCCGACCTCCGCAGCTTGAAGCGGCCTGAAGGCCGCGCCCCGCTCTCGCCCACCGAGCAGCGCAATCCGCGCTCGATAAACTTAGATCAGCTCCCGGTCGCTGACGCCATCGAGCTGATGCTCTCGGAGGACGCGAAGCTCCCCGCCGCCATCCGACGCGAAGCCCCGAAGATTGAGCGGGTCATCGGAAAGATTGTCGCCGCCTTCAAGCGCGGCGGGCGGCTCTTTTACGTCGGAGCGGGCACGAGCGGGCGGCTGGGTATTCTCGACGCAAGCGAATGTCCACCGACCTTCCGCGTCGCCCCGGAGCTGGTGCAGGGCATCATCGCGGGCGGGCGGACGGCGGTGTTCCGCGCAGTGGAAGGCGCGGAGGATGACTTCGAGGCCGGAGGGCGGGCCAGTCAGTTTCGCGGCATCGGCAAGCGCGACGTGGTGGTAGGCATCGCGGCGAGCGGCCGGACACCGTTCGTGCATGGCGCGTTGGCCGGGGCTCGTCGGCGAGGCGCGTTCACGGTGCTGCTGTGCTTCAACCCGGCCATGACCCAAGCGCGCGACGTGGCGCACCTCGTCATAGCGCCGGACATCGGCCCCGAGGTGTTGACCGGCTCGACGCGCCTCAAATCCGGCACGGCGACCAAGCTAATTCTGAACCTGTTCACCACGCTGGCGATGGTGCGCACGGGCAAGGTCATCAGCAACCTGATGGTGGACTTGAACCCCTCGAACGTGAAGCTCCGCGACCGCGCCGTGCGCATCGTGCGCGAACTGACCGGCGTGGACTACGACACGGCGAAGGCAGCGCTGGAGCAATCTGGCTGGGTGGTGAAGGCGGCGTGGAAACGGCTGGGCGCGTAGCGGTCCCCTGCCCTGCGCAGCCAGTTTTGGCTGCCACGCGCTGGCAGCCGAACCGGCGATCAGGACCGCGGCCACAGACGCATCCAAGTGCGTTGTGGCGACTCGATCAAAATCTCCCGCAGCAGCCGCTCCATGCTCACGGCCTTGGGCTCCTCCAGCCGCTGGCACAACCACAACGCGAGCAGCATGCAGACCCCCACCAGCGCGAAAAAGACCGTGTAGCGGTTCACCGCCAGCCCGTGCCACACGTAGTTCAGCGGGCGCAGCGCATCAATCAACACGCCCCAGAGGATGGGCGACAAACCCATTGCCAGATTGGCCACCACTGAAAACAGCGCAAAGAAGTGGTCGCGGCCCATCACGGGAATAATCGCCATCGCCAGCCGCATGTTGGCCAGTCCGGTCACCGCCGAGGCCAGCCCCATGAGGAACTGCAACGTCAGCAACACCGGCGTCGTAGGCGACAGCAGGCGACCGGCCAGGGCCAGCCAGCCAGCCACAATCACCAGCCAGGTGGTCATGCAGATCAGCAGCACGGGCCGGCTGCCCAACCGGTCGAGCCGCGGCCCCAGCAACCACAGGTTGCTCAGGCCGCCCAGGAAGGCGACGGAAGACACCAGCAAGACCCGCCCCTCGGTCATGCCGGCCTCGACCTTGAGCCACGCGGTGGTGAACGCGCTGACGCCGCCCACGGCGAGCGGCCAGGCCACGTTCACCCATAGCAGCCGGCGAAATGGCGGGTGTTCGGAGATGGCCAGCCAGGGCACCGGCTCGGGGTTGTTGCTGCGGGTGGCCCTCTGCGGTTCCACATCCGGGATGCGCTTGAGGAACACGAGGCTCAGCCCGCCCATTGCCGCGCTGAAGAGGAACATCACCGCGAACTGCCACGGGGCGGGCCGGTCGCCCAGCGCCAGCGCCACCAACACGATGACGAGGAAGTTGGCGAAGTTCACGCAGGCGGCATCCCACGCGAGGTAGCGGCCCCGGATGGACTCAGGCACGAGCGTCGTGATCCAGGGCAGCCACGCGCAGCTCGAAATGCCCCGCGAGAGGTTGAAGGCGAAGAGCAACAGCAGCACCAGCGCCAGCCGGGCGGTCGCATCCAGCACATCCGTCAGGAGCGGCAGCAACGCCAGCCCGACGATGAAGATCGTGCGAATTCCCCAGCCGGCATAGACGAACCGCTTGTAGCCAATCCGGCCCAGATGGCTGGCGGCCGGGATTTGGAAGATGACGAGCAGCGGCATCATGCCCGCGATGATGCCCAGCACCGTCGCGCTGGCCCCCAGCGTCTTGGCGTAAAGGATCATCGGGTTGCCCACCACGATCGGGAATGACAGCGCGTTGAAGCCCGCGAACAGAAAGGCGTTCTGCAAACCGGGGGGAAACTTCACTGGTTCATTTATGCTGGGGGCTGGCTCGCTCACGCAGAGGGATTGGAAGCCACCTGCCCGGCGGAGACAAGGGGTTTCCCGCCGCAGAATTTCCCTTGGCTCCCCGCCCGAAGCAGTCTCCAATCCGGCCATGCAACTCACCCTCCGCACCGCGGTGCTGACCGTCGCGTTCAGCCTCGCCGGACTGGCCGCCGGCCACGCCCAAACCCCCGTCACTCATTCCTTCCTCGCCTGCGGTGGCCAGACCCGCATCGTGGACGGCAGCGGCAAGGCCATCTGGACTTACCCGCACGCGACGCGTGATGGCTACGTGCTCCCGAGCGGCAACCTCCTCCTCGCCCTTTCCAAGTCCAAGGATTACCCCGGCGGCGGCGTGGTGGAGGTCACCCGCGACGGCAAAAAGCTCTTCGAGTGGAAGGGCACACAGGCCGAAGTCAACACGGCGCAGGTGGTCGAAGGCGACCGCATCATGGTCACCGAGGCCGGCCCCAAGCCTCGCCTGCTCGAACTCGACCGCACCGGCAAAATCGTCCTGGAGTTTCCCATCTCCTGCCAGCTCACCAACCACCACATGCAGAGCCGCATGGCCCGCAAACTTCCCAACGGCAACTACCTCATCCCGCAACTCCACGACAAAGTCGTCCGCGAATACTCGCCCAAGGGTGAAATCGTTTGGGAAGTGAAGACGCCGAACTGGCCCTTCACCGCCATCCGCCTCGCGAACGGCAACACGCTCATCAACTGCACCTACGGCCACGTCTCCATCGAGGTGGACAAGGCGGGCAAAACCGTCTGGCAAGTGGACAACTCCAGCTTCGACAAGCCGCTCATCAAGGACGCCTGCGGTGGCCAGCGCCTGCCCAACGGCAACACCGTCATCGCCTGCTACGGCATCGGCGCGGACCGCACCAAGATGATTGAGGTGACGCCCGACAAGAAGCTGGTCTGGAGCTTCACCGAAGCGACCGGCCCCGGCGTTCATCACTTCCAAATCCTCGACACCAACGGCAAGCCCCTCGAAGGCCCGGTGCTTAAGTGACCCATCCTCGGAGCGCGGACGCCCACGACCGCAGCGCGTGTCCCTTCCGCCTATGCCTGCTGCGGACGTAGGCGTCCGCGCTCCCATCGCCACCGTGAACGCTCGTTGCAGCTACACCGTCCGACTCCCCGTGCGTTCGCCTTTCGCCTACTTCGCCTTGCTCTCCGTCGCCATTGCGCTGGCGACGCGTGCGGTTGCCGCCACGGCCACCTTCCCCGCCGAAGACCTCGAGTTCTTCGAGAAGCGCATCCGCCCCTTGCTCGCCGAGCGCTGCTACGAATGCCACAGCACCAGCGCGAAGAAACTCAAGGGCGGCCTCCTCCTCGACTCCCGCGCCGCCGTGCTCAAAGGCGGCGACACCCGTCCCGCCGTCGTCCCCGGCCAGCCAGACAAGAGCCTCCTTATCGAAGCCGTGCGCTACGGCAACCAGGACTTGCAGATGCCGCCCAAGTCGCGCCTGAGCGACGCCCAAAACGCCGACCTCACCGAGTGGGTGAAGCGCGGCGCGCCTTGGCCAACCGAGACCGGCACCACGCGCGTCGCCGCGAAAGGCTTCGATGTTCAACAACTCAAGCAGCAGCACTGGAGCTGGACCCCGCCGCGCGCCGAGCCGGTGCCCTCCGTGAAGAACCTCGCCTGGAGCACCCAGCCCGTGGACCGCTTCCTCCTCGCAAAACTGGAAGCGAAGCAACTTCAGCCCGCCCCACCCGCCGCCCCACACACGCTCCTGCGCCGCCTCCACTTCGACCTCACCGGCCTCCCCCCGAAGCCCGAGGACGTAGCCGAGTTCGAGCGCACGTCTTCAATCGGCAATCGGCAATCGGCAATCGGCAATCTCGTTGATTCCCTCCTCGCCTCCCCTGCTTTCGGCGAGCGCTGGGCACGCCACTGGCTCGACCTCGTCCGTTACGCCGAGACGCGCGGTCACGAGTTCGAGCCAATCATCCCGAACGCCTACCACTACCGCGACTACGTCATCCGCGCCCTCAACGCCGACGTGCCTTACAACCAGTTCGTCATCGAGCACCTCGCCGGCGACCTCGTCGCGAAGCCCCGCCTGCACCCCGACACCGGCGGCAACGAATCCATCCTCGGCACCGGCTTCTGGTTCCTCGGCGAGGAAGTGCATTCGCCCGTGGACATCCGCCAGGACGAGTGCGACCGCATGGACAACCGCCTCGACGTGATGTCGAAAACCTTCCTCGGCATGACCGTCGCCTGCGCCCGCTGCCACGACCACAAGTTCGATGCCATCTCCCAGCGCGACTACTACGCGCTCGCCGGTTTCCTCATCAGCAGCACCTATCGCCAAGCCCCGTTCGCCGCAATGGAGACGCATCGCGAAGTCGCCGCGCAGCTCGCGCAACTGCGCGCCGATGAGCAAGGCAAGTTGCTTCAAGCCACCGCCCGCGCGCTCCGCCCCGGCCTGGGGCGCTTGGCCGAAACCCTTCTCAGCCCCAGGCCCACCGCCGCGTGGACCACCGCACTCCAACAAGCCAAGACCAACCCCGAGCATCCGCTCCACGCCTTCGCCGCCCCGCGTGGTGCAGCGCAAAAGCCGAAGCCGGAACCCGCCACCATCGCGCCCGCCAGCGTGGTCGTGGACTACGCCAAGCCTGGCCCGAAGGACTGGGTGCAAGACGGCTGGAGCTTCGGCCCCCAGCCCGCGCAGCCCGGTGAAATCCTTTTCGGTCCGAGCGAACAACAGCCGCTCGCCGGCATCGTCGTGCGCCCCGCTGCGGTGCGCAACCCCGCGTGGAACGCCCTCGCCCCGAAGGGGGTCGAGCGCGACGGCGGCCCGCTCGGCGGTTGGGAGCGCAGCGGCCAAACCCTCCGCACGCCCGACGTGACGCTCACCGCTGGCAGCCTCTGGTATCTCGTGCGCGGCTCCATGCGCGCCTACGCAAACGTCGCCTCGCACCTCATCATCCAAGGCCCGCTCCACGGCTCGTTGCTGAAGGAGTTTAAGGACGACCGCAACCAGTGGCGCTGGGTCGAGCACCCGCTCGCGGCCTACAAAGGCCAGCGCGTCCACGCCGAGTTCAGCCCCATCGGCACGGCTCCGCTCGCCATCGCGAGGGTCGTGCAAGCGGATGCGAAACCGCCCTTGCCCGACGCTCCGAACGACTTGCTCCACGCCGCTCTCAGCGCGCCAGAAGTAAACTCGCCGGCCACCATCGCGGCCGCGTTGCAGCGCACCTGCCTCAACGTCGTCGCTCAAATGGAGAATGGTTCATTGCCCTCACCCGCCGACGCCGCGCTCGCCGACTGGCTCGTCCAAAATCTCGACCTCCTCTGCCCGCCCGGCAGCCCCGAGCGCCTGCAACTCGCCGCCGCCGCGAAGCCCGCACTCGCTCGCCGCGCCGAGTTGGTCGCGCGGATTCAGCCCATCACCGTGACCGCGCCCGCGATGCTCGATGGCAGCGGCGTGGACGAGTTTCTCCTCGTGCGCGGCCAGCCGCGCAACCCTGCCGAGCGCACGCCCCGCCGCTTCCTCGAAGCGCTCTCGGGAGCACAGCCGCAGACCTTCGCCACCGGCAGCGGCCGTCTCGAACTCGCGCAGCATATCGTTGACCCCGCCAATCCCTTCACCGCCCGCGTCATCGTGAACCGCGTCTGGCACCACCTCTTCGGCCGCGGCCTCGTGCCAACCGTGGACAACCTCGGCGTGCTCGGCCAGCCGCCGTCGCACCGCGAACTGCTCGACCATCTCGCCGTCCACTTCGTCCGCGACCTGAACTGGTCCGTGAAGCGGCTCATCCGCGAGCTGGTGCTGACGCGGGCTTACCAGATGTCCAGCGCCCCAACCGACGCCCGCGCCGAACAACTCGACCCCGAGAATGAATTGCTCCACCGCATGAACCTGCGCCGCCTCGAAGGCGAAGCCATCCGCGACGCCGTGCTCGCGGTCTCTGGTCGGCTCGACGCGAAGGTCGGCGGTCCGAGCGTGATGGTGCATGTCACGCACTTCATGGATGGCCGCGGTCGGCCGGGCAGCGGCCCGCTCGATGGCGCAGGGCGCCGCAGCATTTACACCTCGGTGCGCCGGAACTTCCTGCCGCCGATGATGCTGGCGTTCGACATGCCGATTCCCTTCACCACGATGGGCCGCCGCAACGTCTCCAACGTCCCCGCACAGGCGCTCATCCTGATGAACGACCCTTTCATCGTGGACCAGACGCGCGTCTGGGCGAAGCGCCTCGCGACCGTCACCGACCCCGCCGCCCGCGTGCGTCAGATGTATCTCGCCGCCTTCAGCCGCACGCCCGCCGAGCACGAGCTGAAAGACGCTCTCGCCTTCGTCACCGCGCAATCCCAAGCCCTCGGCGCAGCGCCCACCGACGAACGCGCATGGGCCGACCTCGGCCATGTGCTCTTCAACGTGAAGGAGTTCATCTACCTGAACTGAACCGGATGAAAGCTCCGAACTCCAAGTGCGGGGGCCACGGAACGAACCTGCGGCTCAAACCATTTCGGAATGCAATACTGCGTAATGGACGTGGAACCGCGACGTGCTTTGACTCCCTCTCCCTTCATCGGATGAGGGGAGAGGGTTGGGGTAAGGGATTACGCGTGTCGGCGTTGGCGGCCCCACCCCTCATTCGGCCTGCGGCCACCTTCTCCCCTCCTCCGAGGAAGGGAGAAGGCGCGCGTCGTGGCGTCCGGTTAACATTTCGTCTCCCCTTCGCATGACCTCGCACCTGCCTCATCCCCTCTCCCGCCGCGCCATGCTCGCCCGGTGCACGAACGGCTTCGGCGCACTCGCACTCACCTCGTTGCTCGCGGACAAAGCCTTCGCCAGCGCCGCCAACTCCCTCGCCCCGCGCGCCCCGCACGCCGCTCCGCGCGCCCGCTCCGTCATCTTCCTCTACATGGACGGCGGCCCCTCGCAGGTGGACACCTTCGACCCCAAGCCCCGGCTCACGGCCGAGAACGGCAAACCGTTCGCCATGAAGATGGAGCCGACGCAGTTCAACAACAACGGCAACACCCTCGGCTCGCTCTGGGAATTTCAAGCGCACGGCCAGAGTGGCATTCCCGTCAGCAGCCTCTTTCCCCACGTCGCCCAGTGCGTGGACGACCTCGCGGTGGTGCGCTCGATGACCAGCGCGTTCTCCGAGCACACGAACGCCAACTACTTCCTCCACACCGGCAGCGGCTTGCAAGGCCGCCCCAGCATGGGCGCGTGGGCGGGCTACGGCCTCGGCAGCGAGAACGCGGACCTGCCGGGCTTCGTCGTGCTCAACGGCGGCCTCATCCCGCCCGGCGGACTCGACAACTTCAACAGCGGCTTCCTCCCCGCGACCTATCAAGGCTCCGTCTTCAAGCCCGGCGCGAACCCGGTGGCGAACGTGCTGCCCACCGAGGCAAAGCCCGAGCTTCAGGACGCCAAGCTCGCCCTTATGCGCAAGCTCGACGCCGGCGTCGTGGAGCGCTTCGGCAAGCTCGACGCGCTCGAAAGCTCCATCGCGAACTACGAGCTGGCTTACCGAATGCAGTCCGCCGTGCCCGAACTGATGGCGATTCGCGGCGAAACCGACGCCACCAAGAAGATGTATGGCGTGGACTCGCCCAACAAGATGACCGCGACCTTCGCCGAGCAATGTCTGCTGGCGCGGCGCTTGGTCGAACGCGGCGTGCGCTTCATTGAGCTGACCTGCCCCGCTGGCGGCGGCGACCGCTGGGACCAGCACAGCAACCTGCGCGACGGTCACGAGAAGAATTCCCGCGCCGTGGACCAGCCCATTGCCGGCCTGCTGCGCGACCTCAAGAGTCGCGGCCTGCTCGACTCCACGCTCGTCGTGTGGGGCGGCGAGTTCGGCCGCACGCCCTTCGCCCAAGGCTCGAATGGCCGCGACCACAATCCCTTTGGCTTCACAATGTGGCTGGCTGGCGGCGGCGTGAAGGGCGGCACCATCTACGGCGCAACCGACGAATACGGCTACAAAGCGGTGGAAAACAAGGTGGCCATCCACGACCTGCACGCGACGATGCTTCACTTGCTGGGCATCCACCACGAACACCTCACCTTCCGTTTCAGCGGCCGCGACATCCGCCTCACGGACGTGCACGGCGAGGTGCTCCACGGCATTTTGAGCTGAGCACCGAGGCCGGCCTCAGTTGCCAAACACCCCGCGAAACAGGCGTTGCAGGCCACGCGACTGATCCGGGCTGATCTCCGGGGCGGTGGATTTGCGGCGGGTGCGGTGGCCTTCGAGATCATATTGCGCCACCAGGCCAACTGAGTGCGCCCCCCGCCCGGCGGAGCGAATGGCGTCCACGCCGTAGGCATAGCCGAGGGTGAACTCCCACACCTTGCTCGGCGAGGTGTAGCCCAATCCACCGCCCACGCCTGTATGCCAGTCGCCGGGCTGCGCCATTCCCGCGACGTAATCCACCACGGCCGTGGCGGCAAAACCGGTGAGGCTCCAGCGCTTCCGCGCGTCCAGCGGAACCGTGTAGAGCCCCCCCAGCAGCACAAACTGCCGGGCGGTGATTTCCTGAAAATAGTAGCCGGGCAGGCTCAACGGAAACTCCGCCGCCATCGGCAGCGCCGCCCCCAGCCGGTAGCCGGTGAAGCGATCCGCGCTGAGGCTGGAGCCCATCGATAAGTTCACTGAGAAGTAGTCTTCGCGCTCCGGCACGCGATAGGCGAACATCGCCCGGGCCCAGAACAGGTGCGTCTGCGCCTCGGCCAGCCGATCGCCGCCGAACCCGTAACGTCCATTGTTCAAACGCGAATCCGCCTCATACCACGCGGACAACTCCATCGCCACGTTCGGTGTCAGCAGCGGCTCGCGGCCACCGTAACGCAGCCCCGCGCGGGTGCGCAGGATGCCAGTATCCGCCGGCAGGGTGAAGGCTGCGGCCGTCCGGCTGGCACGCTCGTATTCGGTGTAGTGAAAGCTGGCGCGCAGGATGCCGTTGAGGGGGATGCGCGCACCGGGATTGAACAGGTGATAAACGCTGGTGGACAGCTCGCCACCGTGACCTTGGAACGATTCCTCCTTCTGCAACTTGCCGCCCCGCACCTCGGAATAGCTGTCGGCAAACCCGCCGCCCGCCGCCCCCACTGCCCAATGCGTCTGCGGTCCCAGCGCCTCGCGGAAGGCCAGTTCGCTGTCCAGATAGAGCGGCGCCACGGCAAGCCGCAGGGTCTGGCCGGGACGCGGCCAGTCGGGAAGATTCAGATAGTAGAAGGCATACGCGGCCACCGGGCCCACGCCTTGCAACGATTGGTTGTAGCCTAGATGAAACAGTTGCCGCTTCTCCGGGTCCACCTGCGCTCGCGCCGTCGGCAGCAGCGCAACGCCACAAAGCATCATCACGAGCAGTCGCTGGGGGAGGTTCACGGCCCCTGTTTAGGTCAGGCGAACTGAGGCGGCAAGCGGAAAGCCTGCGCATGCCGGGGCCGCCGACGTGAGGCGGCTACCGCGCGGCAAGGAAATCGGCCAGCGAGCGAATTTGCGCGTCGTTGAGCGGACCGCCCTCCGCCGTGGAAAAGGCCGGCATCAGGGTGCCGGGCTTGCCATGTGTGATCGTCTCCAGCCAGTAATCGCGGCGCACGGGCTGCTTCAGCGCGCGCAGGTTCGGCACCATTTTCGCCCGGTGCTCCGCCTCGTGGCAGATGCCGCAGGCGGCGGCGAACAGTTCGCCCCCCAGCTTCTGCCGCGTCGGCGTGGCGTGACACTCCGCACAGGCCCCGCGGAAGACCGCCTGCCGGTCGGACTTGGCGAGCCGCTGGTTGCGGGCCCGCTCTTCCGGAGTCACCGGCTCCTGAATGTCCACTTGATAACTCAAGGTCTGCATCCCAGAGGTGGTGTGAACCACGGCGCTTTTCATGAGGCTGCCCTGCTTGCCTCGCATGTCGGTGGTGATCACCACCTGCCCGTGTTCTCCGGGGCGAAGCGTCCACGGCCGGGCGGGAATGCTCGCAGCGCTGCAGCCGCAGGAGAGCGTCACGTCCTTGATGACCAGCGGTTGCGAAGAAACGTTGGTCAGCGCGAAACGGACCAGCGCATTCGTCTGGCCAAAGCGGACGCTCACCTGCTTATTCAGCGCGTCAACCGCCAGCGCGGGAACTTGCACCCCAACCTGAGCGGACGCCAACCCCGGCAACACCGCCAGCAGCCCTCCGAGGAGCAACCGCAGTGGCGAAGCGAGACGACGACGATACACGCCAGTCGCTGTAGCACGGCGTGCGGAAGCTGGCCAGTAGAAGCTGCGAAAGGCGATCATGCGCGCAGGCGGGTGGCAATCATCTCCGCGGTGCGCTCACTAGCCCCCTGGTTACGTTGCACCACCCGCAGGGCATTGGCTCCCATCTGCTCGCGGCGGACGGGATCGAACAGGAGGCTCGCCAGCGCGGCCTCCACCTCGGCGGCGTCCGCCGCCTGCATGGCCCCGTCGCCGGACACAAACTCCGCCGCAATCGGCCGGAAGTTTTCCATGTGCGGGCCGAACACCATCGCCTTGCCGAGCGCGGCTGGCTCGATGGGATTTTGCCCGCCCTTGGCCGTAATGCTCTTGCCGACGAAAACCACGGTGGCATGCCGGTAGAACTGCCGCAGTTCGCCCGTGGTGTTGACCAGCAGGCAGTCCAGGGTGCCGGGGGCGACGGACTGGCCTGCTGTCAGTTCGCTGCGCAACGCCAGCCGCAGTCCGGTGGGACGCAGTTCCTCCACGACGGTCTTAGTGCGCTCGAAATGCCGGGGCACGAGCACCAGAAACAGCTTCGGAAACCGCTGACGCAGCCGCCGGACCATCTGCGCCAGCAACACTTCTTCGCCCGCATGGGTGCTGCCAGCCACGAGGATTTCCGCCTCCGCCGTCACCCCGAGCTGGCGGAGCAACCCGGACACGTCGAGTCCACCGGCGGCAAGCGGCGCGGCGGCATCGAACTTCGCATTGCCCGTCACGTGGATGGCGTCCGCCCGGCAGCCCAGCTCCCGCAGGCGCGCGGCGTCCGCCTCGTTTTGCGCGCCGACTGCGGCGAAGTTGGCGAACAGTTCCCGGAACAAGAAGCCAGCCCGCTGGTAGCCCCGGAACGACTTGTCCGAAACACGTGCGTTCGCCAGCAGCACCGGCACTCCCCGGTCCCGGATCTGCCAGAGGAAGTTGGGCCAGAATTCCGCCTCGACCAGCACGAAGGCCGCTGGCCGGACCGTGTCCAGCGCGCGACGCACGGACCAGGGGAAATCCACGGGATAATAAATGCGCTCCACGTCCGCCGGCAGTTTCTTCGCCAACTCCCCCATCCCGGTGCTGGTGGTGGTGGACACGAGAAACTTCCAGCCCGCCAGCCGCGGGCGCAGGGCGGCGATGAGCTGGAGGCAGACATTGACCTCCCCCACGCTGACCGCGTGCAGCCAGAGCACTTTCCGACCTGCCAGCGCGCCCACTTTTTCGACTGGAAGCCGGCCAAAGCGCTCGCCGAAACCCTGCTGCCAGCTCCCGCGCCGCCACAGCTTCCAGAAGTAATACGGTGCGCTGAGGAGGAAGAAGACCGGGAAGAGCAGGTTGTAAAGCAGCGGCACCGCCCATGGTTGAAACAAAACGACGCGCCGTTACCAAGCCTAAAAGCAAACGGCTAACGGCGGATGCCTGAAAATGGAATCAAGTCTTGAGCCTGAGGCCTCCCCTGTTACCCTCCCAACGAAGTCCATGCAATGAACGAAGGCAAACGATCGCTGAAGATGGTTTCGTGTGGCCGGTGCAGCGCGAAAAATTTCATTCCCAGTGATCTGCCCGCGTTCGAAACCCAGCCCTGCAACAAGTGCGGGGGCCCGGTGATGATCACGGTGAAGCTCCGCCAGTTCGAGCTGCGCGGCGTCATCGCCTCCGGTGGCATGGGCACGGTCTTCCGCTCCTACGACACCAACCTCAACCGCGAGGTCGCGGTGAAGTTGATGAAGCCTGAGATTGCCGTGGACCCCATCCAGGTGGAGGCCTTCAAACG
>CAMCFN010000012.1 GCA_945874145.1 Akkermansia muciniphila
TGGCGCGTGGAGACGGTCTATGTCACCGGGCAGCGGCATTTCAACGATTTGCCCAATGCGCTCGCGCAAAACACCTATGCCGTGGTGAACACGAAGTTGAGCTACCAGTGGAAGAATCTCACCACCTACGCGGCGGTGAATAACCTGCTCGACCGACTCTACGAGCAGTTCCCGACCTACAACGCCTTCGCCAAGGCATTGCGGCACAACCCCGCGCCGGGCATCAACTTCCGCGTCGGTGTGACGGCGACGTTCTGAACCGCTGCTGGTCGCGCGAAGGCCATGAAGGGGGCCAAAGCTGATGGAAAATGCTTCGCCAACTGCGAGGACTTCGCGCGACACTCTTTTCACTTCATGAGCCGCCACGCGGAAAAGAAGCGCTGCCCCGAATGTGGGGCGGAGTTTCAGTGCCTCGCCCACTGCGGCGCGAACACTTGCTGGTGCATGGAGCTGCCCCGCCTCCCGATGCCTACGGATGCATCGGCGGACTGCCTTTGCCCCGCGTGCCTGCGTGCCCGCATCAAGCTGGAAGTGCAGCGCCCGAAGCCAGCTTGTAGCGGCGGGCTGTGACGCCGCTACAGCGCAAGTTTGCGCCATTGGCCCACGGGCAAGTCTCCCAGTTCAAATTCTCCGAAGCGGCTGCGGTGCAGGCGCGTGACTATGCAGCCTTGGGTGGCGAACATGCGCTTCACTTGATGGTATTTGCCCTCGGTCAATTCCACCCGGGCTTCGCGGGCGCTGATGATTTCCAACTTCGCGGGCAGGCAGGGCTTTGGTTCCTCCTCCAGCCGCAGTTCGCCAGAGGCAAACAGGGCGATGAGCTTGGGGTCCAAGTCGCGGTCCACGGTGACTTCGTATAGTTTCGGCACATGGTGCTTCGGCGAAGTCCAGCGATGCACGAGGTCGCCCCGGTCGGTGATGATGAGCACGCCGGTGGCATCCTTATCGAGGCGGCCGACGGTGGTGACCGGCGGGTTGCGCTTGAGCCAGCGGGCGGGCAGCAGGTCGAAAACGCGCTGGCCCTCGCGTTCGTCGTGTGAACAGACGCAGCCGGCCGGTTTGTGGAACATGACGAGGATGCCCTCGGGGGATTCCAGCGGTTCGCCATCCACGACCACTTCTTCGGGCAGAAACTTTTCATCGGCGGCCTTCACCACTTGTCCGCGTACCTGGATGCGGCCACCGCGCGCCCATAGCCGGGCTTCGCTGCGGCTGCAATAGCCGCACGAGGAGAGCAACTGGTCGAGGCGGCGGCGTGGGGGAGTTTTCGGCACGGCAAGGTTTTATGGCCAAACGCTGTGCGTGCCAACTCTTCCCGCAGTCGGTTTGCCGAACCAACAGCCGAAGTGCCAAGGCGGACAGGAGTGCCCGCCTGACTCACGGCTTCAGGTGCGTGCGGAAGAGCTGATAGGCTTTTTCTCGCATCGCCTCGGGGAAGTCGTGGTCGCAATCCGGATGCTCCACGATGAGGTGATTCGGCTTCCCCAGCAGACGATAAACCGGCGCGGCAGCGGCGGCCACGCGGTCCACGCTGTCCCACTTGAAGTTGGAGTCCTTCATCGGCGCGGCGATGAAGCAGACACGCGGCGCGAGTGCCCCGACCATTTCGTGGAAGTCGAAAGGAATTTCCTCCAGCCGACCGCGATAGCCGGCGAGCTTGAGCATGTAACGGGTCTGGCACCAGCCTTTCTCCGCCTCCCAAACTTTCGGGTTCCCGCTCATGTAGTCGAGGTAAGAGTCCAGCCCGCAGCTCGAAACGATGACCTTGATCCGGGCATCAAATACACCGGTGTAAACGGCATTGTGCCCGCCAAGCGAATGGCCGATCGCTCCGAACCCCGACTTCGCATTCACAAAGGGCAGGGACTCCAGCAGGTCGAGGCCGCGGAGATTGTCCCACACGGCTTTGAGCGTGCCGCTTTCCCACCCGAGCGCCTTGAGATCGGGCTGGTAGTTGGCGAGCAGCGGATAGGCGGGGGCAAGGGTAACGAAGCCGCGCTCGGCCAGTTCGCTGGCGTATTGGCGGTTGGGCTTCCCGCCGAGGCCCACGACGACCTTGTGCCCGATGGTGTTCTCCGTCGGGTGCAGACAGAGAATCCCGGCGGCTTTGCGCTTGCCGGCCAAGGCATCTTTGGGCACGAGCAGATAGGCTGGCACGCGGCCGCCCGGCTCACTTTGGTAGGTAATGAGCTGTCGCACATAGGGGCCGCAATCCGTCTCCTCCTCAATCTTCATCTCCAGCGCGCAACGCTTCTCCGCGCCTGGCAGGATGCCCATGACGCGCTCCATGCCGCGCGCGATCTCCGCGCGGCGGCGTTCCCAGTCCTTGGCGGATTTCACCTTGCTGGCATTGCCCGCCACGTCGCGATAAACCAGCAAGTTGGTGCGTTCCAAGCGCGGTAAGCCGACGGGCGGCAGGTTGTCAGCGGCGACGGTGAACTGGATGCCTCCGAGGACGACGCATACGACGAGCAATAAGTGGAACATGCCGTTGCTTGTAACCGCAGTGACGCCTTTGGAAAAGCGGTTTTCTTCCGACTACAAACGCGGTGTGAGTTTCTGGTTGTTTGAGGAAGTTGATTGGCAAATTCTCTCGAAATCACCAGTTCATGCGCATCCAGACTGAAGCCATTTCCAAGAAGTTCTTCGGCACGCCCGCGTTGGTGGACGTATCGCTCGACCTCGCGCCGGGGCAGGCCATCGCGGTGCTGGGCTTGAACGGCGCGGGCAAGACCACGCTGCTGCGCTGCCTCAGCGGGCTGGCCACGCCGGACAAGGGCCGCGTGCTCTTCGACGGCGCGCCGCTCGACCGCGAGTCTGAGGCGCAGCGCCGCCGGCTGCACTTCATGCCGGACTTCCCGGCGTTGTTCTCCGCCCACTCCATCCTGCGCAATGTCTCGGCGATGATGCGGCTTTACGAACGCGACGAACCGGGCGCGGAACGGCAGATCGTGGCCTGGCTCGATGAGTTCGACCTGCTGCCGCTCATCCGCAAGCCGCTCTCCTCCCTCTCGCGCGGTCAGGCTTACAAGGCCAGCCTCATCGGACTGCTCGCCGCTGACCCGGAAGTGTGGCTGCTGGACTAGCCGTTCGCCTCCGGCATGGACCCGCAAGGGCTGGGCGCGTTCCGCGCGCAGGCGCAGGCGGCGGTAAAACGCGGGCGGACCATCCTCTACACGACGCAGATTCTCGACGTGGTGGAACGCTTCTCCGACCGCGTGCTGGTGCTGGACAAGGGCCGCCTGGTGGCAAACGCGCCGCTGGCGGAACTGCGCCGGGACACCGGCCCGACCACACCCGCGCTGGAAGCCTTGTTCCGGGAACTCCGCGCCCCCGCCTGACGCATGCAACTGCACTCGCTAGCATTCGAGCAGGCGCTGCACGCGGCAGCCCGGGTGGAGTTGCGCAAGTCGCCGGAGAAATGGCGGAGGTATCTCTGGACTTACCTGTCGAATCCGCCGGGATGGGCAGTGGGTCTGCCGCTGCTGTTGGCGCTCCTGGTGATTTTGGTGCTACTGCTCAAATTCACGGGGCCACTGCCGCGCGGAGCGGCCACGTCAGAGCCGTTCCCGATCCAGGTCCGGCTGATGATTGAACTCGTGCTGACGTATTCGCTCTGTCTGGGTGGGCCATTCGCGGTAACCCTCAAGCGGTTGCTCGTCGCGCCTGAACAACGGCTTCCAGTGAACCATCGGCGCTTGTTCGATGCCTGCATCACCAGTCATTGCCGTGGCATCTTGGTGTTGTGTCCGATGATCCTCGGACCGGCCGGCTTCATCCTGGGCGTGGTGGGATGGGGCTATGCGGAAACACTCGTCTGGCAGTCGGCCTTGGCGGCCAGTTTCCTGCACGCGGTCAGTCTGTTCTCGTTGGGCTTGGCGCTTTCCTGCCGCGCGGCAAGCCGTCCGGCAGAGCCCTATCAGGCGCCCAATTCGCTACGGGGACTGCCAGTCGTGGCCAGCATCTTCAGTTCCTTTATCCTCACGTGGAATTTGCCACGCCTGATGGACGCCGAGACGCTCGCGATTTGGATTCACCCCATTTACGCATCGCTGCCGGGTGGTTGGACGGGCGAACTGTATTTCAACAGCTTGGAGGCTGGCCAACTGACCTTTTCGGTGGCGCTGCTTCCTACCGCACTGCTCTTGCTGATGGCTCCGTGGTGGCACCGGAGCTTGCGCGCCAGGTTCATTAACCTCGCGCCGGACCACCAGTTCGTCCTGCTGCCCGACGAGGTGCAGGTGGAGTGGACTCGCGCGCAGGCGGAGGCGGACTTGCGTCGTCGGTTGGACTCGCCGGCGGCGTGGTGGCAGGCGGGCTGGGTGGAGTGGCTCGTCGGGCGGGTGCTCACGCCCAAGCAGCGGGAACTCGCGGAACTCATGCTGCCGCTCCCGCCGGGTTGGTCCACCGCACTCCGGGATTTCACTGGCTGGATCGTCGCGCTGCTGGGCATCGGTTGGTTTCTGCAAACCCAACAGTCGCTGTTTTGCCTGCTTCCCTACCTCCTTGCGACCGGCTTGTTGGTGTTCCACGGGTATGGTCTCAATCTGGACGCCGGACGCGCGGGGATGCCAGTCCAACTGCCGGTGTCGGTCTGGGACTACACGCGGGTGTGGATGAAAGTGGTGTGGGTGCGGTCGCTCTGCGTGGCATCAGTCTATGTGCTGGCCGCTATCTTCTGGGGAACGGTGTTAAAACGCCTGCCTGTCACACCCGCACTCGTCTGCCTGACCGCGTGGTTGATCGGACCGGCGCTCGCAGCGCAGAAGCCCCTGTTCCGGGTGCTCGGGGCTGCCCGTCCGACGCGGTGGTGGCAGCGGGGTTGGACCTTGCTTGCAATCACTGTGTTGCTCGGCACGCTGGTGCTGCCGTTGGTAGTTGTTTCCCTCAGCCTGCGCGGCCACTTCCCGCGCGCGCCCTACGCAATGGCGATTTTTGGCGTGGGCCTGCATGTCCTGCTCTTGCTGGTGAACTGGTCGTTTGCGAAGCAGTTTTTCGACCTGGCAAGTTCAGGGGGACTCATTGTCGTCAATCCCCGGCGAGGTCACCCTGTCTCCTTGGGGGACCAAGCCCCGACACCGACGGCTCAAGTGCCTTGATGCCTTCAGCGGGGAGCCAAAGAAACGGCCTGGCAAGGCGGCTACGGTTGCGCGGCCCGGTAGAATACCTGCCCCAGCTTGTTGCTGTGGACGCCTTCCACGCGGCCGTCGCTGAAGACGAGGTTGCCGCTGTCATCGTGGCGGTTGGTGCTCCAAAACGGGCGATAGCCGATGGGCGAACCGCCCGAGGGCAGCCACGCGATGTTGTTGTCGCCCGACAGGATGGTGTTGTGGTTGTTGCGGCGCGGGCGGACGGCGGTGAAGTAGCTGACGTTTGTGCCGCGCACCTGTGCGAAGCTGGAGGGTCCGCGCAGGTCGCGGTCCCGCGGGCAGATGAGGATTTTGGTGCTGCCGAGATTGTTGGAAGCGATGATGAACGGCCGGATGTCGCGGGCAATGAGACCGCCAGGCTGGAAAGTGTTGGCGGGGATGGGAGCGCAGCCGCCTTGTGGCGCGGGCACTTGCTGAGGGAAGCGGCCGTCGTTCGACTCCGCGTAGCTGATGAGCCCCAGGCCAACGCCTTTGAGATTGTTGCTGCAAAAAGTCTGAAAGCCCTTGCTCTTGGCTTTCATGATCGCGGGCATCAGAAGCGAAATGAGAATCGCAATGATGAGCGTAGCCACCATGGTTTCCACCAAGGTGAAAGCTAGCCATGCGCGCTTTCGATTAGGAAGCGGTGGTTTCAACGCGCCTCAGCAAACGCTCTCCACTCCGGCGCGTCAAGGCGGGGGGTGTAAAGAAACGCTAAGCGGGCACGGAGCGCGCCTGTGTGCGCAGCACCGGACGCAGCGCTTGGAATAGCTCCACGGCCTCCGGTTCGGCAGCGGTGGTGGGGCGTGGTCGCTGCGGTTGGTCTGCGACACAGCCGCGCCCCAATGTCTCTGGGTTCAGCTCCGCGCGGAGATTTCCAGCATCCGCTCCATGGGCACGCGGGCTTGGGCGAGAATGTCCGCTGGCAGTTCCAAATGCGGGGTGCGTTCTTGCATGCAGTCGCGCAGCTTCTCCAGCGTGTTCATCTTCATGTAGCGGCACTCGCTGCAACGGCAGTTGTCGGTGGGCATCCGCATCACGTCATAGACCGGGGCGCAGAGGAATTCCTTGCCCGGGCATTCCTTCCGCATCCGGTGGATGATGCCCGACTCGGTGACGATGACGAAGCGCTTCGCCGGGCTGCTCTTGCAATGGGTGATCATCTTCTCCGTCGAGCAGACCACGTCGGCCAGCTCGCGCACCTCGCGGAGGCTCTCGGGATGGACAACGATCTCCGCGTCCGGATAAGCCGCGCGCGCGCGGATGATGTTGTCGCGCTGGAACTCGACGTGAGCGTAACAGTTGCCGCGCCACAAGGTCATCGGGCGGCCGGTCTGTTCCATGACCCACTGGCCGAGGTTCTCGTCCGGCACGAAGAGGAGGTCGCGGTCCTTGGGCGCGGCGTTGACGATCTTGAGCGCGTTGCCGCTGGTGACAATCACATCGCTCAACGCCTTCACCGCTGCCGAGCAGTTGATGTAGGCGATGGTGTAGAAGTTCGGGTTGGTGGCTTGCAACGCGGCCAGCTTGGGCGCGGGGCAGCTTTCTTCGAGGGAACAACCGGCATTGAGGTCGGGCAGCAAGACGAGCTTGCCGGGATTAAGAATCTTCGCCGTCTCCGCCATGAAGTGGACACCACAGAAGACGATGACATCCGCGCTGGTGCCCGCTGCCTGTTGGGCTAGGCCGAGCGAATCGCCCACGAAGTCTGCCACGTCCTGAATTTCCGGCACCTGATAGTTGTGCGCGAGGATGACGGCGTTGAGTTGGCGCTTGAGGGCGAGAATCTCCGCCACGAGCGCGGCCGTTTCGGAGCCGGGCCGGGGGCCGCGAAACTGCGGCAGCGTCAGGTTGGCGCTACGGGGTTGGGCTTCGGCCAAGTCAATCATGTGGCAGACGCTAAGGCTGCCGAAGGGGTGCGTCAACGCAGGCGAACCAGCCACTTCGGTCGGGGGTCAGAACGGAGCCCAAGCGTTGTGCCGATACCGGAAATACATCCATTGGTAGGTCGTGTTGCCGGCCGGATTGGGCAACGCGGCGAAGAACGTGCCGGCGGTCGATGCATTGAGTATGGTTGAATCCTCCCACCGGTGAACCTCTCCGTGGCCGTCCGCGAAGCCTACGCTGCTGGCGTTGACATGATATACGGCGAACGAGTCCACCCACGCCGGATTGGGCTGCACGTCCATCACCCACTCCCCCCAATTAAAGCCGCGCGGATCTCCCTCTTCCACGAACACCAGGGAGTCCACGGGATGGGTGATCTCCGTGGCACGCCGATAGGGTGATTGCGGTCCGAATTGCCAACCGTTGCCGGCGGCATTCATCCCGTTCACCTTCGAGTAGCTGTCGTAACCCCAGCCGCCACCCGCCCCGGTGCCCAACCGTTTGGTGGTGCGTTTGTCGCCCGGACAGTTGTAGGTCTTGAGGTTGGGAGTGTAACGGTAGAGCAGGCCGGCTTGAATGCCGCGCTGCACATATTGCAGCGCGGTATCCGTGGAAATGGCCAGGGTTGAAAAGGTGGGCGCGCTGGTGATCGTCGCCCCCATCGCATCGATCGCTCCGGGCCAGAACCCGGCTCCGCTGCCGCCGGGCAGTAACTTGTCGTCATGGTCTCCGGCATAAAGCGTGAAGCCAATGGCCAGTTGCTTCTGATTGTTCAGACAGGTGGCCCCGATGGTCTTGCTCTTGGCCTTGCCCAAGACCGGCAGGAGCATCCCCGCCAAAATCGCGATGATGGCGATGACGACGAGCAGCTCAATGAGGGTGAAAGCGAATGCCGCCGGCCGGTTGGATGCGGATGTCTTCATCGCTCGCGTGGACTGGTGCTAAAGTGGTTACAGGGTGAAAGCGTGGTCAAAGTAGCAGCGTCCTAATCTGCTGCAATAGTTTGTTTTCTGATCGGAAAGTATTCGGGATGAGGCTTTCCGCGCCGGTTCGGGAGGGATTCCCCCTCGACAAGCCCGTCGTGCTTTCCCACTCTTTGCGCCATGTCGAAACCTGCTTTGGGACGCGGTCTGAGCGCGTTGCTGGGTGGTGGGGCCGCGTCTGTGAAGGCCGCCTCGCCCGCTCCGGTGCTCGCGCCCGCGGCCGCGGTGCCGCCAGTCCCCGCGCCGGTTGCGCCCGCTGGCGAACAGGTTCGGCCCATGCCTATCCAGCGCGTCCGGCCGTGCGCGTTCCAGCCGCGCAAAGATTTTGCGGAGGACGCCCTCCGGGAGTTGGCGGATTCCATCAAGGCTCAAGGCATCCTCTCACCGCTGATCGTCCGGCCCTTGGGCGATGACTTTGAACTCATTGCCGGCGAACGCCGCTGGCGGGCCGCGCAACTGGTCGGGCTCAAAACGGTTCCAGTCATCGTCCGTGAAGCGGACGATCGCACCGTAGTGGAGTTGGCGCTCATCGAGAACCTGCAGCGCGAGAACCTCAATCCGATTGAGGAAGCGCTCGGCTACGCGCAACTCATCGAGCAGTTCCAGCTCACGCAGGAAACCGCCGCCGCGAAGGTCGGCAAGAGCCGCGCCGTCGTCGCCAACGCGCTGCGTCTGCTCAAGCTCGCGCCCGAGCTGCAAGGCTACCTGCGGCACAGCCAGCTCTCCGTCGGCCACGCCAAGGTCATCCTCGGCCTGTCCGGGGCGGCGGAGCAGAAGCTGGCCGTCGAGCGCGTTTTCAAGGACGGCCTGAACGTCCGCCAGACCGAGGATCTGGTCGCCCGCCTCCAGCAGTCCAGCACGCAGGCTCCGGCCAAGGCCGCCAGCGGCAGCAAGCCCGCCGTGCCGCGCGATGTGCATGTGGCCAGTCTGGAAACCAAGTTACAGGAACGCTTCGGCACCAAAGTCGCCCTGCGTTATCGCAAGGGCAAAGGCGCGGTGGAAATCCGCTTCTTTAACGACGACGACCTCGACCGCATCCTGCAAATCGCGGGTGTGAAAGTTGATTAGCCGCGAAAGAGCACAAAGAGCGCAAACAGAGAATGGCTCTGCATCTAACAGCTTCCTCGGTTCAACCGGCCGCCGCCGCTTCCTTCGGCCTTCTTTGCGTCCTCTGTGCCCTTTCGCAGCCAAGTCCTGATTATCCAAGATGAAACTCCCCGTCTGCAAATACGGTGATCCCATCCTCCGCAAGAAGGGTGCGCTGGTCACTGAAGTCACCCCGGAAATCCGCCAGCTCATCGCGGACATGTTCGAGACGATGGAGGCTCACCACGGCGTAGGCCTCGCTGCGCAGCAGATCGGCCAGGCTCTCCAGCTCACCGTGATCGACATCCGGCCCATTGAGGACCGTCCCTCCACGCTGGAATTGGACGGGAAACCCGCCGACCCCAAGTCCATCATGCCGCTTGTGCTGCTCAATCCGGTCGTGAATCCCGTCGGGGTGCCCGAGGCCGGCTCGGAAGGCTGCCTGAGCTTCCCGAAACTCTATGGCGAGATTGAGCGCCCCGAGTCCGTGGACGTGACGGCGACGAACGACAAGGGGGAGGCGCTTTCCTTCCGCTGTGGCGGTCTGCTGGCACGCTGCATTCAGCACGAAGTCGATCATCTCCACGGCATCCTCTTCATCGACCGCATGGACCGGGCCACGAAAGAGGATTTGAAGCTGGATCTGGATGATCTTCAGGCTGCGACCAAGGCGGCTTTGAAGAAGAGGAAGAAATAGCCCGGAGCGGTGCCGTTTAAGCGCGGCGTTCACGCCGCAGAAACATTCGTTCTTCTACAGCACTCGCTTTCACCATGCGGGCAACGCGGACATTCCCTCACTCCGGTGCCAATAACGTTGCTGCGGCCTGAAGGCCGCGCTCCGGCTGGCGCCAGCCGCATCAGCAGTCCAGCGGGCCGCTTACGGTGCGGTGTCGAGTGTGGCCCAGAGCTGATCTTGCGCGGCATTGCAGGCTGGCCCAACCGAGATGCACAGCCCCAGTGGTCCGTCAAAGACCGCCCGGCGCGTCCACTTCACCGAGCCATCCACGAAGGCCACATTTACGCCGTTCACGTGCCGGGAATCCACCCGGGCGGGCTGGCCCACGCCATCCGCCAGCAACGCCGTGTTGGGCGGGCCTTCCAGACGCGGCCAAGGGTCCGGTGTGTCGTTGAGCGCCCAATCCACCACCGGTCGGGCCGCGTAGCCGCCCTGCACGTTGGTCCCCGCGATCCCAGGCGGCCACGGGTTAGCGAAAGTGTTGAAGGCCTGGGTGGGGGCGCGTTCTGCCGGACAGTAGAGCACGCTCGGAGCGCTCAACAGACCTTCCGTGTAAAGTCGTCCGAAGAGGACAAACTTATCCGCCGTGCCGCTGTAAACCATCGTGTTGAATTGCTTGCGTCCGTCGCGATAGCCCAACGGCACGGTGTTGTCGTTGTCCAAGGCGAAGGTTTGTTCGAGGAGATACACCTGCCGCAGGTTGCTTGCGCACTTGGCTCCGAGGCCCTTGTGTTTTGCCTTGGCGAGAGCCGGCAGGAGCAGCCCCGCCAGGATCGCGATGATGGCGATGACCACGAGCAGCTCGATCAGCGTGAAGGCGCGGCGAGCGTTCATTTCCCCGGCAGCGCAAACGCCACGTAGGCATCGCCCGTCGGGCCGCCGAGCTTGCCTCCGCCACTCGCGGCAATGACCACGAACTGCCGACCGTTCACCTCATAGGTCGCTGGCGGTGCGTAGCCTCCCCACGGCAACTTCGCCGACCACAGCTCCGCACCTGTCTCGGAGTCAAACGCGCGCAGCTTGCCGTCCTTGGTGCCGGCGCAGAAGATCAGCCCACCGGCGGTAACAATGGCACCGCCGAAATTCTCCGTGCCCGTTTTCGGAACCCCCTGACGCGTCAGCTCCTCGTGCTCGCCCAACGGCACCTTCCACAGCAGCTTTCCGGTGTTGAGGTCGAGGCAGTTCAGCGTGCCCCACGGTGGTTTGCAGGCGGGATAACCCTCGGGGTCGAGGAACCGGGTGAAGGAGTTCTGTGTGAATTGCGGGCGCTCGGGCCGGACCTTGGGCGCGGTCTCCGCCAGCACCGGCACATCACGCACAAACAAAAAATCCAGCAACGCATTGAGATCGGGTTCGCTCATCGGCGGCGCGACGGGCATCAAGCCCCGGCCGGTCTTGAGCAGCGCCACCACGTCAGCGTCTTTCAAGCGATGCTGCAGCCCGCGCAACGGTGGCGCCACGCCGATGCCGTTGCGGTTCGTGCCGTGGCACTGGGCGCAGGTGAGTTCGTAGAGTTGCTGGCCGCGCGTCGGCGGGGCCTTGGGGTCGCGCTTGGGCTCGTCCCAGTTGATGAGCGACATCACCCACGGCACTTCGTTCGCGCTGACGTAGAGCCGTCCGGTCGTCGGGTCCGTGCAGGCACCGGTCCATTCCGCGCCGCCGTGGACACCGTAGAACACCGTCACCTTTCGGTCGCTCACGGGCAGAAACCAGCCGAACTGCGCGCTTTTGAGCCGCTCCAGCGCCCATTCGCGCACCTCGGGCGTGCGCGTGGGGGCATCCGCCAGCGTGTATTCCTGTCGCGCGAAGGGCTGCGGCAGTTCCAAGTCCGCCTGATACGGAGCCGTCAATTCACCTGGCACCGTGCTCGTGGGCGCGCGGCGCAGGCGGAAGGGGAACACCGGCTTGCCGTTCACGCGGTCGAGCAGCAACGTGTTGCCCGTCTTGCTCACCGCCGCGACCACATCCACGCGCCGCCCATCGCGTGTGATGGTCGAGAGCACCGGCGGGGCAGGTAGATCGAGATCCCAGATGTCGTGCGGGATTTCCTGAAAATGCCAAAGCCGATTCCCGGTGCGGACATCCAGCGCGACGAGGCAGTTGGCGAACAAGTTGTCCCCGCGATGGCTCATGCCAAGGAAGTTTGGTTTCGGCGATCCCGTGGTGATGAAGGCGATGCCGCGCTGCTCATCCAGCGCCATGCCACCCCAGCAATTCGCGCCGTTGGATTCCGTGCGATCCCAAGTGGCGTAACCAAACTCGCCGGGTTGCGGCACCGTGTGAAAGGTCCAGCGTTGCGCCCCGGTCACCGCGTCGAACGCCCACACATCCTTCTCAAAACCCGGCACCACAATCGTGCGCTCGAAGATGGCCGGGCCCGCTGTCGCAGCACCGAAGCCGCCCGGAGCGGGGCCCGGCAGCGTCACCCGGCCCGCCGTGCCAAACCCCGGCACGAGCTTGCCCGTCTGCGGGTCCAGAGCGTGCAGGTATTTGCCGGCGCAGAAGAAAAGCCGTTCTCCCGCACCCTCCTGTCCAGCCCACCACATCAGCCCCCGGAACGCAGGCCTGCTCTCGGGTTTGAAGCGCCACCGCTCAACGCCCGTCGCCGCCTCCACGGCGACGATGTGATGCCCCGCCGTCGGGGCAAACATCACGCCGCGCACGATTATGGGGTTGCATTGGATGTTCCCCGCACCGTCCTTTGAGTTATACGTCCAGGCGGGCTGGAGGTTCTTCACGTTGCTCCGGTTGATCTGCGTCAACGCGGAGAAACGGGAGGAACCGCCATCGCCGTGCGAGCGGGTCCAGGTGCGGAACGTCTCGGTTTTCGGGAACCCGTTGTGTGGCGTGAGTTCGTCCGCGCGGGCGGCGGGAATGGTTTGGTAAGGCGGAAGCTTCGCACGAGCGGCCGCGTCTTCCACCGCCCAGTAATCCACCTTCGGGCCGGTGGCGGCGGGCTTGTCCCGCGCTGCTGGCAACGTGTCGAAGTTCCACAAACCGACCGTGCGCTCATCCTGCTTCAGCGGCTCCGCAGCCACGCCTGCGATGTCCCGCGCACCACGGGAAATCCGCACGTCGTCCACCAAACCATCGCAACCCAGACCGCCTTCCACCAGTCTGCCAAACGCCAGCTCGCCGGGCTTCGGCGTGCCGGTGAGCGGGCGGAGCGGCGCCTCGCGGGCAAGCTTCCCGTCCACAAACAGCCGCACGCGGGCGGGCTCAATCACCGCCGCCAGCGCATGCCACTGGCCGTCGGCGATGTCCGCCTGCGTTTTGAATTCCCCGCCCCGTCCGGGCAGATAAAGGCTGAACACCCCGCTGCCGGTGTAGCTGTAAAGCTCCCAATGCTCCGCCGAAGCCTTGGAGTCGCTGGCGATGAGGATATTGAACCCGCGTTTGGAAGCCACTTTGGCCCGGCATTCGATGGTGAGCGGCAACGTGCGGTATTCAGGCTTGCCCTCTACCACCATTCCCCCGGCCAGGGCATGGCCAAACTCCTTCGCGACCGAGGGTTGCCCGGTGCTGGCGACCGGGTTGGCGGCAACTGTCGGCGACGGCAAGTCGCCGGCGCGGGGTGCGTTGTGGGTGCGGAACTTTGGCTTCGGTCCGGCGGGTTTGCCGTCAAGTTGCGGCCGCAGCCAGTCGAGCCCGTCCAGGTTGTCCTGAAGCCGCTGCTCCGCATCGTCGTTGGTGTGGCCGATGATGCCGATGGGGCCGCGATAGCCGGAAGCGCGGATGACTTTGAGCAGGCCGAGGTCGAGGTCGCCCGCGCCGAGCGGCAGGATTTTCTGCCCCTTCTTGTCACCGCCCGCGACCATGCCGTTGAGGTTTAGGCAATGTAGATAGGGGATCATCGTCTTGAGCGCGACGGGGAAGCGGTCGAGGTGGTCGTGGCCGTGGTGGAGGTTGTAAACGACGCCCACATGCGCCGCGCCGTGCTCCTCGCGGAGGAGCTTGGCGACGGCGACCATGTTCTCCGGCTCGCCGGCCCAGCCGCCGTGATTGTAAATCGTAAGCCGGCACCCGGCCTTGCGTGTGCGCTCGACCACCGGCAGCAACTGCTTGGCCGCGAGTTGGACGCGCTCTTCGTTGGTGGGCGCAGCGGGCGAGCCCATCATGACCCAGATTTGCGGGTGCAGTCCGTGCTTCGCGAACAGCCGATACGCCTCGTCGTGCTGCGACCAGAACGCGAAGTAATCCAGCTTGTGCTTCTGGTATTCCAAAATCTCCTGCTCGAACGTCGGCACATGCTCCGCACGCCAGTCGTAGGCCACCTTGGTGAAGCCGAGCTTGGCGACCATCTCCGCGCGCTCGGCGGGTCCGCGCTTTTTGGAATCGAACGGCACGATGCACCAAGCCACCAAGTTCGTGCGGGCGAAGAGCTGGACTTCGGCGGCCCGGGAGGAGAAGCCCGCGAAACACGCGAAATACACTAAAAGAAGCCTGAAAATGGCGCTTTTGGACGAGTGAAGGGTGCGGTTATGGTCGGTTGGAGATATCCAGTGAGAATTGAAGGCGTTCATGTTCGTTGAGTGTGCTCCGTGTGTTTAGTGGGCAAATTCCTTTGTGGCCAGCCGGCCGGCCTTCAGCACGCCGCCTTGCAGCACGGCGAGGATGTTTTGCCGGTCTTCCAGCAGCGCGATGTTTTTCACGACATCCCCATCTACCACGAGCACGTCGGCGAGCTTGCCGGACTCCAGCGTGCCGAGGTCCGCGCTGCGGCCCATGATCTCCGCGCCGGTCTTGGTGGCGCACTTGAGGGTGTCCAGCGGGCTGAAACCGACATACTTCACGAAGAAGCTCAGCTCCTTCGCGTAGTCCCCGTGGGGGTTCCAACCAAAGCCATAATCGCCACCCATGCCGATGCGGCCGCCCGCCTTGAGGATTTTCCGGTAGCTGGCCGCGCCGCCTTCAAGGGTTTCCTGATGCCCTTCAATCACGCGCTGCGGCAGGCCAAACTCCTTGCCGCGCACGACGCTGGCCTGCTCGAAGTAAAGACCCGGCACCACGGGCACATCGCGCTTCAGCAGCAGCTCCAGCCCTTCGTCATCGATGAAGGTCGCGTGCTCGATGCTGTCGTAGCCGGCGCGCAACGCGTTCTTGATGCCCTCGGTTGCCCGGCAGTGGCCGGTGACCTTGAGCTTGTGGTTGTGTGCGGTGGCGACGACGGCGTGCATCTCCTCGAAGGTCATGCACAGCGTGTGATGGTCGTTCTGATCGGGCCATGCGGCATCGCCGGTCGGATACGTCTTCACCCACTCGACGCCGTCCTTCACCAACGCACGCACGGCCTTGCGCGCGTCCTCCACGCCGTTGATGCAGAACACAAGCCCGTCCATGCCGATCTTGCGGAAGTCGGGGTTCCAGTCCATCAGCCCGCCCGCGCTGCAAATCTCGCGGCCGCTGGCGACCAGGCGCGGGCCGGGGATGAGATCCTCCTCGAGGGCCTTCTTCAGCCACACGTCGCAGTTGAAGAGGCAACCGCCCGAGCGGGCGGCCGTGTAGCCGCATTCGAGCGCTAGCTTGCAGTTCACCGATGCGAGCAACGAGACGTATTCGACGGGATACTTGATGTCGAGGTCTTCGAGCTTCTCGATGTTGAAATAGGTTGCGTGGTAATGCGCCTCGACGAGGCCGGGCATGATGGTGCCGCCGCGCGCGTCAATGCGCCGCGCCTCGGCTGGCATGGCCGGCGCGCCGACGGCCGGGCCGGCGTAGTGGATGCGGCCATTTTCGATGACCAGCGCCGCGTCAGACACGGGCGGTGCGCCGGTGCCGTCGAAGAGCTGACCGTTGGAAACGATCGTGGTGCCGGTGGCTGTTTTCATGCGGATGTTGAACGGGAGTGGCCGCTGTAGTCGCGGTGGCTGATTGCGTGCGAGGGTTGGCTGACGGTTACAAGCTCCAGCCCTTGCGATACGCGCGCTGGATGAAGGGCGTGGCCTCCGGGGCGTTCTTCGCGCGAAGATTCACCGGGTCCCACTCCAGTTTTTTGCCCACGCGGAACGCGACGTTGCCGAGGTGGTTCGCCTCGGTGAGCCAGCCGGAATACTCGAAGTTCGCGCTGGGCTGGGTGCCGTTCTTGCAGGCCGTGAGCCAGTCATCGTAGTGGCTCTTCACGCGCGGAATGGTCGGCTCGGGGCGCTTGAAGTCGGCGAAGTCCTTCTCCGGCAGGAGCACGTGCTTGCCGTAGTCGGAGAGCAGCATGCCCTTGTCGCCGACGAAGAGATGGCCGTTGCCCCACTGCGGGATTTTGTTTTCCGTCCACAGCTTCGGTTTGTCCTCGCCCTGATACCAAGTGAGCTTCACCGGTGGCATACCGTCACGCGCGCCATACTCATAGGTCGCGTGCATGGAGGCGGGGGCGATTTCCTTGTGCGCGGGCGGGCCGAAGCCCTCGACCGTCAGCGGAGCCTTGAGCTTGAGCGCCCAGAAGGGCAGGTCGTTCCAGTGCGAGCCCAGATCACTCATCGTGCCGTTGCCGAAGTCCCACCAGCGATACCACTTGGGGCCGGGGAAATAGACCTCGTTGAAAGGCCGTTCCGGCGCGGGGCCCAGCCACAAGTCCCAGTCCAGCCCGGCGGGAATCGGGGACGCTTCCTTCGGCCGGTCGGTCACATTGACAATGTCCTTGTTGCGCGCCGCCGCCTCCGCGCTCTGCAAGCCCCACGCGCGCGAGACCCACACATGCGCTTCGCGCACGCCGCCGATGGCTCCAGCTTGGATTAACTCGACCACGCGCCGGTAGTTCTCGGTCGCGTGAATCTGGATGCCCATCTGCGTGGCGAGTTTGGGATTTGCGGCGGCGGCTTCGCGGACCTTGCGGGCCTCGTAGATGTTATAGGTGAGGGGCTTTTCGCAATACACATGCTTGCCGGCCTTTAGGGCCATCATCGTGGCGAAGGCGTGCGTGTGTTCGCAGGTGCTCACCACCACGGCGTCGTAGTCCTTCGCGTGGTCGAAGAGCTTGCGAAAGTCGGTGAAGGTCGCGGCCTGCGGATGCTTGGCCTTCGCGGCATCGAGGTTGCGCTGGTTCACATCGCACAGCGCGGCGATGTATTCGGTCTGCGCGACGCCGCCCATGTTCGCCCCGCCGCGGCCACCGGAGCCGATGATGGCGACCGAGAGCTTGTCATTCGGATTCCGCGCACTGAGGAGGGCGGGGAAGCCCAACGCGGCACTGGCAGCGAGGGTCGCCTTGGCAAAGCGCCGACGTGAAATGACGGGAGATGAAGTGGCGGACGGGCGGATGGCTTTCATGCCCGCAGTTTGAAGCCAACTCAACGCGGGGTCAACGCGCGGCCTTCATCCGGTCGCGCTCGGCCAGCCGCCACTTGAGCCACGAGTAGAAGCTCGTGCCGATCTGCTGGTAGCCGGTAGCATTCGGATGCACCGCGTTGTTGTCGGGATACCCGCCAACGATGTCGAGATTCAGCTCGGTTGGGACGATGAAAATGCCTTCCGCCTCGCGCCCGCCGAAGTGCGCGAGCTGCCGCTCCACCAGCCGATGTTGCACGGCCCGCCAGTTGGCGCGGGTGTATTGCTGCTTGTAGTTCGCCACGAACGCGGCGTCGCGGATGTTCCCCGGCGTCGTAAGTCCGACGCCCAGTTCAGCGCGGGGCGCGGCCTGATGGAAGGCGGCGAGCAGGAGGTCGGCTTGCTGGAGCATCTGCGTGATGCCGGCGTCGAGCGCGGCGGGATCGTCGGCCTTGAGGCGGAAGCAGTCGTTGATGCCGAGCAGGAAAGTAACGAAGTCCGGCGCGCGTCCGCCGCAGTGTTTCGCGATGTAGTTGGCGACATCGAGCTGCGGTTTCCCCTGCGGGCCGGTGGCGGCGACGAACGGACTACTGTTCGTGTAGCCGGGCATGGGGCGCTCGGGGTTGAACAGCGTGTTGAACCGGCTCCATGTCCACCCACCGTAGCCTTCATGCGCGACGTTCGTGGCCGCGCTGGCTGGCCGGTGCGTGCCCAGCATCCGCCATTTTGGATTTCCCGGCAGGGCCAGCAAGCGGGCCATCTCGTTCGGATAAGCCGATGCGTGCGTGAGGCTGTCCCCGACGAGGAGCAGTGCGATGTCCTGCTCCTTGCCCGCGTTCGGTGGCACCACGTGGACCACGGTCTGGGCGTGTTCTGGAACCCCGGCTGAAGCCTGGCTTGCCCGGATCGCCAATGGATGTCGGCCCACTTGGGCGGTCGTGGCCGTCAATGTCCAGCGGTTGGAAAGCGTCTGGCCGATGCCGCACTCAACCGCGAAGGCGGGAGTGGCCTCCGGCTTGGCGAGCACGACATTCGCGAAGTGCAGATTCATCGGCACGCCGGGCACGGCGTAAACCGTCGGTGGCAACGTGAGGCGTAATCCTCTCGCCGGAGGCGTAATGACCGCCTTCGGAGTCTGCGCGGGAAGCGACGCGACGAAGCCGAGGCACAGCCCGACGAACAGTCGGCGCAGCGACAGCCAAGGATGAGTCTTCATGGTGTGAGTATCTGCGGGTCAGACCAACGGTGTCTTGCCCGGCTCGGCGGGTTTCGGCTCCGGCAGCTTCATGTCCCAAGTCAGCTTCTCTGGCATCGTGGCGAGCTTGGATTTCATCGCAAAGTCCCATGTCACTTCCTTGCCGGTGTAGGCGCTCATACGGCCCATGATGCCCATCATCGTGCTTTGCGCCATGCGCTGGCCGTCATTCGGCGTCTTGCCCGCGCGCAAGTCGGCGAAGAACTCATCGTGCTCGACCTGATGCGACACGGGCTTCTCGCCTTCGTAACGCCAGTTCATCGCGCCCGTTATCTTCGCGCTGCCCCAGCCGAGTTCGCACTTGCCCTTGGTGCCGATGAGCACGTCGCGATGCTCGTTGTGGCAGCCGTTCTGGTAACGCGTCTTGAGGAAGGCCAGCACGCCGTTGTCCCACTCGTAGGTCACGTCCCACTGGTCGAACGCATCGCCGATGGTGCCTTGATGCCGCGCGCCGCTGGCGTGGCATTTCGTGGGCGGCACGTCGCGCATCGCCCACGCGACTTTGTCAATGCTGTGGGCGGTGACTTCGAGGATGAAGTCGCCGGAAAGCCAGACGAAGTAGTGCCAGTTGCGGAGCTGCCATTCAAGGTCGGTCTGCCCGGGCTTGCGCACGCCGTCGAAGCGCGCGAGGCGGTTGCTCATGCGCGTGGAGTAGATGGAAACAATCTCCCCAATCGCGCCGTCCTGCACCCGCTGCATCGCGGCGCGGTAGGGCGATTCGAAGCGGAAGTTGAACCCCGCGCGGATGGCGAGGTTCTTTTCCTTCGCGAGCCGCGTGGACTCCAGCACCGAGCGGATGCCTGCCGGGTCCACGGCCATTGGCTTCTCGCAGAAGACGTGCTTCCCCGCCTCGATGGCCGCGCGCAGATGGAACGGGCGAAAGCCGCCGGGCGTGGTGAGCAGCACCACATCCACGCCACTTTGGAGCACCTTCTGATAGGCGTCCAAGCCGGTGAACTGCCGTGACTCCGCGACATTCACGCGGGTCGGATCTTTCTCGAACTGCTTCTTAAGGGACTGCTGGCTGCTCTCGATCTGCGTCTGGAAGACATCGCCCATCGCGTAAAGCTCCACGTTGCTGTCCGCCGTGAGCGCCTGCGCCGCCGCGCCGGTGCCGCGCCCGCCGCAGCCGATGAGGCCGATGCGAAGTTTGTCGCTGCGATTGGCAGCGTGAAGAATCGCGGGGGCGGCCAGCGTGGCGGCGGAACCGGCGGCTAGAAAGCGACGGCGGGAGGCAACGGACGGAAGCGCGTTGATTTGCATGGACCGAAATTACGCCGACGCATCCGCTGTGTGAAGTCTCCGCACGCTCAGCCGGTGCGGTGCAGTTGAAGTTGGCGTTCCGTTTAACCCAGGTCCACGTCGTCATTGGGATGATGCCTTGCGTGATGATGCCTTGCGTTGACGTCCGCACCGGGGTTTCCGACACTGAGCACGTCAACCATGTGCCAATCAACCGCCACCACGGCTCGTTCTGTCATTCCATGAAATCTGCTCTCCTGCTTGCCCTGTTCTGCACGACTGCCGCCTTCGCCCAACAACCCGCGTCCAAGCCTGCGCCTCCAAAGGCGGCCGCTTCCGCGATTCCCGCCGACACCGCGTGGCATGATGTCACCAAGTGGGGCGTCGAGGGCCGCGCTTGGGGCGATCAAGAGCGCAAGCGCTGGTTCGACCGCCTGCCCGCCAAGGCCGAAGGCAAGGTCACGCCTGCCGTCTGGGGCCTGAGCCGCGACAGCGCCGGCATGATGGTGCGCTTCAAGACCGATGCGCCGACGATTTACACCCGCTACGTCCTGTCGAAAACCAACCTCGGCATGCCGCACATGCCCGCGACTGGTGTCAGTGGTCTCGATCTTTATGCCCGCAACGACAAGGGCCAGTGGCGCTGGGTGCAGGTGACGCGGCCTTCCACGCCCAAGGTGGAGACCACCCTCATCAGCGGCCTTGCCCCGGGGCTGCGCGAATACGCCGCCTACCTGCCGCTTTACAACGGCATCGAATCGCTGGAAATCGGCGTGCCCCCGGGCGCGAAGTTCGAGGGCCTTGCGCCCCGCACTGAGAAGCCCATCGTCTTCTATGGCACCTCGATCACGCATGGTGCCTGCGCTTCGCGGCCCGGCATGGTGCACACGGCGATTCTCGGACGGCGGTTTGATCGCCCGGTGTTGAACATCGGTTTCTCCGGCAACGGGCGCATGGACACCGCTGTCGGCGAACTGCTCACCGAGGTGGACGCGGCCGTGTATGTGATTGATTGCCTGCCGAACATGAGCCCCGCCGATGTGACGGCCAAGTGCGTGCCGCTCGTGAAGCTGCTCCGCGCCGCGCGGCCCAACACGCCCATCGTCCTTGTGGAGGACCGCCGTTTCACCAATGACTGGATCACGCCGGCGAAGTCCAAGTTCCATGACGAGAACCACGCGGCCCTGCGCAAGGCATTCGAGCAGCTCCAGAAAGACGGCGTCACCGGGCTGCACTATATCGGCGGTGATCATCTCTACGGCGACGACACCGAGGGGGCCACCGACGCCTCCCACGCCAGCGATCTCGGCTTCATGCGGCAGGCGGACATCTTCGAGCCGGTGCTGCGCAAGGTTGTGCGCTGATCGCCAAGGCGACGCTGCGGCTCACCGGGTGGTTGCTGACGGGCGAAACTGTCAGCACGAGCGTGACGTGGGCTTTCCGCCCAGCGTTCCGTTTCCTCCATCACTCAGGCCAAAATCTTCTCCACCACCCGGCCGTGCACATCCGTGAGCCGCTGGTCGCGGCCGCCGAAGCGGAAGGTGAGGTGCTCGTGATGCAGGCCGAGCTGGTGGAGAATCGTCGCATGGAGGTCGTGGATGTCCACGCGGTGCTCGACGGCGCTCATGCCCATTTCGTCCGTGGTGCCGTAGGTCATCCCGCCACGCACGCCGCCGCCGGCCATGAAGATGGTGTAGCCGCTGACGTGGTGGTCGCGGCCGTCGGTGCCGGAGGAATGAGGCGTGCGGCCCATCTCGCCGGCCCAAAGGATGAACGTCTCGTCGAGCAGGCCGCGCGCTTTCAGGTCGCGGATGAGCGCGGCCACGGGCTGGTCGGTGATGCGGGCGTTCTCCTCGTGGCGTCGGCGTAAGTCCCCGTGCTGGTCCCACGGTGAATTGTTCCCGTGAGTGTTCGGGCAGGTGATTTCGATGAACCGCACGCCCGCCTCGACCATGCGCCGCGCCCGCAGGCATTGCAGCGCATAGAACTTGTCGAAGTCATTCGCGCGGTCCACGCCGTAGAGGCGGAGCGTCTCGGCGCTCTCGCCAGTCACGTCGCAGAGCGAGGGCACGAGCGACTGCATCCGCGCGGCGGTCTCGTAATTCTTGATGGCCGACTCGATGGCGTCGGAGCCGCCGAGGTCCCTCGCGGTGGCGGAGTCTTGTTCGCGGAGGAAGTCCAGCTTCGCGCGCTGCAACGCGGCAGGGTCGGCGGGCGTGATGTTGTCCACGGGTCGGCCCTTCGCGCGGACGGGCGTGGCCTGATGCGTCGCGGGGAGGAACGAGCTGGCGAAGTTCTGCGAGCCGCCGTTGGGCACCCAGTCGTTGTTGAGCAGCATGTAGCTCGGAAGCTGTTCGTTTTCCGTGCCGAGGCCGTAGGAAACCCACGAGCCGAGGCTCGGGGCCGCGCCAATGCTGCGGCCCGTGTGGAGTAACAGGCTCTGCGCCCCGTGCAACGGCGTCTCGCCGACCATCGAGCGCACGACGCAAAGTTCATCCGCGACGCCTGCGATGTGCGGCAGCAGGTCGCTCACCCAGAGACCGGACTGCCCGCGCTGTTTGAACTCCCACAGGTTCTTCAGCCACTTCCGGTTTGCGCTGACGCTTTGGGAAAGCTCGTCGGCGCGCCACTGGGCGGGCTGGCCGTGGCGCTTCGTCAGCTCGGGCTTGGGGTCGAAGGTGTCCACATGCGAGACGCCGCCGTCCATGAAGAGGAAAATGACGTGCTTCGCGCGCGGGGCGAAATGCGACAGGGGACGACGCGCTTCGACACCGGCAAGACGGTTCGCCAGCCCAGCGAAGGCCAGCCAGCCTATGCCCATGCTGGACTGCTGAAGAAAACTTCTGCGCGTGGCGGCGGGAGCGATACGACCGGGACAAAGTGAGTTCATGGCGACGCCTCGTTCAGTGGACATAGATGAACTCCTTCACGTTGAACAGCGCGTGCGCCACATCCTGCCAGACCGACTGGCAGGCCATGAGCGCACCGGGCGCGAGGCCGTGCAGCTCCGCCGAGCGACCTGCCAACTTCACGAGTCGCGATAGTTCCTCTTCGCGTGGCGGACGGCCCAGCGCGGTGGTGAACATCGCCTTAGCTCGCACTTCTGGCGTTGACGCGCCGTCCTTGAGCACGCGGTCGCCCCAGTGCTTCGCCATCGCGATGACGAACGGGTCGTTGAGCAATGCGAGCGCCTGGTCGGGGACGTTGGTCACGTCGCGCTTGCCGGTGGTCAGCTTGGGAATCGGCTGGTTGAAGAGCGCGAGGAACTTGGGCGGCTCCATCAAGGTCATTTTCAAGTAGAGACTGCGGCGACCGAGGCCGTCGAGCGGGCCGCTGAACAGGCGCTTGGCCGCGTCCTGCGCGGTGCGATAGGGGTCAATCGGTTCGCCGCCGAGCGCAGGATCGAGGCGGCCGGACACGGCGAGCAGCGCGTCGCGAATGGACTCGGCGTCGAGGCGTTGCTGGGGGAAGTGATGCCACAGGCGGTTCTCCGCATCCTGGGTGAGGGCCGCCGCGCTCGTCGTGCTGGCCTGCCGCCACGTGGCGGACGTGACCATGAGGCGAACGAGTTTCTTGAGCGACCAGCCCTCGGCCACGAAGCGCGCGGCGAGGTAGTCGAGCAGCTCGGGATGAACCGGCTTCTCGCCAAGGTGGCCGAAGTCGTCCGGCGTGCGCACAAGACCTTCGCCGAAGAGGTGCAGCCAGACGCGGTTCACGAACACGCGCGCGGTGAGCGGGTTCGTGTCGCTGGCGATGCTGCGGGCGAGTTCGAGCCGGCCGCTGGAACCAAGCGCGTCGCGTGGGGCCGGGCCGCCGAGCAGCCGGATGTTGCCGCGCGGCACGGCGTCGGCGAACTCGGTGTAGGCACCGCGCACGCTGAGGCGCTCGTCACGAGCCTCGTTCCAATCGTCCGCCGAGCCGATGGTGCGGTCGGGCTGGAGACGCTTCTCAGTCGCGCGGTAGGTGGCCACGAGCTGCGCGAGCGTGGCGTTGGTCGCTTCGTTCGGCAGCCACTTCGCGGCGAGGGCCTCGTTGAGCAAGCGCACGTCCTCGCTGTCGCAGCGGTCCTCAGCCCAGCGCGTGACAGCGGCGAGCAACGCGTCGGCAAAGCGCGCGGCGAGTTTTTCCCTCGACTCGGGCGCGGCCTCGCTGGCGAAGAGCGGGGCGAAACGCGCGAGCTCATCCTGCGGGGCCTTGCCGGCGGCGTGCTGGTAAACGCGCGTGAGGCCAAACCACGAGCGCTCGTCGGCCACGTCGCTTTCCTTTAAGCCGCCGTAGCCGGTGCGCGGCGGGAAGTAGTTGTTCAGCGACTTGGTGGCGAATTCGAGATAGACGCGGCGGGCGCGGCTGGTGTCGCTGCCGCCGGCGAGCTTGTCGAAGTTGCCGGCGGTGAGCGTGAGCCAGCCGGGCGTGGGCTGGTTGAGAAAGGCGAGGCGCTCGGAGTGAAACGCCTGGTCCACGATGAACGCGCGCGCGGCGTGCCGCCCGGCCGCGTAGCCGACGGAGAAAGTCATCGCCGTCTCGGGCGGAAAGAGCGGGCTGCGCACCGCGCCGGCGAGCCGCTGTGACCACACATGCGACCAGCGGCCAGCGGGAAGGAGCTGCGCAAGCGCGGCGTCGCCTTCGTCGGCTACGACCGGTTCGCCGTCACGGACGAGGCCGTGCTTCATGCCGGAGCCATCCCAGTGCCAGCTGCACTCCATTCCCGCGCGGGTGAAGTCGGCGACCAGGGCGAGGTTCGTCTGGTTGGCGGCGACCCGCTTCTCACGCTCGCGCTGAAACTCCTCGCGCAGCTTGGGCCATGCGGTGGCGAGGGCGACGGCGTTGGTCGAGCGCGGCAGCGTTTGCCGCCAGAGCGACGCGAGCGAGTCGGGGAAGACGGGCGAGGATTTTTCTTCGGCGGGCAGCGCGGTGAGCTTCGTCAGCAGCGGCTCGCGGGAGTTGAGCCAGAGTTTCGCCAACTCGGCGCGGAGGGCCTGCTTGTGTCGGCGCAGTTCGGTAATCACCGCTTCGTTCGCGTCCACTGCGTCCACGCAGCGCACGCCCCAGCGCGTGCTCATGAAGATGCCGGCGAGCGCGTAGTAGTCGCGCTGGGAAATGGCGTCGAGCTTGTGGTCGTGGCATTGCGCGCAGGCGACGGTGGTGCCGAGAAAGCCCTTGCCGACCGTATCAATGATGTTCGCGATAGCCTCCTGCGTGACGCCTTCGGCAGCCGCGTTGTCGCCGTGCCGACGCTCGCCGAGGCGCAGGGCCATGGGGCCGAGGAGACTTTCGTTCAAGCCGCTGCGCGGGTCCACCCGAGGCGGGAGGAGGTCGCCCGCGAGTTGTTCGAGGATGAGTTGTTTAAACGGCACGTCGGCGTTGAAGGCGCGGACGAGGTAGTCGCGGTAGCGCCACGCGTGCTTCGCGGGCGCGTCCCACTCGTAGCCATGCGTGTCCGAGTAGTGGGCGACATCCATCCAGTGCCGCGCCCAGCGCTCGCCGAAGTGCGGGCTGGCCAGCAGCGAGTCCACGAGCGCGTCGAAGGCGTGCGGAGATTTGTCCGCCGTGAATTTCTCCACGTCTTCCGGCTTCGGCGGCAGCCCCGTGAGGGCGAAGCTCAGTCGGCGGGCGAGCGAGCGTGCGTCCGCTTCTGGCGCGGGTTGGAGCGAAGCCTTTTCGAGTCCGGCTAGGATGAAGCGGTCGAGGTCCGTGCGGCACCAAGCGGACTGCTTCACCGCCGGCGGACTTGCTGGGCGGACGGGTTGGAGGCTCCACCAAGCCAGGCGCTTCTGGAACACCGCTTCTGGCGCGCCATCGGCCGCCATCGTGCGCGAACCCGCCAGCCCGAGGGCGGTCACGAGCACGAACAAGATGGCAGTGGGCGGCACGGTCTGAATCTTCGCGTGGACGATTTGTGTTTGCGTCAACCACCCGCGCCAAGTGGCGGCTGGCGGCTGAGTCGGCGTATTGGACGAGACTGGCCCCGGTTTCATTGCGGAGCGATGGGAAAATTCGGGAGAGAATCAACGAACGTGATGGCACCAAGAGTTTTGGCTGCGCGGGCGCAACCCGGCGGTCACAGACCGCCGCTACAGGCGCATTTGCAGCCGGAGGAAGTTCTGCATGATCTGGCGGCCGTTTTCCGTGAGGATGCTCTCTGGGTGAAACTGGACGCCCCAGATGGGCAGTTCGCGGTGCCGCACTCCCATGATCTCGCCCTCCTCGGTCTCGGCGGTGATTTCCAAGCAGGCGGGCAAGGTGTCGCGCTTGATGACCAGCGAGTGGTAGCGGGTGGCGTTGAAGGGATTAGGCATGCCGGCGAAGAGATCCTCGCCGTTGTGGCGGATGGGGGAGGTCTTCCCGTGCATCATGCGGTAGTTCACCACCACTTCCGCGCCGAAGGTGTGACCGATGCACTGGTGGCCTAGGCAGACGCCGAAGAGCGGGAGCCGGGGGCCAAAGGTGCGGATGATGTCGTTGGAGAGACCGGCTTCACGGGGCGAGCACGGGCCCGGCGAGACCAGAATGCGCTCGGGGTGGAGGTCGTGGATTTGATCAAGCGTGACCTCGTCGTTGCGGACCACGCGGAGGTCGGCCTTCAACTCGCCCAGATACTGGACGAGGTTGAAGGTGAACGAATCGTAGTTGTCTATGACCAGAATCATCGTCGGACAGGGGGGAAGGTAGTGATCCCCGGCGGGTTTGGGAACATGAAAACCGGACGACGACGGGCCGGCCCCCGGTTTTACCGCGTGCATTTCTGAGCTTTCCTGCGAGCCTGCGTTTCAGTAATAATTCAGTCAAACCGTGTATCTCAACTACTACGGACTGCGCGAGCCGCCGTTCAACATCAACCCGAACCCGCGGCTCCTGTTCTACAGCGCGAAGCATCGCGAGGCGTTGAACCATCTGCTTTACGGCATTCGGGAGCGCAAGGGTTTCGTGCAGCTCACCGGGGAGGTCGGGGCAGGGAAGACGACGATTTGCCGGGCTTTGCTGGAGCATTTAGGCCCTAACTACGCCACCGCCCTGATCCTCAATCCGGTGCTGAATGCAGACCAGTTGATCAAGGCCATTGCCATGGAATTTGGCCTGCAGGTCAAAGGGTTTGACCGGCTCGATACCGTGGCCGCGCTCAACCAGTTCCTGCTCGATCAAGTCATGCGCGGCCATGACGCCGTGCTGATCATTGATGAGGCGCAGGATCTCACGCCCGACTTGTTGGAACAGGTGCGGCTGCTCTCCAACCTCGAAACCGACGACCGGAAGCTGCTGCAAATCGTCTTGCTGGGGCAGCCCGAGCTGCGCGACCGCTTGAACAAGCACGAGCTCCGCCAGCTCCGCCAGCGCATCACGGTTCGCTACCATCTTGCACCGCTGACACCGCGCGAAGTCGGCCAATACATCCAGCACCGCTTGGTGGCGTGTGGGGCCAATGGCTCGCCTTATTTCAGCGCCCCGGCAGTCTGGCGCATCCACCGCTACAGCGGCGGCATCCCGCGCCTGGTCAACGCCGTGTCGGACAAGTGCCTGCTGGCGGCGTTCGTGCAAAAGCGCGATCGTGTGGACTATCGCATGGTGGGCACCGCCATCCGAGAGCTGGAAGGATTGATTCGGGTATGAGCCTGATCAACGAAGCCCTCAAGCGAGCGAGCGAGGCGCAGGTGCAGACCTCGGAGCCGCCGTCTGGGGCTCCCGCACGGTCACGCGCTCCCAAAGGGGTGAATGACCTGCCGATGCCGATGATGCCCGTGGCTGCGCCGTCACGGGTGGTCTGGCTGCCGGTCGTGGGGATTGGGTTGATCATCTTTCTGCTGCTGACCGCGTCCGGTTTTTTCTTTTGGAAATGGTGGGAAGAGCGGCGGGCCTGGGTGCCATACGCCGAGACGCCCCCTGATCCGGAGCCGGAAGCGCCCGTCGGCCCGGTCACGATTCGGCCCACCCTTCCCAAAGAGCCGCCAAAGGTGGCTGCGACCAATCCGCCAGTGGCGGTTGTTCCATCGGTTCCCATCGTGCCGCCCGCCCCGCCCACCACCAACCCGCCGGTAGTTACACCGCTGAATCCTCCGCCGGTGGTGCCGCCGCCCAAGGTCGCCCTGGTCCCGCTGCCCCCACCCACGCCGACGCCTCCCTCCGTTGCCATAGTCCCCCCGCCGGTTGCTCCCGTCATTCCTGTCCCGCCGACCAATCCCCCCGTAGTTCGGGTGGCCGTAAACACCCTGACCAATTCGCCTTCCCCGGTGCCGCCTCCGACTGTCCGCGTGCCCCCGACTGTTCCGCCGGCCACAACGAAAAAGGGTGATCCGCCAGTCGTCAAAGTCGCCGAAGTCCAATTTCCTGACCTGAAACTCCAAGGCATCATCAAGGGCAAAAAGAAAGTCACGGTCTTGGTGAACGGCAAGACTATCACCTTGGGCGACCGCATCGACGGGGCGACGCTGATGAAGATCGATAGCGAAAGCGTGGTGTTCGAGAAATCTGGTGCGCACAGGGAGGTTTACCTCCTGCGATGAGGCTGAACCAGCGTGGGGCGTTCCAACGGCGGTCGCGGTTCGGCCCCTGACTTCAACTGCCTTGTGAATCCTCCCTGTGTTCTGTTTGAAGACGAGCATTTGCTGGTCGTGAACAAACCGGCGGGCTGGAACACCCATGCCCCCGCGCCGTTCGCTGGCGAGGGGATTTACGACTGGCTGCGCTACCGTGAGCCGCGCTGGGCGGACCTCGCCATCATCCACCGGCTCGACAAGGAAACCAGCGGCGTCCTCGTCTTTGGGAAAACGCCGCTCGCGAACAAGTCGCTCACGGAACAGTTCGAGCAGCGCAAGGTGAGCAAGCGCTACCTGCTGGTCACTGACCGGCCCCGGCCGAAGAACGAACTGGTGGTGCGCAGCAACATTGCGCGGGATGGCGAGCGCTACGTCAGCGTGCGGTCTGGCACGGGCGGGGACCCGGCGGAAACGCGTTTCACCGTCGTAAGGGGGGCACTCCTGTCCTCCAAGCCGGGTGAAACTTTGGTTGCCCAGGGCTGCGGGGACAAGAGTGTCCCCGGCACAGAAATTGCCGCCGAGCCCCGCACGGGTCGCACGCACCAAATCCGCGTCCACGCCGCAGCGAATGGCTTCCCGATTCTGGGCGACACGCTCTATGGAGGCACCCCGGCGGCACGCGTGTTTCTTCACGCGCAGGCGATCACCTTCGCCCATCCTGCCAGCGGCGCTGCGGTCACCTTCGAGGCCCCCGGGGATATGGCGGAAGCACCGCGATTCGCGCTGCGGGGCGCGCTGATGGAAGCCTCAACCACCGATGCCTGTCGCCTGTTGCACGGTTCGGCGGATGGCCGGCCGGGCTGGCAGGTGGAGCGGCTGGGGGAGTTTTTGCTCTCGCAGTCGGAGAGTGCGCTCACCGAGGCGCAGCGGGAGCAACTTGCCGCCTGGCTACAACAGCTTCATCTGCGCGGCGCGTATCACAAGCACCTCGATCGCCGGGTGCGGCAGGCGAAGGTGGCGCAAGCCTCGCCGCAACAGGTGCTGGGTGACGCCGCTCCTGAGCGCTTCACCGTCCGCGAGAACGGGCTGCAATTCGAACTGAGCTTCACCGAGGGCTACAGCTACGGCCTCTTTCTGGACCAGCGCGACAACCGCCGCCGCCTGCTCACCGGTCACGTCGCCGCCGGCTTTTCACTCCGCGTTCCGCCTTCCGAGTTTCGCGTTCTGAACGCCTTCGCCTACACCTGCGGCTTTTCCGTCGCGGCGGCGAAGGGCGGCGCGCACACGACCAGCCTCGACCTCTCGAAGAAATATCTGGAGTGGGGCCGCCGGAACTTCGCGCTGAACGGGCTGGACCCGGCGGCGCACGACTTCATCTACGGCGATGTGTTCGACTGGCTGCGGCGGCTAGCGAAGAAGGGGCGGCAGTTCGACGCCGTGCTGCTGGACCCGCCGACGTTCTCGCAAGCGAAGGAGAGCGGGGTCTTCCGCGTGGAGCGAGATTACGGCCGACTGGTGGCGCTCGTGCTGCCGCTGCTGAAGCCGGGGGGAATCCTCTTTGCCTCGACCAATTGCGCCACGCTGCCACCGGAGGACTTTCTGGCGGTCATCGAGCGGGAGATTCGCTCGGCCGGACGGCACCTCGCGCAGCAGCATTACTTTCCGCAACCACCGGATTTTCCGATCACGCGCTACGAGCCGGCCTACTTGAAAACCGTGTGGCTGCGGGTGAGTTGAGGCTTGTGCCGGCGACTTGCAGTCGCCGCGTTGCGGGTGGCATGCACGGAGGCATTTCCCCTGTTGTGCGCCTTGGACGGCGACTGCAAGTCGCCGGCACTCACCGATTTTCCAGCCAGTGCAGAATTCTCCCCTGGCCAAACATCCAGATGACCGCCGCCAGCGCGATGTAGGGGCCGTAGGGAATGCGGGCGGACCACTCCCGGCGCTTGCAGAGGATCAGCGTCACTCCCACAAACGACCCGATGAACGCGCTGGCCGTCAGCGAGAAGAGCACCGCCTCCCAGCCAAGAAATGCGCCAATGGCCGACATGAACTTCACGTCGCCGAAGCCCATCGCCTCGCGTGGCAGCGAGAGTTGATCAGTCACCGCTTCCAGGTGGTGAACGGTGGTGGGGTCGAAGGTTTCCTCGCCGATGCGCAGGCTCGCCGGCGAGAGCCGCACGTCCACGTTCCAGAAGCAACGGTCCACCATTTCGAGCCGCGTGGCGTGGAAACGCACGCTGTCGCTGTCGCGGTAAAACAGCTCCTCGTAAGGCACCTGCTCGTCAGGCAGCCGCAGTTCGTTCTCGGTGAAAATGATTTGCGATTGCGGCGGCAGCGCCACCTTTTGTTGCCCGAAGAGCAGCTTGCCAAGTCGCAGAATGCCATAGACCAGGCCCCAGCCCACCACGGCCCCGATCGCGGCGGCCTTGAGGCCTTCCGCCGCCTTGGTGGCCCCGTGGATTTCCGGGAAGAAGCCGGACGCCAGCACGCCCACCGCTATCCCGCCCAAGGTGATTTCATCCGGGATGATGAAGTGCTCGAAGTCAATGAGCGTGGCGACAATGAAGCCGGCCAGCACCACGCAATACGCGATGGGCACGACGAATGACTTGCCGCCAAACGCCAGCCAGCAAGCGAGAAAGGCCAGTCCCGTGAACAGCTCGACGCCGAAGTAGCGCGGCGAGATGGGCGCGCTGCAATTCGCGCACTGCCCGCGCAGCCAGAGCCAGGTGACCAGCGGGATGTTGAGGTAGAACGGGATTTGATACTTGCAGTGCGGGCAGTGCGACGGCGGCGTGACCACGCTCAAACCGATGGGCATCCGGTGAATGCACACGTTGAGAAAACTGCCCACCAGACAGCCGAACACGAAGAACCAGAACGACCAGAAATGAAACGGCACGGCGGCCAACGTGGATGGCTCAGGCGGTGCCATAAACGTTCTTGAGCAGCGCCGCGCGCATGACCTCCACCGGCACCGGCTGGCCGGTCCAGATCTCCAGCGCCTTCGCGCCCTGATAAAGCAACATGCCGACGCCGTTCGCGACCTTGCAACCGGCTGCCTTCGCTGCGCGGAGCAAGGGCGTCTCAGCGGGGCGGTAAATCATGTCATAGACCGCGCGTGCTCGCGGCAGCGGGAAGGCGACTTCATCCAGCGGCGAACCGTCCTCCGGCTTGAGTCCGAGCGAAGTGGCGTTGAGCAGCAGGTCCACGGTGGACTTCGGGTAGCCGACCTCCGTGCGCACGGCGGGATGGCGGGTGCGGATTTCCGCCGCCACTTCCTCCGCCTTGCTAGCGGTGCGGTTCACGAGGAACAGCTCGGCGACTCCTTCTGCGGCGAGTTTCAGCGCGGCGGTGCGGCCCGCACCGCCTGCCCCGAGCAGCAGCACCCGGGCACCGCGCAGTTCGCAGCCGAGATCTTCCCGCAGCGAGCGCGTGATGGCGTCGGCGTCGGTGTTGAAGCCCACAGAGCGCAGCTCGTGAATCTGGTCCGGGGGGAGTTGCGCCAGCGGCTGCCATTCGCCGGCCGGGTTGCGGGCCTCGAAGCGCACGGTGTTCACCGCGCCCCACGTCTGCGCGGAGGCATCGAGCATGTCCACCATGTCCACGGCCAGGAGCTTGTGCGGGACGGTGAGATTGAGGCCGATGAACTTCATCGCCTGCGCGCCGGCGATGGCCTCGCGCAGCCGCGTGGGATGGACATCAAAGGCCAGGTAACGCCAGTCGAGGCCGAGCTGCGCGAGCGCGGCGTTGTGCATCGCGGGGGAGGCGGAGTGCTTCACCGGATGGCCATAGACCGCGCAAAAGCGCGTGCTGGCGCGGAGTTCAGCCGGTTCGGACACGCGGCGGACGATAGAAGCGGGGCCGCGAAGTTCAAAGGCGAAACTTGGCAATGGCACGGAAGCAATTTGACATTCGGATCTCAACGGCCGAACCCCCTCGCCCTGCGACGCAGGAGTGGGGAGAGGGATGGGGAGAGGGGAGTTTTATGTGAGTGTGAGGTGGTGGAATCACAGCCAAGCACCTCCTCTCCCCGGCCCTCTCCTCCATTCCATGGAGGAGAGGGAGAAGACCGCGCGTCGCCGTCGGACGATGCGGTCATCGGTTTGCGCTCAGGTGACTCGCGCAGCGGGAAAATCTCCACACTCCACAGCCCGAGGGGCGGCACCGCCCGCGACTCTGGGCTGGACTGGAAAGTCGGCCCGCAATAAAACCGTGACGAACAATAAAGCCGCAGGAACTGCGGTTCAGTAACAAGTTAGGCGACTTCGCACGCTTTATGAAAAGACTACTCGCACTCTTAGTTGTATTGGTCGCTTGCGGCGTCGTATTTGCCCGCAACATTGGATACATCCGCACACGTCCGCCGCGTCTCTCGCTTGGCGCAGCTTATCCGCTAGCGGTGCAGGCGCTGGGCAAAGCAACGAACGAGTTCCATTGCACTGACGCGAGTCTCCAGCTTGCGCTTTCACCAGACGGCGAGTGGTTGTTTACTTTTTGGAATACCACCGGCACGCGCAAATTCGTGACGGTTGAGTTCGGAGGGAAGACTCACGTTGAGGATATTGTTATCCGATGACGCTGCCAAACCATGCGCGCAGCGAGCCCGGCGAGAGCGTCGTGGTTGCAATCCACGCGTCCCGTGCGCCGGCTCGCTGAGCTTGGGGCGCTTCGCAGCCTGAAGCCTGCGGCTACTTGATGCCCGCCAGCCGGTCCTTCCAAATCTTGTGGAGCAGCACGGTGGCGCGCACGTCGCGGAGGCAGTAGTCGGCGATTTCCTTGTGGCGGCCTTCCTCCATCATGTTCGTCACGTCCATGCCGGTGACGCCGTGGCTTTTCGGCGACTCGATGCCGAAGGCCTTGCAGTAGAAATCCAGGTTGAACTTCCGCGCCGCGCCGTCGCGTCCGCTCACGCCGTAGAAGGTGAGCTGCTCGGCGAGGTCGCAGTGCGGGTCGGTGGCATAGCGGTAGCCGAGCCAGTCCTTGCGCGCGATGGGGACGTTCAGTTGCGCCGAGCGCAGGTAGAGGAACGGCACGTCGAAGCCGCGCCCGTTGAAGGTGACAACTTGCTGGTAGTGCTTGGCGGCGTCCCAGAAGGCGGTGAGCAGCTCATGCTCGTCCGCGCACGGCACGAACTCCACCGGCCCGGCCTCGGCGTCGTCCTCGAAGTCCTCGGCCTGAAAAAGCACCTGCCCGCGCTGCGTCTCGGCGTTGAGCATGGCGATGCACACGACCTGCGCGGTGAAGGGCCAGAGGCTGAAGAGCCGGGCGATCTCCTCGCGCTTGGCGGGCTGTTGTTCCTCGGGAAGTTTCGCCGCCTCGCGGAAGAGGTATTCCTGCTGCACCTCGTCGAACATCTCGACGGGCAGGCGCGAGGTCTCAATGTCGAAGACGAGGGTGGCCATAGCGTTGGCGGATGGTTTGCGCACCGGGCGAAGTTTTCAATCCGAAAGCCGGAGCCCGCGAAACACGCGAAAGGACGCGAAAATCAAACGGGTTCATCGTCATGCAAAACGATGAGCACAACCTCGCAGCCGGCAGTTTCTGCTTTCGAATGTTTCGCGTGTTTGGCGGGCAAAACAAAAGAGGAAGCCCTCGCGGACTTCCTCTCTTGAAAGCTGGCGGACAATGGATCAGCCCACCGTGCTCCAGCCGTGCTGTTCGCGGACCTTGAGCATTGCGCCGAGAATCTTGTTCCAGGTGTCCTGCTGCATCAGCACTTCGTTCGGGAACATGCAGCCGTCCCAGCAGATGTGCATGCAGGCCTTGGTGAGCGCGCCCTTTTCATCGCGCAGCCAGAAGCCGGCATGGTGCGGGATGTTGAGCTTGCCGTTCGGGTCGTCCACGCGGCAGTGCTTGCCGGTCTTGTCATGGCCGCCGGAGCCTTTGACCGTGGCGTCGTTCTGGGCGATGTGGAAGTCAATCGTCCACGGGCGCAGCGCGGCGGTGAGGGTCTTGAGCGCGGCATCGAGCTTCTTCTTGTCCTTCCAGTCGTAGCCCTTGGGCAGGATGGCGTGCTTCTCGGCGTTGTAGCCCATGGTGTAGAGGAGTGTGTGGGCCATGTCCGCTTGGAAGCCGACGATGCCGGGACGGTCGGTTTCTTCGAGCAGGTTGACCATGCTCTTCCACGAGTGCATGCCGCCCCAGCAGATTTCGCCTTCGGCCGCGAGGCGTTCGCCGTAGGACGCGGCGACGTCCGCGCCTTCGCGGAAGGTCTGGGCGATGAGCTTGGTGTTGCCCTTGGGGTCCTTGTCCCAGTCGGCCACGCCAGCGGCGGAGTCGATGCGCACGACGCCGTAGGGGCGGACGCCAAGCTGGCGCAGCTTCTGGCCGATGCGGCAGGCCTTCTTCACGGCGGTGACCCAGCCGGCGCGCTTGGACTCGTCGCCCATTGCATTGCCATCGAACCACACGGGCGCGACCACGGAGCCGACGACGAAGCCCTTGCCGGCGATTTTCTCAGCGAGCGCCTTGATGCCGTCGTCGCTGATGTCGATGTTGGTGTGCGGGTCGTAAAGGAAGAGGTCCACGCCATCGAACTTCTGGCCGTTCACCTCGGCCTTGGCGGTGAGGTCGAGCATGGTGTCGAGGTCAATGAACGGCTCGGCGCCGGGGCTGCCCTTGCCGACGAGGCCGGGCCACATGGCGTTATGAAGTTTGGGGAAGAGGTTGGCTGGCTTGCTCATAGTTGTGCGGGTTTGGAAATGCGGCGGGAGGCTGACAAAGCGCGGAGGGACGTTCAATTCCAAAGTGTGGGTTTGGTCTGGAATCGCGAATGTGAACCGCAGCGTGGTGGGCGAGCCCGTTGATGCGCCACCGTTGGGTGCGGAGGCTTGCGGGCAGGGCGGGGTGGTGGCCTACTGGCGATGATGAACCTTACGACAGGAGCACCGTTCTCTTACGGCCAGTTGGTGGGCCAAGCGATCGGCGTGGCGCTGCTAGGAGCGTTGTTGGCCGCCTTGCTGGCGGGGTTGCTGCATCTGGCACTGAATCTGGTCGGCGCGTGGCGGATGCGCCCGGGTGCGGGACAGAAATTTTCCTGGTGGTTCGCGGTGATGAGTGTCGGACTGGCGGCGGTGGCCGGCGGCGGGGCCGGGTTACAGGTGGGGGCTGGTCGGGCGGTGGTGCCTGTGGCGCGGGAACTCGGGCCGCAGATGTTGAAGGATGGATTGGAACAGGGCCTGCGCCGGGCGGGGATCACCAATTTGGCGGCCCTGGACGTGGGGCGGATGCAGGAGTTGCTGGCCCAGGCGGAGCAAGTGGCTTTGCCACCGCCGGATTTTCCGGGCGCCGACCAGTTGCGGCCCCAAATCGAGGCGGGCCGGGTGAAGCTGCTGGCGGAGGCGCGGGCGTTTCTCAACGCGCGGGATAAGCAGGGCAAGCTTGCCCTGCCGGAGCTGCTTGCTGCACTGTGGCCGAAGGTTTTCGACGAGTTGGTCGCGGGCGAACGCAAGTTTCGGCGCGCGGCCATTGTATCCGGGGTGATGTGGGTCGTGGGCATCCAGATGGTGCTTGCACTGGTGTGTTGGGCGATGCGCACGCTTCGCCAACCTGTCGCCGCTGGACCGCCGATCCTACCGAAAGTCTAACCATGGCCATCAAAGTTAAATCCAAACGTTCCGCCCCCGCCCGTCCCCGTTCGGTTGTCACCGGGGCAGCGGGATTTCTCGGGTCGCACCTGACCGACTACCTATTGGCAAAGGGCCATCGGGTGGTGGGCATCGACAATCTGGTCACGGGCTCGATTTCGAACATTGAGCATCTGGCGGGCAATCAGGATTTCCGCTTCATCCAGCAGGATGTGACGGAGTTTCTGTTTCTGGACGGGCCGGTGGATTACGTGTGGCATTTCGCATCCCCGGCCAGCCCCATTGATTACGCGCAACTGCCCATCCAGACGTTGAAGGTTGGCTCACTGGGCACGCACAAGGCGCTGGGGCTGGCCAAGGAAAAGGGCGCGCGCTTCCTGCTCACCAGCACGAGCGAGATATACGGCGATCCGCTGGTGCATCCCCAGAAGGAGGACTATTGGGGCAATGTGAACACCATTGGCCCGCGAGGCTGCTACGACGAGTCGAAGCGGTTCGCCGAGGCAATCACGATGGCGTATCACCGCCAGCACGGGCTTCAGACGCGCATCGTGCGGATTTTCAACACCTACGGTCCGCGGATGCGGCTCAAGGATGGCCGGGTGGTGCCGGCCTTCGTGAGTCAGGCACTGCGGAACAAGCCGATCACGGTGTTCGGTGAAGGCAAGCAGACGCGCAGCTTTTGCTACTGCTCGGACCTCATCGAGGGCATTTACCGGCTGATGATGAGCGATTACCACCTGCCGGTGAACATCGGCAATCCGCACGAGATGACGGTGCTGGAGTTCGCCAAGGAAATCATCAAGGGCACCGGTTCCAAGAGCAAAATCGCCTACCAGCCGTTGCCGCAGGACGACCCCAAACAACGCAAGCCGGACATCACCCTAGCGCGCACGCTTCTGAAGTGGGAACCCAAGGTGGCGTTGGCGGATGGGTTGGTGCGGACAATTGAGTATTTCCGTCAGAAAGTCTGAACGAGAGAGCGGGCTGTTTCGCAATCGTCAGCCGCTATCGGCGATAGCTGCGGTGCCAATCAAGTTCTTCCCGCTTTCAACCCCACTTGTGCCTACGGTCTTTCCCGCATCGCCGACTTCGGAAAATGTTTTAGTGTTTGACCCATCCAGACGCATCCGATACCAACGCGGCGCAAAGTCCGCCGTTTTTCACCCTGATTGCCGGGGTTTGCCCGCGATGGGGAATGAGAACGTGAAAATTTGAGGGCGATGTTAAAGTCTAAGTCATTTCTCTGCATTGATTTCGGTGCCGCGACGATAAAGGTCGCGGAGTTCGAGCCTAATGAGACCGGCTCGCTCCGGCTCAGGAACTACGCGCTGCGCAGCATGGGGCAGGCAGGCTTGGTGGAGGAGAACCGTGAACTGGTGGTGCTCGAGTGCCTGAAGGAGATTCTCACGGCGGGCGTGCAGGGGCCGTTCGAGGCGCGCCGAATCAATGTTTGCGCGCCTGGTTTCCAAGTTTTCTCCAAGTTTGTAAAGCTGCCTGCCACCGACCCCGGCAAGGTTTCCCAAATCATCCAATACGAGGCGCAGCAGAATGTGCCATTCCCCTTGGAAGAGGTCATCTGGGACTACCAAATTCTCGGGAGCGCCCCCAGCGGCGAGTTGGAAGTCCTATTGGTCGCCATCAAAAACGACGTCGTTGAAAGCCTTTTCCGGGTGGGCGAGCAGGCGAATTTGAACCTGCATCTGGTGGACGTGTCCTCGGCTGCCCTGTGCAATGCCTATCGCTTCAACTACGGTGACGCCGAGGGCTGCGTCATGCTGCTCGACATTGGTGCCCGGAGCAGCAACCTGCTCTTTTTTGAATCTGGCCGGGTGTATTCCCGCTCCATCAACATCGGGGCAAACTCCATCACGCTGGACTTTGCCAATGAGGTGAAGATGAAGTGGGATGAAGCCGAAAAGATGAAGATCGAGGAGGGCTTTGTCAGCTTGGGCGGTGCCTACGAGGAGCCCAGCAATCCCCAGCAGGCACTCATCTCGAAGATCGCGCGGCAGGTCATGACCCGCCTGCACATCCAGATGAACCAGACGATCCAGTTTTATCGTGGTCAGCAGGGGGGATCGGTTCCGACGAAACTGTATTTGGCCGGCGGGGCTTCGCTGCTGCCCTACACGGCTCAGTTCTTTGCGGAAAAACTCAACCTTCCGGTTGATTACTTCAATCCGTTCCGCAACATCCAGATTGATCCGGCGGTCAATCTAGAGGAAATGGCGCGGGTGGCCCACCAGTTCGGCGAAGTGGTCGGCTTGGGCATCCGCAATCTGGCCGAGTGCCCGGTGGAGCTCAACTTGATGCCCGCCAGCCATCTGAAGCAGCAGCAACTAGGGGCGAAGGCGATTTACTTTGTGGCATCCGTGCTGTGCCTGCTCGGGACGTTGCTGGCCTTTGGGTGGTTCTTTGGCTGGATGACCACCAAGAAAGCGGCAGCGATGGCGGAAACCCGGGCCAAGATCGAGCCGCTCAAGCAAAATAAAATCAAACTGGAGGCTGCCATTGCTGAAAATGTGGCTACTACGAATCTGGTCGTGCAGTTTCAGGACATCATCACCGATCGCTCTACCTGGCCTGATTTGATCGCTGGCATTCAAGCCATCCTGGTTGCGGCCCAGACCAACCATGGGATCAAGCCTGAGGTGGCCACGGGCACCGAAGGCAGCACCAACACCGTGAACGACGTGGTGGCAGCGGTGTGGATAGAAAAAATGGAGCCTGGAACCGCTGTGGCCCAAAGCTCATCGACTGGAGCTGGTCGCCGGCCCCCTGCCGGCGGAATGGATGCAGCTGGAGGCATGGCTCCGCCCGGCATGGCTCCGCCCGGCATGGCTCCGCCCGGTTTTCCTGGCGGCTTGCCGGGGCAACCAGTCGCGGTTGGCCCTAAGGAAATTGGGTTTCTCAGCCTGAACTGCCGGGCCTTGAATCTTGTGCGTTACACCGCCAATGCCAACAACGTGTTCGTGAACAATCTGCATACGAACTTCACGGCCGCCACCAATCTCTTTGAACCTGCGGGCACCGCGCTTGCCGCCGCGATTGAAGACACGACCAATCACACCTTCGGGTTCAGTATCGTGCTCCAACTGAAGAAGCCGATACGGTTCTAACCCGGCGCACCTATGCTTTGGATTAAACGCAATCTAGTGCTGGTGATCGGAATCGTGGTCTCCGTGGGCCTCCTGAGTGGGGCCGGTTACTACCTCTACGATAATTTTTTTGACAACGACGATCAGGAGGTTCAGCTCGCTCAGTTAAAAGGGGAAATCGATCAGCTCAAGACCGGGATTTATCCGAGCGACGAAAATATCAGCATGGTGAAGAGCAACACCGTTTTGGCTGAGGCCTTCATGGCGGACACGAGCCGCCTGCTGGCGGCGGAGCCATATAAGCCAATTGCAGCGGTTACCCTGCACAACCAGCTCCCCACCATCATTGATCGCCTCCGCCGGGATGCCACCAATGCCGGCATTGAGCTGCCCCCCAACTATCAGTTCACCTTTGGCGAGATCAAGCGCCAGGCCAGCATTTTTCCCTATCAAGTCGAGCCTTTGGTCAATCAGTTATCCGAGATCGGGGCGATTTGTGGAGTGATATTTAATGCCAAGGTTCGGGCGCTGGATGGTCTGCAACGCGTCAGCGCCTACAATGGTGACCCCGGCGGTCCTGATCTGCTAACTGATTTGGGGCAGCGCACCAACGCTTTGGCCACGAACGCAACCATTCTCATGACGCCTTATCGGATTGTCTTCCGGGCGTTTTCTAGCGAGCTGTCCGCAGTGTTGAACGGCTTTTCAAGCGCGAAGGAGTTTATGGTGGTCCGGCAAGTTGACGTGGATTCAGGGGCCGCCGGACCCGCCATGCCTCCGGGGGGCATGGCGGGTCCGGAGTCTATGATGAATCCCTTTGGCACTCCAGGTGCCGCACCGATGCGTCTGCCCGGAGCCCCTGCTCCTGGGGCACCGCCCGCCCCCGGAGCTTCACCGATGGGTGCGCCGATTGCTGGTGCAGGAGCGCCTCGCCCTGGGTTTCCTGCTCGTCCTGGCATGGCCGCAACGACTCCCCCGTCAAAATCAACTCTTGTTCCACTACTTGATGAAAAGCCGTTGCGCGTGACGCTGGTGCTGGATGTGATTAAAGTGGTTCGACGTGCGCCGTCCTCGGGCGGTGTGCCGACCAAGTGACCTCATGGAATTCCTTAAGAATCACTACGAGAAGATCGCCCTGAGCGTGGTCCTGCTGCTCATGGCCACTGCTGCCGTGCTGTTGGTGTTCCAAGTGGGCTCCGTGGAGCAGGATCTGGGTGCGTTCCGGAACTTGGTCGTGGAAACTGGGGGGCAGCCCGTCGAAAAACCCAATCCGCTGCGCTACACCGCCATCCTCAGCAATGCCCAACCGCCCGCCGTTAATCTCGGGAAAGCACACAAAGTTTTTAATCCCGAGCGCTGGTTGGTGGACACCAATGGCACCCTCATCAGTGGCAAAGATGTGGGCGTTCCCAAGCTGCAGGTGGTGGAGATTATGCCCATGCAGCTAAAGCTCGAACTCGTTGTCAGCGGCAGCGCCGAGCGGCAAAGCTATCTAGTCAACATTACCCGGGAGTATGCCGTGAAGACGCTGGATCAGCGGCCCACCAAACGGAGCATCAGTTTGAATTCCACCAACTTCTTGGACACTCCGAGCAAGCTTCGGTTTATCGTTGCACGGGCCATTGATGGCCCGCCGGACAATCCCACCGTGGTCTTGGACTATCAGGAGCCGGGCAAGGAACTACAGAAAATCAGTTTGACCAAGGAAAAGCCCTTTAGCGCAGTGGTAGAGTATGGCGCGAAGTTGTTCTATCCGGTGGAAAAGATCGCCTTCCCCACTCCGAATCCGTTACGTAAAGAGCTGGTTTGGGAGCGCAAAGACTCGCCCTTGATCTTCGCCGGGGACACGAACATTGTCGTTGAAATCACGGCCAGCAACGTGGTAGTCAAGGCCGTCTCAAATGATAAGACCACCACGATTCCATTGTCGGGTGCCCCGCCCGCTCCGGGTTCCCCCAAACCATGAATCGCGGCAGACTGAAGGCCGGTAATCGTCCCCTCTCATGAAGAACAGTATTCTCGTAGGCGCCTTGGTGTGTCTGACTGCGATGTCGGGTTGGTCTGCCCCGGCTGCGATTGATCCAGTGGCCATTGCTGAGGAGGAAGCATTGCGCCGTCAGGAGCGCAAATTGGTGATGGAAGAGAACCTTCAGCGGGCCAAGCGTTTGCAAAAGGAGAAAGACTACGCCAACGCCGCCAAGCTTTACGAGGAGGCAGTAGGCCACGCCAAGTTGCTGGGCGGGGTGGCTGCCGTGACCCAGCCGTATCAGGAAGCGATTGCGGGATTGACCTACTGCCGCATCCAGATAGCTGTGGGGTTGCAGGAAAAATACGAATTCAAGCAGGCGGCGGCCGAGGTGGAAAAGATTTTCCCGTTCGACCCTCAGAGCACCGATGCGGACAAGTTCAAGCGGTTCAACGAACGGGTTGAGTTTGCGCACAAAGGTCGGCTGCCCAGCCAGCAGGCCGTAACCCGCAAGCCGGAGCTGATGGAAGAGCGAGCCGCTACCATGCGTCTAGTGCGGGATGGGCAGGTTTATTACGAACTGCGTGAGTATGGCGAGGCGAAGAAGCGACTTGAAGAAGCCCTTGAAAAGGATCCTATCAATGACGCGGCCTACTACTATCTCCGGCTCATCATGGAAGCTGAATTTGAGGAGGAAGCCCGGAAGCGTGAACGCACTTATGGTTCCCGCGTGGTAGAGGTCAGCAAGAAGTGGAACGAGCGCACCCGCAAGGACTTGCCTATTCCCAATCCCTACTACAAGACGAACTCGGAGGTGCCGGGTCTCACCCATTCCAGCAAAGGAGCGCAATACATCAATCGCAAGCTGGACGAGATTCGGATTCCCGAAGTGGTCTTTGAGGGGTTGCCGCTGAAGGACGTCGTAGACAAGTTGATTGCCGACGTCAAAAAATATGACCCGGACAAGAAGGGCCTCAATTTCCTCATCAACAATATCGCCTTCGACTTCATCTCGGCCAATGCCACCGGGCCAGGTGGCGGTGCCGCGCCGGCCGCGCCTGCGGCACCCTTGCTTGACCCCATGGGCAATCCCATAGCGCCGGCGGGCGGCGCGGGAACCTCCAAGCCTGACATCCTCACCGCATTGATCAACATACCCAACATCTTGTCTGACCTAAGTTTGCGTGAGACGTTGGATGTGATTTGTAAAACAGCGGACGTCAAGATGCCCGATGGTCGCACTGCTGGGTTGAAGTTTTCCGTCGAAGAATATGCCATCACTTTCACCCCCAAGCTTCCCGAGCAGGCCATGCTTTTCTCGCGCATCTTCCGGGTGAATCCTGACACTTTTGTGCAGGGGTTGCAGAGCGTGGTGTCCCAGCCCATCCAATCAGTGACTTCAAGCGCTGGTGGTCAGGGTGGTCAAGGCGGTCAACAAGGCGGTCAACAAGGCGGTCAACAAGGCGGCCAACAGGGTGGCCAGCAAGGCGGTGGCGGTGCTGGTTTTTCGATTGCCGGCGTGTCTGTAGCGGGTGGTGGTCAGGGCGGCGGCGGAGGCGGCGGCGCGGGCGGTGGCGGTTTGGCGGGTGTCACCTCCACCAATCTGACCTCGGCCATTAACTCGCAAGTTCGTTCCTACTTTTCCGCTGCGGGCGTCTCCAACTTGGGGGTGACGAACGGGCCGGATGCCACGCAGGTGTTCTTCAACGACCGCAATGGTTTGTTGCTGGTCCGGGCTTCGCTTCAGGATTTGGATATCATTCAGCAGGCCATCGAGTTGCTCAATGTGGTTCCTCCACAGGTGCTGGTTGAGTCCCGGTTTGCGGAAATCAACCAGAACGATAGCAAGGCTTTGGGTTTCGATTGGTTTTGGGGCAACACCTTGGCCAATCCTCTGAACATACAGGGTGGCACGGCGCCCTCTTATCAAGGGGTTCCCTCTCGGGCCAATCCGCTCGGAACCTTCCCTTCCCCTGCATCCCCCATACCGGCTTTGGCTTCCGATGGCAATTTGACCAGCGGCGTGCTCTCGCGCAACAACGCCCCTGCCTTGATGACGCTTTCGGGCATTCTGACCGATCCTCAATTCCGCGTGGTCATCCGGGCACTGGAGCAGCGGGATGGCACGGACGTGTTGTCTGCTCCCAAGGTCATCACCGTCAGCGGGCGGCAGGCGCAGATTCAGGTGACCGACATTCGGACTATCATCACCGGCATTACTGTCGGGCAGAACACTGCTGGTGCTGGCGGCGGCGGTGCTGCTGGTGGTGGTGCTGCCGGCGGCGGCGCGATTGGTTCAACTATCACTCCGATTGTTCAGGCTCTGCCCACCGGCCCTGTGTTGGACGTGCTGCCGACGGTCGCAGCCGACGGTTACACCATCAACATGGCGCTAATTCCCTCGATCACCCAGTTCATCGGCTACGATGCGGTGCCTCCCGAGTTCGCTGGTGCCATTCAGGCGCAGTCAGTCGGCTCTGGCACCGTTGGTGTGTCTCTGACCGCAACCGTTCCGCTCCCGCGCACGCGAGTGCGTCAAGTGGTCACCCAATGCGTGGTTTGGGACGCCCAGACGGTCATGCTTGGCGGGCTGATTTCGGAGGATATCATCAACATCAAAGATCGTGTGCCAGTCTTGGGCGATTTGCCTTTGGTGGGCCGGCTCTTCCGCAGCGAGCAGAAGACCAACCAGAAAAAGAACCTCGTCATCTTCGTCACTCCCACCATCATCGACCCTGCGGGAAATCGGGTGCATACGGATGAGGAGATGCCCTTTATTTTGGCGAATACTCCCCCCCAGCCGGCGGTTGTGCGTCCTTAGTCCCGCCCGCTTCGCCCCCGGTGCCGACTGACTCCAATTCTGGGCGCTTGTCCGCCTTGCAGCTCCCTGCCGGAGATCGGTTGCTGGTCGTGGACGGTCATGCCTATGCCTACCGTGCATTCCATGCGATCCGGCAGCTTAACTCACCCGATGGCGCTCCGACCAACGCCATCTATGGGTTCATCAAGATGTTGGGTAAGCTGCGGTTGCTCACAGCGCCATCCCACCTGCTGGTGATCTGGGATGGCGGTCTTTCGGCGGAACGAACCAAGGCTCACGCCAGTTACAAAGCGCAGCGCCCGCCGATGCCGGAGGGTTTGGCGCAGCAATTTGATGAGATTATCGAGTATTTACGCGCGGCGGGTATCGCCTCGTGGTGTCAGGACGGTGCAGAGGCGGACGATCGAATCGCTGCTGTGGCGCGACAGGCGGTGGCCGGCGGTGCGAGCGTGATCATCGCCAGCTCGGACAAAGATTTCATGCAATTGGTCAACTCCCGGATTGGGCTGATCAACCCCAATGACCGTATCGAGCGTATCTGGACAGACGCCGAGGTGGTGGCAAAGGCCGGAGTTCGTCCGGATCAAATCGTGGATTGGCTCAGCTTGATCGGCGACAGCGTGGACAATATCCCCGGGGTGCGAGGAATCGGGCCCAAGACGGCAACTGAATTGCTGGTGCAGTTTGGGACCATCGAAGTGCTTTTCCAGCGGCTGGAGGAAGTGAGCTCCGACCGGCTGCGAGCCAGCCTGGCTGGTGCCCGAGATGACCTGCGTCGGAATCAGGAACTCATCCGACTTCGGGAGGAGGTCGGCGGCGAGTTTGCGCTGGCGGACGCCCGGCTAGGCGACGAGGACCAAGTTAAACTGACGGAGTTGTTTCGGCGCTGGGGGTTTCGTTCGATGCAGAGCGAATTGGCCGCCCGTCAGGAATCCATGCAAGGCCAGCTTTTATGAGCCAGAAAGCCAACCTAGCAAACGGTAAAATATGGGCATTCCATGCGCAATTCTCGGTAGTAATCCGTAGGTTCAACGGGCAAGAAAACGTGGACATTGCCGGGTCGCTTTGTTAGTCCTAATACAAACGTATGCCGTCCTTTTTTAGAGCACTCGCAAGCTTGCTTGCTCTGCTCCCCGTCTTCGCCGGGAGCACGGACGCGTTTGCGCAGTCGGATTACACCCGGCAGGCCGGGGAATATGCCTTGTCGGGTGCGTTACCGGGCGACCAAACCCGCCCTGCGCTCGCCTTTGGTCCAACTGGTGGCTACGTGGTCTGGCAGGACAATGTAACGGACGGGGATGGCAGTGGCATCAGCGCGCAGCGGCTTAATGATAATCTTTCTGGCACGCTTGCCCCGTTCAGGGTCAACCAAGTGGCGGCGGGCTATCAGGAGTTTCCGCAGGTCGCCGTGCTTCCCAACGGAGGGGCGGTTTTTGTCTGGCAGGGCGGCACGCTGGGTTTCCAAAAGGTCTTCGCGCGCTTCATGAATGCGTATGGGACCTTTGCGACCGATGATATTTTGGTCGGTGCGGACACGAATCAGCCCAGCCTACATCCGGCCGTGGCGGTGCTGACGAGCGGGGACGTGGTTGTGGTCTGGAGCCGCATGGAAGGGGATGGTCATCTACAGGGTATTTGTGCGCGCCGCTTGTCTTCCGCTGGTGCGTTGTTGGGGCCGGAATGGGTGGTGAATCAGTCCACCACTTACAATCAGAGCAAGCCGGCCATCGCTGCCTTGGCCGGGGGCGGCTTTGCGGTGGCGTGGGTGTCAGAGTCGGTCAGGGGCAGTGATCCGCTGGTGACCGAAGGCGGAAGTGACGCGATTGCGGTGGATGTTTTGGCCCGTCGTTATGATGCTGTTGCCCAACCTGTGGCTGGTGAATTCAAGGTGAACACCCAGACGCACCTCTGCAATCATCCAGCCGTGGCCCCGACAGCGGCCGGTGGATTTACCGTGGTCTGGGAACAGCGCGATGCGATGGTGCGGACCAACGGGCTGGACGTGCTAGCGCGAACTTACGATAGCAACGGGGCACCGGTCGCCGCACCGGTGCTGGTGAATGCAACCGTATATGGAGATCAATACGCACCTCGCGTGGCGGTTCATGCCGAGACGCATCTGGTGGTGTGGACCAGCTTGGGGCAAGACGGCTCGTATGAGGGGGTGTATGGCCGGGCGCTGACGGCTTCAGGCTCGCCGACTGGAAGTGAATTCCTCGTGAACACCACTACTTTGAACCGGCAGGATCATCCGGTGGTGGCGGCCGACAGCAACGGACGTCTGTTGGTGGTTTGGTCAAGCTTCGCCGGGGTTGCTGCTGGGGTTGACCTTTATGCCCAGCGTTATGCATCCGCACAACCGGTGCCCACCCCCGCCGCACCACGGGTGAATGCCCTCAACCACTCGAGGTTGGTAATTTCCTGGGCGGAACTGGCGGGTTACGACCTCCAGCATTATGCGGTTTATGTGGATGCCAATCCGGTTCCTTTGGTGGTCACCGAACAGATGGTGGTGATTACCAATTTGCTGGCCGGCAGCGAACATAGCGTTCGCATGGAATATGTGTTGCGGGATGGCCGGCGTTCCGCGCTCTCTGCGGCCGCAGTCGGAACCACTTGGGGGGATGATTTTAACTTCGATGGCTTGCCCGACGATTGGCAGGCCCGCTTTTGGGGGGCAAACCCAGTTCGGTGGCCAGCGGGCAATGTGGACAGTGATGGTGACGGTGCGAGTAATTTGCAGGAGTTTCTAGCCGGGACGGACCCGATGAACCAAGGCAGCGCGCTCCGTTTGGGCATGACGCGCAACGGGCAAGGCCTGTGGCTTAACTGGAACACGGAGCCGGGGTTGGTATACCAGGTGCAGGTCTCAACCAATGCCTTCGACTGGCAGGCCTTGGGCAAGTCTCGATTTGCTCCCGGTGCCACGGATGCGCTGGCCGTTGGTGGCAGCGATGTGCGTCTGTATCGAATCATTCGAATGAGATGAACCCGACCATGCGATATCTCTTCACAACGCTGCTGGGGCTGGTCGTGCTGCTGGGCCTCGTTTCCTCAGGCCGGGCTTTTTCGCTGATGGGGCCGCCCGCTACTTGGCAGACTTCCGCGATTGGATACAACCTTACGGCTGATGTGGGCGCTCCCATGAATCTAAGCGAGGAGTATCGCATCACGATGCCAACTCTGAATTACGGCTTTGATGCGACCTTTCTGAACTTCTTCGGGTCGAATGGAGTGGCGGCTGTGCAGGCGGCCATGACCATCCTGAACAACATCCCTGATGTCCGAACGATGAGCTACACATTGACCGAATTTCCACTGCAAGGGGTGGGGCCGGCCAACAGCACTGCGGCCAATCTGCAAATCCGGGATTTGAAGTCGGCCACGCTTTCCACTGTGCTGGGCCAGATGGGGTTAGCCAGCCCGGAACGTTGGGTGTTCTCTCTCCGGGACCGCATCGTGGTGGGGAATGTGACAAACTACATCGTCATTCAGCGCAATTTCGATCCTGTGAATTGGAATCCCACCAACACTGTCAATGGGGTGCTTTACACCTACACCGTTCGTGACCCGGTGCCCAACCAGCTTACTACTTACTCGGATGCGGTCGAGTCACCGGCGGATGGCCGAACCGTGAACCCGTTCTTGTCGGTGGCGGGCGTGGATGATGGCGGCGGGTTGAGAGCAGGTCAGTTCTTTACCAGTCTGACCCGGGATGATTTTGGAGCGCTGCGCTATCTGCTTCGGTTCAATAACGTCAATACTGAGCAAATAACGCTTGGCACGGCCGGGATTGGCGGCAGCGGTCTTACCTTGGTGCCGTTTGAATCCCCCTACAGCTTCCCGAGTGGCACAAATACAACTAATTCGCTCGGCACCAATACCCCTGTTGCTCTTGCACGTCGGCCAGGGATCGGAAAAGTATCGTTTCGTTCGCTTTCTATTGATTCGTTGCTGGGTATTAACATTTTGCCGGTGACGAATCGCTACACAGATGCTTACTACCATCCCACCAATTTTTATCTCACTAACCAGACCCTGCAACGGGTGTCCACTTTGCCGGACATCCTGTTTTCTGCCGGGGATATTTCCGCGGGGCAGCTTACCAACGGGGCGACGCTGTCTCGTCCTACCAGCACGCGGTGGATAAACAATGCAGCGCTCCCGGGCAATAGTTCTCTGGGAGGAACGGGAAATAATCCCGGGCCGGGGGTGATTCCTGAAGGCGATGGCACAAGCGTCGCGATTCCCATCATATTCGACACCTTGGGGCCAGCGCGCATCAATTTTCAAAGCGGCGGTGCCCGGTTTTTGGATGAGCGCAGCGCTCGACTCAACGGGGTTTGGGGATTCTTTGACACCACGACCATTTATTCCGTGTTTCCAGACGGATTGACCATTCAGGCTCTGGAACGACAACTCTACGGACCATGAGGCCGGCATTCAAACAAAGGAGCGGGCGCTTGTCTGGAGACGAAAAGTGTCCGGCGATTCGAGGCCTTGGCGTTTGGCAGAAACGCCTAGCTACGTTCCTAGTCGCGCTCACGCTCGCCTTGAGTAGGGTTGGTTCGGTGCAAGGGACGGTTCTAGTCTTTACCAACTTATCAGATGTCACGAACCCGCAGATTGATGCTACCACTGTGGTAAACATCGGCACGATCAACGCCGTCAGTTCAATTTTCGGTGGCCAGTCCCTGTTCCAGGCGATCAACAATCTAAATTTCACCAACACGATCAGCGGCAGGATGGTGGGGGATGTGGGCTTCCAACTGGAGTTTACCACAAACACCTCCCGGTTCTTTGCCAACAGCATCGTAAATCAAGGGGTCATCACGGCTCCCACCATCCTGCTCTCGGCAACTAACCTGATAAACTCCGGCGAGCTGAGGGGAGAGGATCTGCTCGAACTTAAAGGGCAGGATATTACTTTAACGCGTTCCATTTTGTCTGCTTCCGGCGCGGGTTCCTCTAGCTCTGGATTCCGTTCGGTGGATACCAACGGAGTGGTGACCTATCGAAACCCGAGTTCTGTCGTTGATCTTTATTGGGGGGCAGGGACGGGGGATGTGATGACCGCGTCCTCTGCTGGTTCACTGTTCTTGCCATCGCTTGATTCTCTAGGGTTTGGTTTTCGCCCTCCGCAAGTTTCGTCCCCTTCCCATGAGGTCCAATCCGTGCAGGCGGGGCTCGGGGCATTGACTGCTTTCCAGCGAATCACCGGAACTAACTTTCTCTCCTACGTCCGCACCAACCGGCAAGGCACCAATCTCAATATCCAAGTAGTTTTGGTGCAGACTAACCGTGCAGCTACGAATCTTTCCGTGGATGTGCGTTTTACCTCTGGCTTTGGTGCGAATGGTTTTGCTGGCAACGTTCCGTTGCTGAGATTTAGCACCTTAGGCACGGACATAACAACTGGCACATCTTACACCAACAGCCTGTTTTTCCTCGACCGGATCAACACGCTGACCAACGCGAATCTATCTGCCAACCTTCAGGGGGGATCCTCACGCCCGGCGGCGTATGAGTTGATTCGCAGCACCTTCTTGGATGCCAATTTTGTGCCGGGTGGTGGGCTCACAACCAACGAAAGCATTGCCAACATTGCCTATTATCAGAATGGATACGTGTTGGACACCGTCACCAATCACAGCTATGCGGCTTGGCAGGCAGGGGTGGGCAATGCTGCTTTGATACAACCGGGGGCCGCCAACTATCTTCCTCATTTGGATGATCCTACAAATTTCGCAGGCCGGGTAGATATTATCGCGAACAATCTCAATCTGAACTTGGCTCGTATCAGCGCAGACAATTTGGTCAGCATCCGTGCGACGAATCTTAGCAGTAGCGCGGGGACTCTGATTGATGCCCCCTTCATCCAGATCAACATCGCCAATACCAACACCACGCTTACGTTGACGAACTTCTCAACGACTGAGGTTGCTCGACCTAACGGGACCATGTCCTTTTATAGCACGGTCTGGACAAACTCCGTTACCAATACGCCCATTCAGCTAAATTTACGCTATCATGTGCTCATCGTGGACGCCTCACTACTGAGCGGAATTTCGCCGGTAACATTGCAGGAATTCTCGGCTCGTGGCACCAACGTCATCATCAATAACATCTTGAATATAGGGCGGCTCATCCAGGTGGATTCGCCGGCTGTAACCTTCAGCTCCTCAAGTTCTTTGAGCCTGCCCTTGTTGGGGGCCACCAATCTTGGCGCTGTGAATTTCCCTAATCTGACACACTTCACCAATCTGGGCACGATCACTGTGCCATTTCAGTGTGTGTTTGGCAGCGACCGGCCCACGGCAATCACCTACTTCGCACAGCGAGGTTCAATGGTGGCTAACAGCATCAGCATCAGGGCGACTGAATATGAAAGTTCTGGAACAAACGCCACCCGGTCTTTGGCCAGCGGAGCAGCTGCTTCTGGAGGGCCGATTTCCATCACGGCTGATTCCGCCAAATTTGATGGCGGAGCCGTTGGCGGTTTGCTTTCGGCGGGGGGCAGCATTTTGCTGGCCGGCAATGACATCAAGCTAAGGAGTCATCAGGTGACTACTGCGGGCACGCTGATTCTCAGTCCCACCAATTCGCTCACGGATGCCGGGTTCAGCGGCACCAACCGGGTTAATTGTGCCTTGGGTTTCTACCTCACGGTCAAGCCTCGGCTTGGAGATTTGTTGGGCACCACAATTTACACTACAGCACCATTTAACCGTGACGTGCCACATGTGTGGGCTGGCACCAATCTCGGGGTAACGGTGGCGGGTTACTCCAACAACGCTGCTTTAGGCCGGCTGCTTTTGGACACGGGCACCAATCTCTTTTCGCAGAATCGGCTGGTCTTTGGCGGCGCTGGGATCAACAACGCCCTCTACGTGGATTATTTGGAATTGGCAGGGACGCTCACAAATGAGTTGGCTTCGCACCTCCTTATAGAAAGCAACTTGACCATATATTTTGCGAACGCCAATCTTCCTGTGGAGGCTTTGGACGGGCAGTTTGATGGGCGTTTGCGTTGGGTGCGTGATTACGCCGGACTCAACACAGGCGTTGATGTTAGGCTGGCGGATGGCCAAACAGTGAAGGTAAATGTGGCCAAGCTGAGTAGTTTGGTGCTCGATTCGGACGGCGACGGAACGGTGAATGGCAGCGATCTGAGCCCTTTCGACGGTGTTGTTGTGGACAGTCAGGTGATGTTCACCAATGTTCCTCCGCTTACTGCATTTCTGCGATGGGAGGCAGCAGCGCAGACAATCTATCAGGTGGCAGTGAACACTAATTTGCTCACCAGTGGATTCAACTTTCTCGCTAACATCACCAACACCTCATCAACGAATCGAATCATCATTTTCTCGGAGGTCGTTCCCGCAGGAAGCACGGAGCGCTACTACCGTGTTTCGTATCAACCTTGATCACGCTAAATGGCAGAAATATTTAAGCATTGTGAACGGTTGGGGCAGAGCCTGTTCCAGCTAGCCCAAGGTCGGCGTTCGATCCATAGGTTTACCGTCTTGTTCATTCTCTGCGGGGTTGGGCTGCTGGGGGCTCAAGACGCTCGGGTGCCGTTTATCATGCTGGATGGCAAGCGGGTTCACCCGACGAGCGTGCTGGTCAAATACGGTCCTCGGGTCACGGCAGCCAACTTGAGAGCGACCCTTCAAACAGCAAATTTAAGAATCATCAAGGAACTGGCTGCCCCAGCAAGGTGGGCTGTCTTGGATGCTTTGCCGCAAGCCCCTGTCGTGCCCGCAGGAGAGGAGGCCAGAGTCCTGCGCGACCAGATCGAACAGCTTCGCCTGTCGGGGCAGTTCGAGCTTGTGGAGCCAGATTTTGTCCGCCAGTTGACCTTGCTCCCGCCGGACACATTTTTTCAGGATGGCACGCTTTGGGGCCTGCGAAACACCGGACAATTTGGCGGGGTGATAGGCGCGGATATCAACGTCACAAACGCGTGGGATATCACGGTTGGCAGCACGAATATCATTATCGCCGTGCTGGACTCGGGGATTCGCTATGACCATGTGGACCTTGCGAGCCAGATGTGGCGCAATCCCGGGGAGATTCCTGGAGACGCTATAGATAATGACGGAGATGGCTATGTGGACAATGTCTTCGGCATTAATGCTCTCACAGGGTCGGGAGATCCGAACGACGATAACGGCCACGGGACACACGTTGCTGGAACAATCGGGGCCTCGGCCAACAATGGTCAGTCGCATGTTGGAGTAGTTTGGAATACGCGACTGATGGCGCTCAAGGCGGCGGATCGGTTTGGTTTTTTGACTTCGAGCGCCGTAATTACGGCGGTGGATTTCGCCATTTCGAAGGGAGTAAAAATCATCAACGCCAGCTTTGGTGGCTACTTCTTCTCCCAAGCGGAGTTTGATGCTTTCCTGCGAGCTAGAAATGCAGGTATCTTGGTGGTCGCGGCAGCTGGCAATGATGGGGTGAACACGGACCTTCAGCCGCATTACCCATCTTCTTTCCAACTGGATAATATTATCTCGGTGGCTGCTTTAGATCGCAGAGATGGCATTGCCAGCTTCTCAAACTTTGGGCGCACGAGCGTCCACTTGGGCGCACCTGGAGTGGAAATTAATTCCACCTACAACTCCTCTCCGACCAGCTACCAGCAATTGGACGGGACCAGCATGGCTGCACCGCATGTGGCGGGGGTGGCGGGCCTAGTCTTTTCGCTCACAACCAACATCACAGCCAGCGAGGTCCGCAACCGCATTCTTTTTACGACGACACCCGTTTCCGCATTGGCTACGAACACGATACAGAGCGGCAGAGTTAATGCGCATCGAGCTTTAACTACCGTTGATGACAACCTGCTCGAAGTTTTGGTGACGCCTGCCCCTGGCAGCACTTTGCTCGCCGGGGCCACGATCTCGTTTACCGTCGAGGTAAGTGATCTGCTGCCGGTGAACAATGCAACTGTCATCGGCTCCATCCCTGGAATCTTTACCAATCAAGTTTTTCTAAATACGGGGGTGAATCCCGACTTGGTGGCGGGGGATAATCGCCACACCTTCAGCGTCAATGTGCCGGCCATTGCAACAAATAGCCTGCAGCTTTCCTTGAGTATCAGCGCGCCAGGCAAGACTAATTACGCGAATACCTTTACCTACAGAACTGCCCCCATACCCTCTAATGACAATTTTCCTCCAACTGCCAAGGTGCCCGACAACGGAGGCATTATTTTGGGCGACAATACTTTTGCAACTCTTCAATCGGGGGAACCACTGCACGCCGGGGTCGCAGGGGTGGCTCGTTCCATCTGGTGGAACTGGGCACCCACCAACTCTGGCCCAGTGCTCGTGGACACGGCAGGAAGTTCGTTCGATACCGTGGTGGCAGTCTATACCAATGCGTTCCAGACCACTGCTTTGGGCAATCTCAATCTGGTGCGAGCAACCAATGATGTCGGGAATATTCTGCAAGGGTTCGTAACATTTACAGCCGCTGCCGGAACCACCTATCGCATTGCCGTTGCCAGCGCTTCAACCAACAGTTCAGGGGAGGTTCGGCTCCGCGTTCTCTTTGGGGCCGATCCTGATACCCAAGCCCCGATGGTTGCGATAACCAACTTGGTCAGCGGCCCCCAGTCGATTGGCAATCCTCCCAGTGGCTTGATATTGACCAACGCCCAACTAATCCTCTCCGGCACTGCGGTTGACCCCGCCACCAATGCCATTGGCGTGCGCCAAGTGCAGGTCCGTCTTAACAACGGCTTGGCGGTTTCGGCCACTGGAACCACCAACTGGACCGCTCCGCTGTTCCTCAGTCCCGGAACCAATGTGATCCAGATTTCAGCTGCGGATTTCTCCGGTAACGTGTCCGCCCCCATCACATTCCAAGTGAACTACCGTGTCTTTGACCCGTTTAACGATGTGCTGGCTAATGCTCTTGAATTAGCCGGCAATCTTGGTGCGGTGGTAACTAACAATTTCAACGCGACCACTGAGCCAGGCGAGCCCTTTCATGTTGGCAAGCAGGGTGGTAAATCTGTCTGGTATTTCTTCACGCCTGCCTCCGACGGCTTGCTGTTTCTTACCACCTCCAACTCAACGTTTGACACCCTTTTGGCCGTCTACACGGGCAGTCGCGTGGATCGCCTCACCTCGGTCAGCGCTAACGACGACGCCCCTTCCCTCGGTGCCGTGCATAGCGACATCTATCAGGCGGTGCGGGCAGGCGTAAGATATTATGTGGCTGTGGACGGATTGGCGGGAGCTTCTGGACAAATTATTCTCTCCTACTCATTTACGGCGCTTCCGATTTATCAGTTGACCGTGAATTCCACCACCGGCGGCATCGCATTTCCCAATTCTGGAACGTATGTAAGTAATGCGACAGTGGACGTTACTGCGGTCGCGTCCAACGGGTTTAATTTTGTGACTTGGCAGGGAGATCAGTTGTCCCTCGACAATCCGTTGCGGTTATTCGTGAACAAGCCAACCACGCTCACGGCGGTCTTTGCGCCTCGTTTTCTGGCGGACGATTTTGAGACGGGGTTACTGCGCGCCAGTCGTGGCTGGGCGACGAATTCCATCACTAACTCACCCGGCGCTGCAGCTTGGTTCGTTGCGGCGGTCAACGCTCAAACCACAAATGCAAGTCAGGGCAGTCTTTTCCATGCGCGGGCAGGGGGCATCACCCATGGGCAGACCACGGTGCTGAGGCTGGTGTCTGCCACTCGCGCGGGGAACGCATCCTTCGCCTATCGTGTCAGCAGTGAGGCGTTTGGACTGAACGGGGGAGACTTCTTTGAGTTCTACTTAAACGGTGTCCGCCAAGTGCGGACGAATGGCGAGAGTGGGTGGCAGACGCACAGCTTTAACGTGACCGCACGCACTAATGTTCTTGAGTGGCATTACATCAAGGATTCGAATAACAGTGAAAATCTGGATGCCGTATTTGTGGATAATCTGGATCTGCCAATTGTGGAGCCAGTGAATCCTGCGGTGGTGGTTCGCTTCAGCACCAATGCGGTCCAACTGCTAAACGGAGGTTTGCAGTTGAGAATTGAAGGTCAGTCCAATCAGGTTTATCGCGTGCAGGCGTCCAGTGATCTCGCCAACTGGGTGGATGTTTCGACCAATTTTGCTCCTTACGGTTTGATTCAGTTCGCAGAGCCGCAGGCGATTACGAATTCCAGCCGCTATTATCGGGTCGTCGCACCCTGACAGTAGTTCCATTGGGTTCTGTATGCCCAGTTAGGCGGCGTCTGCGATGGCTCAAGCCCAATACCGGTAGTTCACGTCGGGGAAGAGGTTGTCCAGCCATTCAACGTGTGCAAGCCACGGTTCATCTACAGTTGTCGCGGTGAGCATCTCGTGTAGGGCGATGAAGCGCAGGAGATGGTCTTTCACGCGTTTGCGTGCGTAGTCGGGACTGGTGCCGGTGCGCAGGATGAAGGGCCAGTCGCTGGATTGCGCGAGGAGGAGTTCGCGCGCGGCCTGGTTCAGCGCGCGGAGGGTGAGGCCACCGGCGTCCGGGTGCGCGCGGGCCAACGCGGTCATGCGGTCCTGCGCCACTGTCAGGTGCGGGAGGATCCACTCGTTCGTGTGGTTGAGCCAGAGTTTCCAGTAGCCTTCCTCGCCCCAGCTCGACGGGCTGGGGCGAACGATTTGCAGAGTGGGGCCTTCCTTCAGGTGGTCGCTCGGGGTGACGAGATTGAAATCCTGCTGGTCGTAGTAGGCCTTGCGAATGAAGAGGTCGAGGAACTGCGGACCTTCATACCACCAGTGGCCGAACAGCTCAGCATCATACGGGGCGACGATGAGCGCGGAACGGTCCATTAACTCACTGAGCTTACTTGCTTGGTCGCGGCGCGCGGCGAGGAAATGGCTGGCGTGGTCCTCCACGGCTTGAAGTGCCAGCGCGGGTTCATAGACGGCTTTGTCCGACGTGGGACCGGTGATGCGGTAATACTTGAGGCCGGTGAAACCGCGCAGATCGGGGTTGGGCAGGTAGGGGCGGACATAGTCGAAGTCGAGGTCATGGCCCACATCGCGGTAAAAGTCGCGGTAGCGCGGGTCACCCGGGTAGCCCTCGTTGCGGCTCCAAACTTGTTTGGCGGATTCAAGATCGCGGGCAAAGGCGGCAATGCCATTCGGCGTGAGCACGGGGGCGAAGACGCCGTAGCGCGGCCGCGGGCGGGCGTGCAACAGACCGTGGGTGTCCATGATGAACCACCGGATGTTCGCTTCCTGTAGCACGGCTTCCACGCCCTCGACATAGGCGCATTCCGGCAGCCAGATGCCGCGCGGGTCGCAGCCGAAGCAGCTCCGGTAGTGGTCGCGCGCGGTGAGGATTTGGGCGCGGATAGAGGGCGGGTGGTTCAGCAACGGCAGCAGCGCGTGGGTGGCGGCGGTGGTAATGATTTCGAGTCGGCCGGACTCCTGAAACTTGCGGAACGCGCCGACGAGATTCCTTCCGTAGGCGAAGTAGGTGGCGCGCAGGCTGGTGAGCCGCTGGTGATACATCCACGCCAGCTCACGAAAATCGCGATCCCAATGCGTGCGATGAATCTCCTTTTCCCCGAGTTCCAGCAGGCCTTCGAGATGCCGCACGTAGCGGTCTTGCAGGAGCGGGTCCAGCAGCATCGCGCAGAGCGTTGGCGAGAGGGTGAGCGTGAGGCGGGTTTGCATCCCGGCCGCAGCCCAGCCTTCCATGACTTGGATCAGCGGCAGATAGGTCTCGCTGATCGCCTCGAACAGCCAGCTCTCCTCGAGGAAGCGGTCGTGCTCCGGATGGCGCACAAAGGGCAGGTGCGCGTGCAGCACAAGGGCGAGGTGGCTTTGCATGGGGGTGATTGAAGCGAAACTTGGCCTGCGGGAAAAGGATTTTGGGCTGCGCTGGGTTGGTTCACTGCGCCCGGCCAAATTTCTTCTCCAGTTCCTTCAGGCTCATCTCGATGAGCGTGGGCCGGCCATGCGGACAGGTGTAGGGCATTCGGCAGCGGCGCAGGTCGGACACCAAGTTTTCTAGTTCCGGGCCGGCGAGCGGGTCGTTGGCCTTCACCGCGTGGCGGCAGACGGTCTTGGCAATCACGTCCTCGCCGAGGCGCAGTGCGTTGACGCCGTCGCCGGCCGCCTTGAGCGCGTCCACCAGTTCGATCACGAAGCGGCGGGCCGAGGGGAGCTTGGCCATAGGTGGCAGGGCCTCCAGCAGGAACGTGCGCTCACCAAACTCGCTCAAGCCTACGCCCAGCCGCGCGAGGATGGGCAGGTGCCGGCGGAGAAAGTCCGCGTCGCGCATGGACAACTCGACGGTCTCCGGCAGCAGCAACCGTTGCGCCGCCGCCTCGCCGCCGGCTTCGAGCCGGTCGAGCATCTGCTCGAAGAGAATCCGCTCGTGCGCCGCGTGCTGGTCCATGAGCACCAGGCCACGATCACTCTCCAGCACCACGTAGAGCCGGCCAATGACCCCTACGAGCCGCAGCGGAACCGCGAGGAGCGGGGGGGCGGAAGGCAATGGGGGAGGGGAGAGGGGAGATGGGGTGGTGAGCGCGGCGGGCGGATTGCTGACCGCTGCCGACTGCTGACCACTGAAGCCCATCGGCAAAGGCGTTTGCTTGGGTGCGCTCGCGGGCCAGTCGGGGATCGGCCGGCCCGGCAGCGACGGAAAGAAGTCGGGCGCGGCGTTGGTGGCGGCGGGCGTCCCGCCTGCCGTAGAGGGCGGCGTCTCGCTGCCCGGACTCGGACTGCGGAGTGATTCGGTGCGCGATTCCACCGTCGGGGCGTTCTGTCCGCCGGGCTGGACGCCCGGCTCCACGGCAGGCGGGACGCCTGCCACCGCGGGACCGCTGTGAAAGTTCAGCAGCGTGTCGCGGATGGCCTGCGTGACGAACGCCCGCACGGCGCGCTCGTGATGAAACTTCACCTCGCGCTTGGCCGGATGGATGTTCACATCCACCTGCGCGGGGTCGAGTTCGAGAAAGAGACAGCACACCGGATAGCGGCCCTTCATCAGCGCGGTGTGATAGCCCTCGATGAGCGCGAAGTTGAGCGCGCGGTTCTCGATGGGCCGGCGGTTGACGAAGAGATGTTGATCATCCCGGCTGCCGCGCGAGACACCGGGTGCGCCGATGAAGCCCCACAGGCGGATTGCCGATTGCCGATTGCCGGTGGCCGATGGGTCGCCTTCGACTGCTTCAGGCAATTCCGCGTAAGTGCTGCGCGTGTCCACGGTCAGGAGGTTCAAGTCCGCGCCGTGCAGGGCGCGCAGGCGTTCACGCAACGCGGCGAGCTGGCCGGCGGGAACGGTGGCCGGCGGGCTGGCGGGGAGCTGGAAAACAGTGCGGCTGTCCGTCGTGAGCGTGAACGCGACCTGCGGATGCGCCAGCGCGGCCAGCGTGAGGTAGTGGTGGATGTGCGCCCGCTCCGTCTCCTCGCTGCGGAGGAACTTCCGCCGCGCCGGCAGGTTATAGAAGAGCTGCCGCACCTCGATGCTCGTGCCGCCGGGCGCGCCCGCCGAGCGGACTTCCAGAATTTTGCCACCGTGGACAATCACCTGCGTGGCCTCGGGCGAATCGCTGTCGCGCTCGCGGGTGGTGAGCGTGAAGCGGCTCACGCTCGCGATGCTTGGCAGCGCCTCGCCGCGAAAGCCCATCGTGGTAATGCGGAACAAATCCTCCGCGCACTGCACCTTGCTGGTCGCGTGGCGTTCGAGGCAGAGCAACGCGTCATCGCGGCTCATGCCCAGACCGTCATCCGTCACGCGAATCAGGCCGCGCCCCCCGGCCAGCACATCCACCGTGATGTGGGCGGCCTGCGCGTCGAGGGCGTTTTCCACCAGCTCCTTAACGACACTGGCCGGCCGCTCCACCACCTCGCCGGCGGCGATTTGATTGGCGACTTGCTCGGGCAGCAGGCGGATGCGGTTCATCGCGGTGCGCGAAGTGTCCGCGCAGCCGGGGGAAGCGGGCAAGGCTTTTGCGGGCACGAAAATTACGAGCCAGCAGCCCCGAATCAATCCTCCGCCCGCTCCCCGTGCGGAGCCATCTTCACGAGCTTGGGGTCGAACTGGCCGAGGACTTCTACGAGGTCGTTTTGCGCGGCCATGACCTGGTGGATGTCCTTATAGACCATCGGCACCTCGTCGAGGCCGGCGCTGATGAGGTGGACGCCGGCTTCCCGGAGCACCCGGTTGACCTTGTGCCACTCGAAGGTCGCGGTGGCTTTCTTGCGGCTCATCACCCGGCCCGCGCCGTGTGACGCGGACTTGAGCGAAGCCGCGCTGCCCCGCCCGCGCACGACGAAGCCGGGCGAAGCCATCGAGCCGGGGATGATGCCGAGCACGCCGGCACCGGCGGGCGTCGCGCCTTTGCGATGCACGACGACGTCGCACTCCTCGCCGCCGATGACGTGGCGTTCCTTCCACGCGAAGTTGTGGTGGTTCTCCAAGTCGAGGAGGACTTGCAGGCGAAGGTGCTCGGCGATGTGCTGGTGGATAAGCGCGTGGTTGGCGGCGGCGTAGTGGCCCATCAACTCCATTGCGGCCCAGTATTCCTGACCCTCGGCGGAGTCGAGCGAGAGCCACGCGAGGTGCTTGTGCTCCTTGGGCAACTCCGGGTGCAGGTCCATCGCGAGCTTGCTGTAGTGCTCGCAGACCGCCGCGCCGGTGCCGCGACTGCCGCTGTGCGAGAGGAGGGCGACGTATTCGCCGGGGGGCAGGCCGTTGATGGTCTGGCTCGCGGTGAAGATGCCGAACTCGACGAAGTGGTTGCCGCTGCCGCTGGTGCCGAGCTGCGACCACGCGCGGCCTTTGCGCAGCTTGGTGACGGGGCTGATGTTCCAGTCGGCGTCGAGCACGGCGTGCTGGCGCGGCTGCTCGAAGTGCGCGCCGATGCCGAAGCGCGTCTCGTCCTCGATGGCCTTGATGAGCCGCTCGCGGCGGCGGTCCAGCTCGCGCACGGGCAAATCGAGCACGGTCATCTTCATGCGACACGCGATGTCCACGCCGACGGCGTAGGGGATGACGGCGTTGTCGGTGGCGAGCACGCCGCCGATGGGCAGGCCGTAGCCGACGTGCGCGTCCGGCATGAGCGCGCCCGCGACGGAGATGGGAAGCTGGCAGGCCCGGGCCATCTGGTTGATGGCCTCGGGTTCGAGCCCTTCGCCCCATTGCCGCCACGGGGCGGGGGCTTCTTGGATCGGGCGATTGGACTTGAGCAACGCATTGGCAAACTCGCCGCGCAGCTTGTCCGTCGTGAAGTCGCCCGGTGCGCGCACGACGGCTTCGACCTCGGCGGGCAGCTTCAGCTTGTCACCGCCTTTGAGGATGAAGTCCGCGATGAAGGCGATGCCGCGGCGGGTGGCTTCACCGGGCGGGACCCCGAGGGCGATGAGATCTTTGGTGTTCATGGTCGTGCGACGGGGCGCGGATAAAACCTAACCAACGGTTGGACCAGGAAAAGACTTTTGCCTTACGCAAAGGATGCGAAGGCCGCACCAGGAGAACGGCCAACATGGCTGTTTCCGGTTTACTGTGCGCCCCTTTGCCCTTTTGCGTTAAACGAGCCTCCAGTGCGCAAACCTTGCGCAACATCGCCTGCTTTGTGCATGGGTTGCTCATTCAATGCAATGCGGCTCGCGGTTTCCGGCCAAAAGCATCAAAGACTGCTTGGCACGGACGTTGCATACCGGTGAGCATCCGCGCCCGCTGTTGCGAGCGCACAACCGTCAAAAACATAACCCAAGCCAGTTGCATATGAACAAGCTCGCCCTCTTTGCCGCCGCCGCCCTCGCCCTGGGCGGCCTCACCGCCACCGCCACCGCGCAGGAGCAGAAGTCGCGCGGCGGGTTTAATCCCGATGAGATGCGCGCCCGCCTGACCGAGCGGATGCGCGAGTTGCTCGAAGTGAAGAACGAGGACGAGTGGAAGCTGATCTACGCCCGCATTGAGAAGGCGCAGGAAGCCCAGCGTGAAGTCCGCAGCCTGAACGGTGACTTCCGCCTGCTTTTCAGCCGCAGCGGCGAGCAGGGTGGCGCGCCTGGTGGTGACCAAGGCGGACGCACTCGCGGTTCTGGTGGCAGTCCCTTCGGGGGCACGCCAAATCCGGATGCCGAGGCCTTTTCCAAGGCCGTGCAGAACAAGGCTCCGACCGACGAGTTGAAGCAGCGCATGGCGCGCGTCCGCGAGGCCCGCAAGAACGCCGAGGCCAAGTATGACAAGGCCGCCGATGACTTGCGCCAGGTGCTCACTGTGCGGCAGGAAGCCACGCTCGTAGCCGTTGGCCTGATCAAGTAATCGCGTTCGCAACCGGGAAACAGGGATGAGCCAACTGACCACCACCGACACGGCGTTGCGGGAGTTGCTGGAGCGGATGATTTCCGACCGGCAGCTCTCGCCGCTGGACGCGCAGACCTTCGCCAAGCAAGGCGGCACCGCCACCGAGGACGCCGCGCTCCGTTGGCTCGCGAAGGAATACGACGTGCCGTTCACCGCGCTCGACGCCGTCGAGCCGGACCGCCAGGTGCTCTCTCTGTTTCCCGCGCGGGTGCTGCTGAAGGAGCATCTCCTCCCGCTCAAGCGCACCAACGGCTGCGTGGAAATCGCCACCAGCCGACTCTTTGCCACGCAGGGCCTCGACGCGCTCAAGGCCATGACGGGCCTTTCGCTCAAGCCTGTCCTCGCGCCCACCGAATCCATCCAGCGCGAGATGAAAAAGCATCTCGGCGTCGGCGCGGACACCATCGGCACGCTGAACGAGGAGGCCGGCCTCGAAGTCGTGCAGGAAGGCATCGCGGACGACGACCTCGACAGCGCCGCCGAGGACGCGAGCATCATCCGCTTCGTGAACCAGGTGCTGCGTGACGCCATCGAGCTGCGCGCGTCGGACGTTCACCTCGAACCCTTCGAGGACGAGTTCCGCATCCGCTACCGCATTGACGGCGACTTGCAGGAAGTCCCCGTCCCGCCGTCGTTGAAGCGCTTTCAGCCCGCCATTGTCTCGCGCGTCAAAATCCTTTCGCATCTGAACATCGCCGAGAAGCGCGTGCCGCAGGATGGCCGCATCAAAATCCGCGTGGACACGCACGAGGTGGACATCCGCGTCTCCATCATCCCGATGCTGCACGGCGAGGCCGTCGTGATGCGTTTGCTGCGCCAGAACTCGAAGCTGCGCGGCATGGGCGACCTCGGCATGAACCAACGCGAGCTGGAATGCTTTCGGCGCGTCGTCCAGCTCCCGCACGGCATCGTGCTCGTCACCGGCCCCACCGGCTCCGGCAAGACCTCGACGCTCTACACCGCGCTGAACGAAATCAACGACCACGTCCGCAAAATCATCACCATCGAAGACCCCGTTGAGTATCAGCTCAAGGGCGTAAACCAGATTCAGGTCAACGAGAAGTCCGGCCTCACCTTCGCGCGCGGGCTGCGCTCGATTCTCCGGCATGACCCGGATGTGGTGCTCATCGGCGAAATCCGCGACCACGAGACGGCGCAGATTGCCGTGCAGGCGTCACTGACCGGGCACTTGGTTTTCTCCACGCTCCACACGAACGACGCGCCCGGTGCGATTACCCGTCTCGTGGACATGGGCGTTGAACCCTATCTCGTCGCCAGTTCGCTGGAAGCCGTCCTCGCCCAGCGTCTCGTGCGGGTGCTCTGCACGCATTGCAAGGTCGTGGACGACTCGCCCACGGCCGCCACTTACAAGACCAAGCTCGGCATTCCGCTGAACCACAAGATTTACAAGTCCGTCGGTTGCCGCGAGTGCCGCAACACGGGCTTCCACGGGCGCAACGCCATCTTCGAGTGGATGGACACCAACGTGGAAATTCGGCAGTTGATTCTGCAAAACACCTCCGCCGACAAACTCCGCGACGCCGCCCTCCGCAACGGAATGCGCACCCTGGCGGAAGACGGCTGGCGGCTCGTGCGGCAGGGCGCCACGACCGTCGAGGAAGTCCTGAGTGTCACGACCGCGAAGGAAGTTTCCCGCACCAGTGTGGACGAGAAGGACGACGGCGGCGAAACGGCGGCGGAACTGGCCGTGGCGCGTTAACCATGACGACCTTCCAATATCGTGCGTTGCAGCCGAACGGTTCCGTTGCCGAGGGCATCCTCGAAGCGAACGGCCGGCAGGAAGCCTTCAAGCAGATGGAGTCGCGCGGCCTGCGGCCCATCAACCTGACTGAGCGCGGTGCCGGCAGCACCAAGACCATCACCGCTCCGTCCAAGCCCGCGGCGAAAGAAGCCAAGGTGCCCGCGAAGGCTCCGGCCAAAGACGCTTCTCTGAAAGCCGCGAAAGCCGCCGCGAACGTCCCTGCGCCCACCAGCTTCAGCCTCGGCACGCCGAAGATTTCTGCGCGGATGCTGGAGAACTTCACGCGCCTGCTCTCCAGCTTGCTGGCGGCGGGCGTGCCCTTGAGCCGCGCGCTCGTCATCCTCCAACGCGAGGCCTCCAGTCCCGTTGCGCAGGCGAAGTGGAAGGAAGTTCACGACCTCGTCGTGGACGGCATGACGCTCGCCGACGCGATGGCGAAGTCGCCGGACGTTTTCCCGCGCGTCTATGTCGCGATGGTCGAGGCCGGTGAGACCGGTGGCTTCCTCGACGTGGTGCTCGCGCAAATCGCCGACTTCCAGGCCAGCGAGAAGGAGATGAAGGGCAAGGTCATGACCGCGATGTTGTATCCGGCCATCCTGCTCGCGCTCGCGCTGGGCGTGCTGGTCTTCCTGCTCGTGTTCTTCATCCCGCGCTTCCAGCTCGTGTTCCAGGGCTTCGGCGCGAAGCTCCCGCTGCTCACGCAGATGATTATCGGCGCGAGCGAAGTGTTGCGCAGTTACGGCGTGCTGTTGCTGCTCGGCCTGTTTATCGGCGGCTACCTCGCACGGAACTGGGTGACCTCCCCGACGGGCCGCCGCGCGTGGGAAGGCTTCATCCTGAAAGTGCCGACCATCGGCAGCCTCGTGGCGCAGTTCGCCATGTCACGCTTCTGCCGGATGCTGGGCACGCTCCTCGGCGCGGGCGTGCCGCTCATCGCCTGCCTGAACGTCGCTCGCCGCTCCATCGGCAACCAGATTCTCGTGGACGCCGTGGCGCACTCGATTGACCGCGTGAAGGAAGGCAAGGCGCTCGGCCCGAGCCTCGGCGACTGCCGCGTGCTCTTCAGCGGCTCGACCTTGGAAATGATTTCCGTCGCCGAGGAGAGCGGCAAGCTGGACGGCGAACTTATCCGCATCGCCAACGTGACCGAGGGCGACCTGGACCGGCAGTTGAAGACGGCGGTGGCGATGGCCGAGCCGCTGATGCTCTTCGTTATCGCCGCCTTCATCGGCACCATCTTCATTGGCATGGTCATCCCGATTTTCACCCTGCAGGAGCACATCAAGTAACTCTCAACTCGCAATCAACATGAACATCCCCATCACCGAAACTCGAAACCCAAAACTCCAAACCCGGAACGGCCTGCGCGGCTTCACGCTCATCGAGCTGCTGCTCGTGCTGGTCATCCTCGGCATCCTTGCCGCCATCGTCGTCCCGAAGTTCTCCGGGCGCACCGAGCAGGCCAAGGAGACCGCCGCGAAGACGCAGATTGCCGGCTTCAGCACCGCGCTGGATGCCTTCGAGGTGGATACCGGCGGCTATCCGAAAGGCAACGAGGGATTGCTGGACCTCGTCCAATCCCCGCGTGAAGCCCAGGGCTGGAAAGGCCCCTACATGAAGGACGTGCCGATGGACCCTTGGGGCCGCCCCTACGTCTTTGTCAGCCCGGGCCGCAACAACCCGAGTAGCTACGACCTCTACTCCCTCGGCGCGGACGGCCGCGAGGGCACCGAGGATGATGTGACCAATTGGTCGAAGGCGAAGTAAGGCTCCGGCAATGAAGTTCCCAACGTCCAACGTTCAACGTCCAACGCTCAACGTCCAAAGCGGGTGCTTTGGCCGTTCGACGTTGAGCGTTGGACGTTGGACGTTTTCCGCTTCCCGCCGCGCCTTTACCCTCATCGAACTCATCCTGGTAATGGTGCTCATCACCATTGTCATGAGCGTGGCGTTGCCGTCGCTCAAGGGTTTCTTCAAGGGGCGCGACTTGGACTCCGAGGCGAGGCGGTTCCTTTCGCTCACTCGTTACGCCGCCAGCCGGGCCGTGGCTGAGGGCGTGCCGATGGAGCTGTTCGTGGACACGCAGCAGAAGCTCTACGGACTTCGCGCACAGGCGGGTTTCCTAGAAACCGACACCAAGGCCGTCCAATACCAGTTGCCGGAGGATTTGAGTTTTGAAGTCACGGCTCCGCCCAGCAAGACCGCTGCCGGCGAGGATAATCTGGGCGAGGTAAATACCGACACCACGACCACCTCCAGCACCAACCCCATCAAGATCGCCCGCTTCTACCCTGACGGCTTCATCGGTGACAAGAGCCCTGCGGCCATCATCCTCCGCCAGCGCGCGGTGAATGATTCTGTCGAGGGCGAGGCTGTAGCCATTGCCCAGAGCGCCACCCGTCTGAACTATGAGATTCGCACCCTCCAGCCATCACGCTAAGCGCACGCGCGCCGCGTTCACGCTGGCCGAGGTGCTGGCGGCGCTGCTGTTCATGGCCATCGTGATCCCGGTGGCCGTGGAGGGCTTGCGCATCGCGAATCTGGCCGGACAGGTCGGCGAACGGAAGGCCGTCGCCGCCCGGATTGCCGAGCGCGTCCTCAATGAGTTCACCATCATCGGTCAGCTTCCCGGTGGGGAAAGCGGCACAGTGCTGGAGGGAATCCACGAGTTTCGCTGGAACATGGAACTCGGCGCGTGGCCCGAGGGCTCCCTGCAACTGGCCACGGTGCGGGTGACCTATCAGGTGCAGGGGCGCGAATACGAAGTGACGGTGAGCACGCTGACGGAGGCGGCGACGCTGTGAGACTCAACGCTCAAGGTGGGTGCGTTGAACGTTCAAACTTAAGCGTTGAGCGTTGGACATTGGCCTCCGCTCCGCGCGCCTTCACCCTGCTCGAAATACTCATCGCCATCGCCGCCTTCGCCATCGTGCTGGCGGCCATCAACAGCGTTTTCTACAGCGCTCTGAAGTTGCGCAACCGCGCCGCCGCCTCGCTCGAAAAATCTCTCCCGCTCACGCAGGCGCTGGCGATCTTGAAGCGCGATCTTTCCAACCTGGCGGCTCCCGGCGGCACGCTCAGTGGGGAGTTGCAGACTTCCTTGATTAGCGGCGGTTCCTCCTCAGTTGGGGGAGTGAGTGATTCGTCCATGCCGGTGAGCCCGGATTTTCACACCCTGTCCGGCCTCATTGAGGCCGACACTCCGTGGCCCAGCCTGCAGCGGGTTTCCTACCGGCTGTCGGATTCCACCAACGCCGCCGCTTTGGGAAAGGATCTCGTGCGGGCGGTCACGCGGAATTTGCTGCCCACGCTCGTGGAAGCCCTTCCTCAGGAGCAGCTTCTCCTGCAAGGGGTGGAGGAGGTTCTATTCTTTTACCACAATGGGACTGATTGGCAGGAATCGTGGGACTCGACGGCAGACGAGACCAAGAAGCTGCCACGGGCCATCAAGGTGCAGTTGCTGCTGGCCGCCGCCGATCGCGCCGGCCAGCAATCGCCCATCGAACTCATTGTGCCCATTGTCGTTGAGGCCAACACTAATACCACGGACACCGCAAGCACGGGAGGGGATCGATGAGGATGCTCCGACACGGTAGCTGCCGACGTGCGGGGGCGGATTCGCGCGCCGGACAATTCCGCCTGGCCACCCACGAGCGCGGTTCGGTTCTGATCATCGTCCTCTGGGTGTCGTTCGGCTTGGTCAGCCTCGCCATCTACTTTGCGAACTCCTCCTCGCTCGAATTGCGTGCGGCGGACAACCGACTAGCCAGCATCCAAGCGGAGCAGGCCATCGCGGGGGCCGCGCGCTATGTCAGCAACGTGCTTGCCAACACCAGCACACCCGGCGTGCCGCCGACCTCGGCCTCGTTTGCCACGGAGGCGGTGTCGGTGGGGGATGCGATGTTTTGGATCATTGGCCAGCCCTTGGACGAGGAGGACGATCTCACGGTGACTTTTGGCCTCGTGGACGAGAGTTCCAAGCTCAACCTTAACACCGCCACTGCCGCAATGCTCGACAAGCTGCCCCGCATGACGCCCGAGCTGGCCGCTGCCGTGCTGGACTGGCGCGACAGCAACAGCGAGCTGCGCGAGGGTGGGGCGGAGGAGGAGACTTATGCCCGGCTCAATCCACCGTATCGCTGCAAGAACGCGCCGTTTGAAAGCATCACGGAGCTGCGCCTCGTTTATGGATTCACCTATGACATCCTCTACGATGAGGACGCCAACATGAACGCGGTGCTCGACCAAAACGAGAATGACGAGGATGTCGCCCTGCCTGCCGACAACCACGACGGCGTGCTGAATCGCGGTGTGCTGGCCTACGTGACCGTCCACAGCCGCGAGCCAAACACGCGCACCAACGGCCAGCCCAAGGTCAATGTCAGCACGGTGGACACGCAGGCCCTGCAGCAGTTGTTGCAGGAAGTCGGCATCGAGACCGCCCGGGCACAGGCCATTCTCCGCCCTTTCCAGGCCGCTGGAGGAGCCGCTTCGCCATCGCCTCCCGGGGGGAGCACGAACCGGCCTCCCGTCATCCCGGGAGCCGCGACGACCGGCACCACCAACGGCAGCTTGATCGAGTTTTTCTTCAACAGCGGCATGACTGAACAGGAGTTTGCGCTTGTCGAGGGCGATCTGACCGTCTCCACCAACACGATTGTCGAGGGCTTGGTGAATGTGAACACCGCCACGGAAACAGTGCTGGCCTGCATCCCCGGCATTGGCGTGGAAAACGCGGGCGCCCTGGTGGCCCAGCGCGCGCAGGACACCGCTGCCGCCGCGTCGCTCGTGTGGGTGACGCAGGTGCTGGCCCGCAGCAATGCGATCCAAGCGGGGCCGTTCATCACCGGCCGCAGCTACGTTTATTCGGCGGACATCGCCGCCGTGGGGCGGCTTGGGCGCGGTTATCAGCGGGCGCAGTTCGTTTTCGACACCACCGAGGGCGGTGCAAAAATTCGGCAGCGGCAGGATTTGACCCATCTGGGCTGGGCGCTTGGGCAGGAAGTCCGCCGAGATCTGGAAGCGCGAAGGGAGGAGCGGTGAATCGCCTCGTTGCACGAACACCTTCGCCCGCGTGGACAGTCGCAGCCCTCGCGCGACTTGGCATCGCTTGGAATCTTTCCTCATGACCAGTTCCCCAAAAACAACTGCGAACGCCGTTCTCGGCCTGGCCTTGGATGGCAGCCGGATGGAGTTGGTCAGCGTCAAGCGCGCCAACGGCTCGGTGGAAGTCCGCCAGTCCGCCAGTGTCACGCTCAAGCTCGACCCGCTTACGAATGACCCCGAGCTGGTCGGCGCGGAGATTCGCGCGCATTTGGACACCGCCGGGATCCGCGACCGCCGCTGCGTGGTGGGCGTGCCGCTGAACTGGGTGCTGACGTTGTCGGTGCCGGTGCCGGCCGGACTGGCGGAGGAAGACCTGCAAAATCTCGTGCAGATGGAGGCCGAACGCGGCTTCCCGTATGCCCCGGAGACGCTGATGTTGTCCCACTCGATCGTGGGCGACCCCAAGGGCGAGCGCACCGCGACGTTGGTGGCGGTGCCGCGCGAGCATGTGGTGCGATTGCAGACGGCCTTGACCTCCATCGGCCTGCGGCCGGTGAGCTTTTCACTGAGCATCGCAGCCCTACAGCCGGTGGCCGATTCAGCGAGTGCCGGCGGCTGTGTGGCGCTGGTGCCCGGCGAGCAGGGCATCGCCTTGCAGGTCACGGCGGCAGGGGGCGTGGCGGCGTTGCGGTTGCTGGAAGGGGCCTTGGAGCAGGCGGGCGCTGAACGCCGCGTGCAGCCGGATTATCTGGGCCGCGAGTTGCGCATCACGCTGGGGCAACTGCCGGAAGCGGTGCGCGCCGGGGTGCGCCAGCTCAAGGTCTTCGGGGCGGATGATCTGGCCGAGGAGGTGCAGGAGCAGATCAGCCAGCGCGCGGAAGCGCTGGGACTGCGCGCGCAACGGGCGAAGGAGTTTGCGCCGCTGGAGTTCGGCGTGGCGCTGCCAGCGGGCACACCGGCTTCGCCGGCGCTGGCCTTGGCGGTGCGCCATTTGATCGGACGGGCCAGCAGCTTCGAGTTTCTCCCGCCGCATGTTAGCCGTTGGAAGCAGTTTGCCGAGCAACAGTCGTCGAAGAAGCTGTTCTACGTTGTGGCCACCCTAGCCTTGGCAGCATTGGTTGTGGGCGGGATGTTTGGCTGGCAGCAATGGCAGCTCACGCAGCTTGAGACGCAATGGAACGGGATGAAGGCGCGCGTGGTCCAGATCGAGGATTTGCAGGGGCGCATCCGCAAGTTTCGCCCTTGGTATGACGAGTCGTTCCGCGCGTTGAGCATCCTCAAGCGCCTGACCGAGGCTTTCCCCGAAGACGGTGGGGTCGCCGCCAAGTCGGTCGAAATCAACGCGCGCTCCGGCGTGACGTGCAGTGGCATTGCGCGAAGCAACGCGGCGTGGCTCAAGATGCTGGACCAGCTCCGTGCAGCGAAGGAGATCTCCGAGGTCAAAGTCGAACACATCAAAGGCGGGGCCAATGGGCAGCCGCTGGAATTCACCTTTAACTTTCACTGGGGCGAGCGCACCCAGGCCAGCCGATGAACAAAGGCCGAGAACAATTGCTGGGCATCTTCGCCATCAGCGCCGTATTGCTGATGGTGGGCGACAAGTTCGTCCTACAACCGCTCACCGAGGGGTGGAAAGCCCGCACCGCGCGCATTGAAGACTTGCAGAAAAAGGTGACGGCAGGGGGCAAGCTGTTGGAGCGTGACCGCTCCGTGCGCGACAAATGGAATGCCATGCGCGCCACGGCCCTCACCAACGAAGTCAGCCTAGCCGAAAGCCAGGCACTGCGGGCCTTCGAGCGCTGGGGACGCGAGGCGGGCGTGAACATCAGCGGCCTCAAACCCCAGTGGAAGCGCGCCAACGAGGAATACCAGACCCTCGAATGCCGGGCGGATGCCACCGGCAGCCTTTCCAGTCTCGCCCGGTTTCTCTACCAAGTGGAAAAGGACCCGCTGGCCATGCGGGTGGACGTGGTGGATCTGACCACGCGAGACACCGAAGGCCGCAACCTCACCATGTCCTTGCAACTGAGCGGGCTGGTGCTTACCCCCAAGCGAAATGAAAATGTCGCGAAATAACTCCTGGCCGGTCGGCGGGCTCTTGCTGGCCGGTCTCGTGGGCCTGACCGACGGGTGGGCGGCTTCAGTCCCGCCCAAGCCAGCCGAGCCAGCTCCAGCCGTGGCTGCGCCCACGAGCCTCGAATCGTTCGGGAAGATCTCCGACCGTAATATCTTCAACGCGAACCGCTTCGGGCCAGTTGTCCGGCGCGCCGAAGAGCCGCCGCGCGTCACGCGGACCGTGGTGTTGGAGTCGTTTTCCCTGCTCGGCACGCTCGAATATCCCAAGGGGCTGGTGGCGTTTTTTGAGGGCAGCAGCGCCAGCCATCGGAAGGCGGCGAAAGTGGATGAGAGCATCGCCGGCTGCAAAATCACCGGCATCGAGCCGAACCTCGTGCGGCTGGAAGCCAACGGTAAACCGATGGAATTACGTGTTGGCTATATGCTGCACCGAGAGAATGAGGGCGAGTGGAAGACGCGCGAAGCGGAGCGGCCTTCCGACTACGGCTCCAGCTACACTTCCAGTTCTTCCTCTGGTTCGAGTCCGTTCCCCAGCTCAAGCTATGGCAGCAGCTCCAGCCGGGATTCGCGCTCCAGCTCCAGTCGGGATCGGGACTCGCGCTCCAGCTTCAGCAGCAGTGAAACTCCGGCCGAGTCCGCGCAGCGCCGCATCCGCGAACAGGACCGCAACGGCGACGGCAAGGTTTCGCGGTCCGAGGCGGACAGCCGACTCCGCGACCGGTTCCGTGACATGGACCGCAATCGGGACGATCAGATTGATGCCGAGGAATACACCGCATATTACGCCTCGCGGATGAGCGGCAGTTCGTCCGGCACTCCGTCCCCCAGCACCTTCAGCAACGCCAGCAGCCCGGGCAGCTTTGGCGGCAGCACCCCGGCGGGCAGTTCAAGCTCTCCGCCGGCCAGCGCGCCCAGCGCGCCCAGTTCGGGCGGCAGCGGGGAAAGCGATCTTTTACGACGACTCATGGAACAACGTGCACGGGAGAACCGATAATATGAAATCAACCTTGTCCCTCGTCCTCGCGGCCAGCCTGTCGGGCACCGTGGTGGCGCAGAACCAGCCCACCCCAACTCCCGCCCCGGCGCCGGCTCCTACCACCGTGCCCGCTACCAAGGCCGCCGAGGAGCCGCGCCCGGCAGGTCTTGCCGCCGCCCTGGCGGCCGAAGCCGCTGCGCGGGCCGTTGAAGCGGCGCGTCCACCGACGCCCAAGGAACCAGTCAAGCGCGTCACCAACGAAACGGAGAAAGGCATGCGCCTGAACTTCCGTGGCGTGCCGCTGGAGATGGTGCTCGACTACTTTGCCGAAGCCGCCGGCTTCATCATTGTGCCCAAGGTGGACATCCGGGGCCGCGTGGACGTGTGGAGCAACGACCCGCTCACCAAGAGCGAAGCCGTGGACGTGCTCAATAACGTCCTCTCCCGCAGCGGCTACGCGGCGTTCCGCTCCGACCGCACACTCCAGATCATTAACAAGGATGAGATCCGCCAACGCCCCGTGCCGACCAACTCCGGGACCGAGCCGGATAAAATTCCCGCCACGGAAAACGTGGTCACGCAGATCCTCCCGGTGAAGTTCATCAGCGCCGAGCAGCTAATCAAAAATCTCGAGATGCTCCTGCCCACCTCGGCTTCGCTCACAGCCAATGCCGGGGCCAACGCACTTATCATGACGGACACGCAGGTGAACATCCGTCGCGTCGCCGAGATCCTCAAGGCGCTCGACACCCCCGTGGCCAGCGTCTCCGCCATCAAGGTGTTCCCGCTCAAGTATGCCGACGCGAAGGCCCTCACGACCGTGCTGAAGGAACTCTTCGCCCCCGACACTTCCACCACCGGCGGCGGCCGCGGCCAGCAGGGCGGCGTCAACCCCATGCAGCAAATGTTTAGCCGCTTCGGTGGCGGTGGTTCGCAAGGCGGCGGGGCCAGCGGTGGCAGTGCCGCCGGTGGTCGCGTCAACACCCCCAAAGTCGTCGCCAGCGCAGATGAGCTGAGCAACTCTCTGATCGTCAGTGCGCCCGAGGCGCAGATACCGATCATTGAAGATCTGGTCAAGCAAGTGGATGTGCCTATCGAAGACATCACCGAGGTGAAGGTGTTCCGCTTGAAACACGCGAACGCCGACGAAACGGCCACGATGATCAAAAACCTTTTTCCCGACACGAGCACGCAGGGCGGCGGCAACCGCAGCGGGCGCACGAGTAGCGGCTTCTTCGGCTTTCGGCCACCGGGCAGCACCTCCGGCGGGACCGGCGGAGCCACCGGTTCGAGCGAGCGGCTGCTGAAGCAAAACCGCGTGGTGGCCGTGGCAGACAACCGCACGATGTCCGTCATCGTCACCGCGTCACCCACGCTTATGGAGCAGATCACCGGCATGATCACGCAGCTCGACGCCGACCCCTCGAAGCAGCAGAAAGTCTTCGTCATCCCCGTGGAAAATGCGGATCCGGCGCAGATGCAGCAAATCCTGCAAAGCCTCTTCCCCACTCAAAACGGACGGTCATCCCAGAGTTCCAGCAGCGCCGGGCGCAGCGGTTTTGGCAGCGGCACCACCACGCGCAACAATGGCGGGGCCAGCACGGGCAGCAACCGTAACAGCAGCGGCTCCGGCGGCAACCGCTCGGGCAGCGGCAGCGGGTTTGGCGGGAACAGCGGGTTCGGCGGTTCCCGCCAATAACGACTTGGTTCACCTCGGTTCAGCTAAAAAGATTCGATCATGAAACTTAATTTCTGGCAGCAGTTTGGTTTGGGATGTTTGGTGGTTGGTGCGACGGCGCTTTCGGCGCACGCGCAGTTCACGCCGTTCGGCGGCTTTGGCGGCGGCGGCACCGGCGGCGGCACGGGAGGCCGCTCCTCGTCCAGCACCGCCGGCGGCGGTCAGCCCGTGGGCGGGGCGGATATCTCCTTCGATCCCGAGACGCGCCGGCTCATCGTCGTGACGGATGACAAGACTGCCGAGCAGATCAAGACCGTGGTCAGCGGGCTGGACCGGCCCTCACCTCAGGTGCTCATCAAAGTCGTCTTCCTAGAAGCCACCTATCGCAAAGACTCCGACATCGGTTTCTCCGGCGGTTACAGCCATGATACCAAGCTGCAAGGCGTCAGTGGCGTGGCCGGCCAGGGCTTTGGCAACGCGCCGATCACCACGCTGCCCGGCATAGTTTCCCAAGCCTCACCGGGCGCGGGGATTTACTCCATCCTCGGCAACGACTTCCAGGCCACGCTCCGCGCCATCGCCACTGCCGGCAAGACCGAGGTGCTCTCCCGGCCGTCGATTCTCGCGCGCAACAACCAGTCCGCCACCATCAGCCTGGGCCAGCAAGTGCCTTTGATCACGAACACGCGCTTCGATAACTTCGGCAACCAGATCAACACCGTCAGCTACCAAAATGTCGGCATCAATCTCAGCGTGACCCCGTTCATCTCCTCGGACGGCAACGTGGAGATGACGGTCACCCCGGAGATTTCCTCGCTGGCCGATCGTTCCCAGTGGGTTGCAATCTCCGGCGGCACCAACTCCATCTCCGCCCCCGTGATCAACTCCCGCACGGCCACCACGACCGTGGTCGTGCCCGGTGGCCAGACCGTGATCATCGGCGGGCTGATGGAGAACACCCAGACGGATTCCGAGAGCAAGATTCCCGGCCTCGGCGACATCCCCTTGCTGGGCAGCCTCTTCAAACGTAAGCAGAAGGAGAACGTGAAGCGCGAGCTGATGATCTTCCTCACACCCACCATCGTCACCACACCGGGCCAGTTGGCTGGCCTGACTGATGGCGAAAAGGCGAACCAGAAGATTACGCCCAGCGCTTTCCCGCAGGAGGACATGAACCGCTTCCTCGACAGCCTGCCGGGCAAGCAACAGCCACCCACCGTGCCGGCCCCGCAGCCCGGCAAGCCTTCGCTGAAATAGCCCGCCGCGGCTCCCCCATGATCCGTCACACCCGACTTGTTGTTGGCCTCTTGGTGTCCGTCTGGGCGCTGGTCGCCGTCTGGCAGGTCATGGAGCACAACCGGGTGGAGAGCGGAGCCCGTGACGTGCTCATCCGCCGGTCGCGGGATATCACGGGCACGCTGGCCAAGTTCGTCGAATCGCAGCGGCGCTTCGGCGTGGTCTCGCAGGAGCGGATGGAAGTCGCGTTGGAAGCGCTGGTAACTTCCGGTGAGTTGCAGTCGTTGGCGCTGTTGAATCGCCTCGGCGAAGTCGTTGCCTCCGCCGGCGCGCCCGTGGATTTCGATGCGACGGGCTTGACGCACAGCAGCGTGCGCTGGGGTGTGCGGACGCTGACCGTCGTCAACTCGGTGGACTTGGGCACCAACCTCGTCTCTGAATTTGGCGAGACAAACCGTTCCCCGACCATCGTCCTTCCCCGCCGCGACACCAACGCCCCGCCGCGCGAGGAACTCCGTTTTCCACCCCGCCCCCCCAGCGAACCCCGCGAGGCCCGTCCCGCCGACTCCACCGCGCCGTCGAATTTTGTGGCCGGACCCAATCCCGCCACCACGAACCTCGTCTCCACCAATCGCACCGAGCGCCGCGAAGGGGCGCGCCGCCCGCCCGGGGTTTGGTTTGGCCGCCCGCCGTGGATGAGTGAAACGGAATTCAAGGCGATGTTGGAGAAGCGTGGCTTGCACGGGTTTGTCATCGCGCTGGCCACCACTCCCATTCTGCGCACCACGCAGGCGGACCTCTGGATGCGGGTGATGATCGTCAGCTTCGCGGGCGTGGCGGCGGCTGGAGTTGGGTTGGCGCTGCGCAATCTTAACCGCGCCGCCGACCTTCAGCTCCGGCTCCTGCGCGCCAGCGAATTGAACACGCACTTGCGCGAGATGAATCTGGCCGCCGCCGGTCTCGCCCATGAGACCAAGAATCCGCTCAACATCATTCGCGGCCTAGCCCAGATGATCAGCAAACAGGACGATACCCCGCCGAGCGTGCGTGAGCGGTCGCGCAGCATCGTGGACGAGACCGACCGCGTGACCGCCCAACTGAACGAGTTCATCAACTATTCCCGTCCGCGCGAAGTGCGGCGCGGGCCGCTGGGGTTGAACAACGCCGTCGGCGAAGTCGCTCGTGCTCTCGGCCACGACCTCGAAGAAAAGTCGGTTCAACTGCATGTGCAGCCGGAGCTGCCGTGGATCGAGGCGGACGAGCAGCTGCTCCGGCAGGCGTTGTTCAACCTGCTGTTCAACGCCGTCCAAGCCGTCGCCCAGGGGGGTGAGATCTGGGTGACGGCCGCCTTGGCTGCGAATGGAACGGCCGTGCTCGACATCCACGACAACGGCAGCGGGGTTGCGCCGGAGCACCGGAAGGAAATTTTCAAACCCTATTTTACCACCCATCAGAAAGGGACGGGGCTGGGTCTGGCCATCGTCTCGCAGATCGTGCTGGCACACGGCTGGGAAATTGAGTGTGTGCCCAACGAGCCCCGGGGTGCGCGCTTCCGCCTCACCCATCTCAAGGTGGTGGCGAAGCCGTTGGCGTAAGCCCTTCCGGGCAGTCGTGTGCCGGTCCAGTTCTGAGCTTGCCGGTTGAACTCGTCCGTTTTTCCCCGCACACTCGCGCAATGCTCAAGTTCATCCGCCTGCTGTCTCTTTCGTTGCTAGCGGCTTCGGTGCTCGGCGCCAGCGCTGCGCCGAAGCGTCCGAACATTCTCTTCATCCTGACCGACGACCAGCGCTGGGACGCGCTGGGTCTCGCGGGCAACCCGCACTTGAAGACGCCGCACATAGACCGGCTTGGCCAGGAGGGCGTGTATTTCAGGAACACCTTTTGCACCACGTCACTTTGCTCGCCCAGTCGCGCGAGCATCTTGAGCGGCCTCTACGCGCACACACACGGCGTTCAAAACAACTTCACCGAGTATCCGGCGAACTTCCGCAGCTTCCCGATGCAGCTTCAGGGCGCGGGCTACGACACCGCCTACTTCGGCAAGTGGCACATGGGCGAGAACAATGACCAGCCACGCCCCGGCTTCAACTGGTTCACCACCCACAAGGGCCAGGGCAAATACTACGACACCGAGTGGAATCAAAACGGCGCGGGCGGCAAGGTCATCCCCGGATACTACACCCACGTCGTCACGGAGCTGGCGGAGGAGTGGCTTAAGCGCGACCACGGCGGCAAACCGTGGTTGCTGATGGTCGGCCACAAGGCCCCGCACAGCTTCTATTTCCCCGAGCCGAAATACTCGAACAGCTTCGACAACGTCTGGATTCCGTATCCCGAAAGCGCCTTCCGCCTCGCGGACAAGCCGCTCTGGCTGCAAGACCGCATCAGCACGTGGCACGGCATCTACGGCCCGCTCTTCGAGTGGCGCAAAGTTTTCCCCGACAGCCGGCCCGAGGCGGTGAAGGATTTCGCGAACATGACCCGCGCCTACTGGGGCACCATCCGCAGCGTGGATGATTCCGTGGGCCGCTTCTACGAGTTGCTAAAGCAACGCGGCGAGTTGGACAACACCATCATCGTCCACATGGGCGACAACGGCCTGCTCAACGGCGAGCACGGCATGGTGGACAAGCGTACCATGCACGAGGCCAGCATCCGCATCCCGCTCGTCGTGCGCTACCCCGGCCTTACCGCGCCGGCCAGGCCCAGGGTCATTGAGCAGCAAGTTCTGACCTTGGACATGGCCCCGAGCCTGCTCGAACTCTGCGGCGCGTCCCCGCTCAATGACCTTCACGGCAAGTCCTGGGTGAAGCTGGTGCAAAAGGGCGACTCCGCGTGGCGCAAGGCGTGGTTCTACCACTACAACTACGAGAAGCAGTTCCCCTACACTCCCAACGTCCGCGGCGTCCGCACCGACACTTGGAAATACGTCCACTATCCACACGGCGACGGGAAACCCGACCGCCACATGGCCGAGCTTTACAACATGGAGTTCGACCCCGACGAGCGGCACAACCTCATCGCCAACCCGAGATATGCGCCGGTCGTGAAGGAGCTCCAGGCCGAGCTGGCGAAGCTGATGAAACAAAGCGGCCTCACCGCCGCCACCGACATGATGCCGATGGACGAAGGCATCAAGAAGGAGCTGCCGGACCAAAAGATTCGGTGAGGGAGTTCATTTGCCCTTCGCCGCCGGAGCGATTACGGTCGTCCCATGCCAAATCTCGAAGAATTAGAGACGGCGGTCCTGAGCCTGGGCCAGCCTCAACGCGAGCGGTTGTTGGCTTCGTTGCTGGACAGCCTGCCCCCAGCCGCAATGACCGAGGAGCAAATCCTGGCCGAGGCCATTCAGCGGGACCACCAATTGATGAGCGGAGCTGTTCAGCCGATGACCGAGGCGCAGTTCCGTGCCGGCCTGATTTATCGCCGTGGTGAATGAAGTTGGAGCTTCATCCCGCCGTCCAGCGCGACGTCAACGAGGCTCTCGAATACTATCTTCAAGTCGCACCCTCCGTGGTGGAACGCTTCTCGGCAGACTTGGACCGGCGGCTAGTTCAGATTCTGGGGAACCCAAAGCGCTTCTCCTTTCTCACCGGCCATCGTGAATTGCGTCGTGCTCGATTGGAGAGCTTTCCCTACGTGGTGGTTTATCGCGAGCTGCCGGATAAGGTGTTTATCCTTACTGTGCGCCATGAGCGGCGGCATCCTGACTACGGGCTTGCGCGCACCTGAAATTCATTCCGCGCGTTGCGCTTCGGCTACGAACCTGCAAACCTCCCGCCACTATGTCGAGCATTGGCAAACTGATGAAGCAGGCGCAGCGGGTGCAGCAGCAGATTGAGCGCGTCCAAAGCGAGTTGGCGGCCAGGACCGTTGAGGCCACCAGCGGCGGCGGGGTGGTCAAAGTCACTGCGAAGTGCGATGGTTCCCTCGCCGCCATCAAGATTGACCCGGCGGCGGTGAACCCGGCCGAAGTGTCGCTGATTGAAGACATGGTGCTTGCCGCCGCGAACAACGCCCTCCTACAGGCGAAGGAGATTTCCAACACCGAGATGGGCAAGGTGACGCAGGGGTTCAACTTGCCGGGGATGATGTAGCCGCCGGAGCACGGACGCCCACGTCCGTGTCTCCGATAGCAGACGTGGGCGTCCGCGTGCCACACTTCGAGATGCCCTCCCTTCCTGAACCGATCATCGCCCTCACCGCCGCGCTGTCACGCCTGCCCGGCATCGGGCCGCGCTCGGCGGAGCGGCTGGCGTTGCATCTCGTGCAGAGCGAAGCGGGGGCGGTGCGGACGCTCGCGGAGGCCATCCTTGCCGCGCGCGAGCGCATCTCGCTCTGCCGCGTGTGCGGCGCGCTCACTGAGCGGCAGCCGTGCGCCTTGTGCGACGACCCGCGTCGGGACGCCGCACTCATCTGCGTGGTGGAGCGGCCCACGGACATTTTCAGCATCGAGAAGTCCGGCGCTTTTCACGGACGCTTCCATGTGCTGGGCGGGAAGATTTCCCCGCTCAACGGCGTCGGGCCGGAGGACTTGCGCATCGCTGACTTGGAAACGCGGCTTGGTTCCGAACCGGTGAAGGAAATCATCCTCGCCCTCGGCACCGATGTGGAGGGCGACGCGACGGGCCACTACCTCGCCAAGCGGTTGGCCACGCGCGGCGTGAAGGTGAGCCGCCTCGCGCACGGTCTGCCGGCGGGCAGCGGGCTGGAGTTTGCGGATGAACTGACTTTGAGCAGGGCGCTGGAGGGAAGGACCAGTATTCAGTAAGCAGCTTTCAGTATTCAGTTTCCAGTCACCTCGCGCGTCCGGCTCTACCACTACTGATTACTGAACACTGATCGCTCCGACCACAGACCAACATTCATGAGCACCGCACTCTCGCCCACCCCGACCGCCGTCGTCTTCGATCTCGGCAAGGTGCTGCTGGACTTTGACTACGGCATCGTCGCGCGCCGGCTGGCGGCGCACAGCGGGCGGGATGCGGAGCAGATTCGCGGCTTGCTGGACCAGTCGCCGCTGCTGTTCCGCTTCGAGAGCGGGCAGATGACCAACGACGAGTTCTTCCGCGAGGTGTCAGCGCTGACTGCTTACACGGGTGCGTTCGACGAGTTCGCGGACATCTTCGGCGACATCTTCACGGCGATTCATCCGATGATTGACCTGCACGCGCAGCTCCGCGCTCGCGGCGTGCCGACATTCATCTTCTCGAACACGAACGACCTCGCCGTGCGCCACATCCGCGCGAACTTCCCGTTCTTCGCGCAGTTCACGGACTACATCTACTCGCACGAAGCTGGGGCGATGAAGCCGGACCATCGGATTTACGAACTGGTCGAGCGCCGGACGGGCCGGCGAGGTGCCGAACTCCTCTACCTCGACGATCGGAAGGAGAACGTGGACGCCGGCCACGCGCGCGGCTGGCGCGTGGTGCACCACCAGACGCCGGAGCAAACCATCGCGGCGGTGCGTGCAGCGGGGCTGCTCTGAGAGGCTGCGGAAAATTCCGGTCAGATCGTAGTTTTCCATGAAAAAGAGTGTTGTAGTATGCATTTTATTGCTAGTAGGCCTGTGCATTGGGTTGCCTAAACTCATTTCTGAACACCTGGAGCAAGATAAAGGGCGGCGCAATTTCTTTTCTGTAAAAGCAGCGATCATCAGGTTGCGGGTTGGGTCACTGGTTCCATGTTGAGGTAGATTTTTCCGGTTTCCCAGTCGTCGCTGGTCTCGGCCAGGAGGGCGGCGATTAAGCGCAGGAGGGATTTTT
>CAMCFN010000013.1 GCA_945874145.1 Akkermansia muciniphila
GCCGCTCCCCATCCTCCGTGACTCGCCGCACCGCCAGCACCCTCAGATGCGCCAGCGCCTTGTGAGATAATTTTCGCCCATCAATCTTTGGCACCCCACAACGCTATCAATCTCAATCAGTGTAGTCTATCTAAATGACTCCGTAGTAATGACCCTGAATCCCGAAGCAACGAACGACAGGCAGGCACGTGTGCGCAAGGAGCGCGGCATTCCTGCCGCAAAGAGCCACGCACGGAGTGGTGTGTCCAAACCCTGCCGTGAATGGGCGGGTTTCTGCGGCCTGAAGGCCGCGCTTCTTGGCCTGCTCGCCTGCGGTACCCTTACATTTCCCGCCACTGCCGCCGACTGGGCTGCGCAAGCCGTCGCCGATGCCAAGCAGGACCGCACCTCCATCCCCTACGACGGCAAGACGCCGGACAAGCTCGTCTGCGACACGACCCTGCGCCAGTTGCCCGACGGCTCGTGGGCGCTGTTCATGCTGGCGGGCGATGACTTTGAGCCGTCGCCGAAGAACTACACCGGCATCACACGCAGCACGGATCAGGGCCGGACCTGGTCGCCGCTGGAGCCCATGGCCACCGGCCTGCCGCGCGCCGGACTGACCACCGGCCAATGCGTCAGCGAAGTGATGGTGCGCGGGGGTCGCGTCACCGCCTTTCTCTCGACCCATTCGCAGACGTGGGGCCGCGAATGGAAATCCTGGATTTTGCACAGCGACGATTCGTGCCGGACGTGGAGCAAGCCAGAGCCGGTGCCGGGCCGGCTGGCGAACTTCACCTTTGTTCGCAACCACATCGTCGCGCGCGACGGCCGCATCATCATTCCCTTTCAGCACTACCTCGGTCCACCGGTTGGCACCCCGCCGCCCGCCCCGGAGCAAAAGCCCTGGCACAAGACGCTCTTCCACTACGTCAGCAACCCGCGCAACGGCGTGCTCATCAGCAGCGACGGCGGGAAAACGTGGAGCGAGCACGGCAACGTGCGCCTCACCACGGACGATCGCTATCACGGTTGGGCCGAGAACAACCTCGCCGAACTCAGCGACGGCCGCACCGCCATGATCATCCGCGCGGACCGCCTCGGGGGCGTGCTCTACTACGCAGAGTCCAAGGATGGCGGGAAGACCTGGCCCGAGTTCGCGGTGAAGACGGACATTCCCAATCCCGGATCGAAAGCCACGCTATACCCGCTCGGCGGCAACACCGTTGCGATGCTGCACAACCCGAACCCGTCCCACCGCAGCCCGCTGGCGTTGTGGATTTCCTTCGACGGCCTCAAGACCTGGCCTTACCGCCGGGTGCTGGTGCCCGAGTCCTGCGACGGACCGAAAGGCCGCTTGAACTATCCCGACGGCTTCGTCAGCGCGGACAAGCAGTGGCTCCACTTCGCCTTCGACGACAATCGCCACCGCGCCGTCCACTACAGCGCGAAGCTCCCGCCGCTCCAGTAGCCTGACATTCCAATGTCGAGACTCTCAATGAGGCCACGCCCCAACTCGACTTTGGAAAGTAGAGCTACGTCTGACTCGCATCTGTCGGGTTGCCCCCGCTCCGCTTCGACCGGGGAGAGCATCAACGGCCTGCCAACGGCCGCGATGGCAGCCCCCTGAACCGCAGTCTCTGTGTTCATCTTGTCTCTGTGGTTCCAAACCGATTTCTTTTACCACAAAGACACGATGGACACAGAGGTTCATGGGTAGTCGCCACGGCCGAAAGCCGCGCATTGGGACCATGATCCGCCACAACGATTCGGGGGCGGAACAAAGATTCATTCCCCAACGACTGGCTTCCCATCCGTGTCCGCCCTGAATCCGTGTGGCGGCTTTTGGAGAGCGCCGGGGTGAGGAGTCGAGATGCTTCCCAGCCCTCAACCTGGCTGATAGCCGATGGACGTTCACGCCGGTTCGACATGGACGCCGCTTCAGCGGCCGGCCACAGGGGGCGTCAGGTGAATTCGAGCCTGTCCGTATCGCGAGCGTTGAAGCGACCTGAAGGTCGCGCTCCGTCGGAACCCGTGTCTATCCGTGGTGAATCCAACTCCCCCCGGGCTTTCGAAGCACGCGGCGAATCAGGCCACCCCACGTCATTTCTTGCCGGACTTGTGACTGCGCGGCTGGTTGCCACGCTCGGGCGTGCGGCCCGTGGCGCGCGGGGCTGAGCGGCGCGGTTCCTCGCGTCGAATCTCGGTGCGGCCGGCCTTACCCTGGGCATCGCGGGCGCCTGAGCTTGCCCTCGGCGCGGCGGGGCGCTTCTGCGCGGCGGCAGCGGCGGCGGGGGGGGCTTTGCGGGCCGGCGGCGCAGGCGGCGGGGTAACAACGACGAGGCTGGGCGTTCTGGGGGGGGCTGGCTGCTTGGCTTTCATGGAATGACCGTATGCGCCCAGCGGCAAGGGCACAACCCTTCGTTAGCCAAGGACTGCCCGCAGCTTGGCTTTATGCTTGAGGCGGTGCTCGGAGAAGCCGGATGCCATGTAGCGGAGCGATTTCGCATGGGGTCAAATGCTTGGCCGCACCTCACGTGACGGAGGTGGCGGCGGCGGGAGAAACGAACTTTCAAAGTCCAGCTTCCGACGTTGAATGTTCAGAGTGGCGGTTTGAACGTTGGCAGTTCACCGTTTTTCCTCGTGCCTGACGTGTTCACCAAGGCCAAGCGGTCGGCGGTCATGACGCGCATCCGGTCGCGGGGGAACCAGAGCACGGAGCTGGCGCTGGGCCGGCTGTCACCGCAACTCGGCGCTCACAGAGCGCCGCTACATCAGCCACGGGTTCAAGGGCTGAAATCGCGGAGGTTTGAGGGTCATGGATTCTCTCCCCAGAGCGGAGAGGGAGGAATACTTCGCGTCCGACCCGATTTTGTCTTCCCCAAGCTGCGGCTGGCGGTCTTTGTGGACGATTGCTTCTGGCACGCGTGCCCGAGGCACGGCACGAAGCCGAAGGGCAATGGCGCTTTCTGGCGGAAGAAGTTCGCCGCCAACCAGGCGCGCGACCAGCTCGTGACGCGCACGCTGCGCAAGGTTGGCTGGCGGCCGCTGCGGATTTGGGAGCACGATTTGCATCGAGACCCCAAGCGAACGCAGCAAAGACGTCCGCCACCCTCGCCCGAGCCAGCTCCCCGTTCGAGGCGAGGAGGGTGCGGAAGCGAGGCTGGTGGCGCGGCGGCGGCGGGCGTTGGAACGGTAGGTCAGCGCATCCGGCCTGACGCTCGCTGCGCAGCATTCCCCCGGGGCAGAATTGAGCCGTGCTTCAGCCGATGAATTTCACTCAAGGCGTGGATGCAAACAAAGCCTTGGCCATGAAGGCGGATGCGGTGTCCTTTGTGCGTCATGGTGGATCAACCAGTCCCGCAGTCTGCTCCGGCGGTCATGCCATGCGCCAGCACGGCAAGCCGAACATTGTTCTTCTCGACGCTTGCCACCGTCGGCGATCAGTTCGGCCAAGCTACGAAAGCTTGGTCCCGCCTGCGGCCGACAACATGCCTGTTTGAGACGAGTTGGTTCCTCACCCTGGGGGTGGCGGACATGGTGATGACGACGGTCCTGCTGAACACCGGGATGGCGTGCGAGATCAACCCTCTGGCCCGGTTCTTCCTGTTTTCCATCGGGCTGCACGGGCTCGTTGGCTACAAATGCGTGACGCTCGTGGTGGCCGCCGTGTGCGCCCAGCTTATCACGCGGCACCGCCCCCGGACAGCGAAGGCGGTGTTGCATACCGGCATCTGGGTGCAGTTGGTGGTGGTGGCCTACAGCGTGGTGCTGCTGACGTTGGTGGACGAATAGGAATCACCCGCAAGGGCGGCAATGAGGCAGCCAGCCGCTGCCTTCTATTGCAGCGACGGCCGCTGCCTGACATTCTCAGCGGCACATGAAGCCCAGCCGCCGCCGATTCCTCGGGACCGTTGCCGCCAGCAGCATCGCTTTCGCCGCGCGCGGAGCTGGGGCCGTGCCGCGCTGGAGCGTCGCCGTCATCGGGCACACGGGGCGTGGGGATTACGGGCACGGGCTGGACACGATGTGGGAGAAGCTGCCGGAGACGGAGCTGCTGGCCGTGGCCGACCCGGACGCCAAGGGCCTCGCCGCCGCCCAGCAGCGGCTCAAGGTCACGCGGGGGTTCGCCGACTATCGAAAGATGCTGGCCGAGGTGAAGCCGGACATCGTCGCCATCGGCATGCGCCACGCGGACCAGCACCGGGAGGTGGCGCTGGCGGTGGCGGCGTCGGGTGCGCGCGGCATCTACATGGAGAAGCCGTTTTGCCGCACCCCGGCAGAGGCGGATGAAATCGTCGCGGCCTGCGAGCAGAAGAACGTGAAGCTTGCCCTCGCGCACCGCAACCGCTGGCATCCCGCGCTGCCCGCCATTGACAAGCTGGTGAAGGCGGACGCCATCGGACGGCTGCTGGAATTGCGGGCGCGCGGCAAGGAAGACCCGCGCGGCGGCTCACTGGACTTGTGGGTGCTCGGCTCGCACCTGTTGAACTTGCTCAACTACTTCGGCGGCCAGCCCCTCGGGTGCTCCGCCACAGTGTTGCAGGCGGGCAAGCCCATCACCCGCGCGGACGTGAAGGACGGGGCGGAGGGTCTCGGCCCGCTCGCGGGCAACGAAGTCCACGCGCGCTTCGACATGGAGCGCGGCGTGCCGGCTTACTTAGACTCGGTTGCCAACGCGGGGGACCGTGCCGCCGGCTTCGGTCTGCAACTGATCGGCACCAAAGGCATCATTGATCTGCGCGTGGACCAGGACCCGGTAGCGCACTACCTCGCCGGCAATCCCTTCCGCCCCGTGAAGGATCCGCGCGTTTGGGTGCCCATCAGTTCGGCCGGCATCGGCCAGCCGGAGCCGGTCGCTGACATGGGCAGGCAGGTCATGGCGCATCTCGTCGGCGGACGCGACCTGATGGCGGCCATCCGCGAGAACCGCCAGCCTTTGTGCAGCGCCCGCGACGGACGGACGACGGTCGAAATGATCGCGGCGGTCTTCGAGTCACATCGGCTGCAAGGCCAGCGCGTCGCCTTCCCGCTGGCGGCCCGGGACAATCCGCTGGCCCGGCTTTGATTGCCGAGTGGTGACCACCCCAAGATTTCCTCGGCTCACAGAAGCCCAATCCATGAATCCAACGACTCCGACCCGCCAGCTTTCTCACGCCGACCTGCACCAGCTCCAGCGCTGGAACACGCCGACCATTTACAACGGCTGGGAGCAGATCACGAAGCACGACCGCACGCGCGATGGCTTCAACCTTGAGGAGACGCGCGACTTCATGCCGCAGATGGGGCCGATGGTCGGCTACGCGGTGACGGTGGTCATCGAGCCGAGCAACCCGAAGCACAGGGAGAAAGCCGGTTCATTGGGCGATTACCGGCGCTACCTCGCCAGCGTGCCGGGGCCGAAAATCGTCGTGGTGCAGGATCTCGACAAGCCGCGAGTCATCGGCTCGTTCTGGGGCGAGGTGAACGCGAACACGCATCGCGCGCTGGGCTGTGTGGGCACCGTCACCGACGGCGCAGTGCGCGATCTGGACGAGATGACTAATGCGGGTTTCAAGGCGCTCGCCCGCCGCCTGTGTGTCGGTCACGCGTGGGTCACGCCGGTGCGCTGGGGTTGTCCGGTCGAGGTCTTTGGCCAGCGCATCGAGCCCGGCCAGCTCATCCATGCGGACAAGCACGGCTTCTTCGCCGTGCCGCCCGAGGACGAGCCACGCCTGCTGGAAGCCGCGCGCTTCATGGACAGCAACGAGTGCAACACCGTCATCGCCGCCGCGCGGGACGCGGCGGGCAAGCCCTACGAGCAGGTGCTGGCGGAGATGGACGCGGCAGGCGCGGCCTTCCGCGACGCGGCAAAGCAGAAGTTTTCCCGCGGCGGCGAATGGTGAACGGGCGGCGGACAATCGTGTCCGCAGAGTTTTGAGCCAGAGATGAACACAGTTGGACACGGATGCGCACGGAGCGCGGCCTTCAGGCCGCTTCAGGCCGCGGCGTCAGCCACGCGTTCAAACTGCTGGCAGCACCCCGGCGACCGGACGCTGAAGCGGCGTGAACGCCACGCTCCGCAAGCCACGCCCGCGCTCGTCCTGCTCATTTTGCACCTGTTTACCTCCACCACCTTCGCCGCCGACTCCACCAGTTGGTCGCGTCTCCCTTCGCTGCCCGACAAGGAGGGCTTCGCGTCCATGTTCGCGGGCGTGAGCGGGGGCGCGTTGCTCGCAGCGGGCGGAGCGAACTTCCCGGACCAGAAGCCCTGGGCGGGCGGGAAGAAGGTCTGGTATGACACGGTCTTCGTGCTGGAGCAGCCGGACGGCGCGTGGAAGGTCGCGGGCAAGCTGCCGCGTCCGCTGGGCTACGGCGTGAGCGTGTCGCATGGCGGCGGAGTCGTGTGTGTCGGCGGCAGCGATGCGGCCGGGCACCGGGCGGAGGGTTTCCGCCTCGACTGGCGCGGCGGAAAACTGAAGACGCAGGCGGTGCCCCCCCTGCCCCGCCCGGTGGCAAACTCCAGCGGTGCGCTGCTCGGCGACACGCTCTACGTCGCTGGCGGCATGGAGAAGCCCGACTCCACCAGCACGCTGAAGACGTTCTACGCCTTCGACCTCGCAGCAAAGCAACCCGCTTGGCGTGAACTAGAGCCGTGGCCCGGTCCGGCGCGGATGCTCGCAGTCGCAGCGACGCAGGACGGTTCGTTCTTCCTCGTGAGCGGCACGGACTTTTCGGCTGGGCCGGACGGCAAGCCGGTTCGGACCTACTTGAAGGATGGCTATCGCTACACGCCGGGCAAAGGCTGGCAGCGCATCGCGGACTTGCCGCGCGCCGCCGTAGCCGCGCCCTCGCCCGCACCGACCGTCGGCACCACACAGTTCCTTGTGATGAGCGGCGACGACGCGGCGCAACTCACCGTCGCGCCGACCGAGCACAGGGGCTTTCCGAAGAGCGTCCTCACCTACGATACGCGCGCCGACCGTTGGACCGAGGCCGCCCCCACACCTGCCCCGCGCGTGACCGTGCCGACGGTGCATTGGAAGGGCGCGTGGCTGGTGGTGAGCGGTGAACAGAAGCCCGGCATCCGCTCGCCGGAAATTTGGAGATGGCAACCATGAGACAACTAATCGCCCTGCTGCTGTTGACCTATGCGAGCGCCGCCGCCGAACTGCGCGTGAGCACCGACTTCGAGGGCGGCTCCGCGAAAGTGGAGGCCATCGACCAAGCCGCGCGCGTCATCCGCTTCATGCCCGATGGCGACCCGCAGCGCGGTTGGCCGTGCTGGTGGTATCTGCGCGTGGATGGTGTGGCGAAGGATGAACGAATCACCCTGAGCCTGGCGGGCAGCGACCGGCCCACGCGGAACAACGGGAAAGACACCAGCAAACCACTCGCCCCGAGCTGGGCCATGCCCGCGCGGGCAACGTTCTCCACGGACGGCAAGACCTGGCTCCACACGCCGGCCGGCCAGCGCGATGAGGCGCGCATCCTCTATGAAGTCACCGGCACCGGCGGGCCAATCTGGGTCGCGTGGGGACCGCCCTTCACGCCGCGCGACACGGACGCGCTGCTGGCCGAGGCGGAGAAGAAGCTGCCTGCTGCGAAGTCCTTTGAACTGGCACGCACGCGCGAAGGTCGGCCTGTGCGGGGCTTGCGAGTGAGCGAAGCGACGTCGCCGAAACCGCCGGGCATCTGGGTCCACGCGCGGCAACACGCCTGGGAAAGCGGCTCCTGCTGGGTCGCGCGCGGCCTCACCGAATGGCTGGTGAGCGACGACGCCGAGGCCAAGTGGCTGCGTGCGCACGCGGAGGTGTTCGTCGTGCCCATCATGGACGTGGATAACGCCGCGACGGGCAACGGCGGCAAAGAGGCCGCCCCGCGCGACCACAATCGCGACTGGGACGACAACCCCGTTTACCCCGAAGTCGCCGCTGCCCAACAGCGGTTGCGCGCGCTGGTGAAGGAGAACCGCCTCGCCGTGTTCCTCGACCTCCACAACCCGGGACCGGGCGATCCCACGTTCTTCTTCGTCTTGGAACCCCAGTTGCTCAAAGAGCCGATGATCACGCAGTGCCAACGGTTCGTTGACTTCGCCTACGGCCGCATCAGCAAGATCAAGCCGCTCATCCCCATGAGCAACAAGCCCAAGACCACCGGCGCGAGCTATCATCCGCTCTGGCGCAACATGAGTGCGAGCTGGGTCTGCATGAACGGCAACCCGGACACGGTCAGCCTGTGCCTCGAAACCATCTGGAACTACGAGCACAGCACAACGGCCGGATACAGCGCCGTAGGCCGGCAGCTTGGTCTGGCGACGGCTGATTATTTGCGAGCGCGGGCTTCCGCTGCGCCGCGCCCCTGAACTAATCTGGCCGCAATGACACCCGCCGCTTTGCGCACCGCCTGGCTCGTCGTCGCGCTGCTGTTCCCTGTCGCGCTGTTGAACTACCTCGACCGGCAGCTCATGGCGGCGATGAAGTATTCCGTGATGGCGGACATTCCCAGCATCGGGACGGAGGCGAACTGGGGCATGATGCTCGGGCAGTTCAAGTGGGTTTACGCCATTCTCAGCCCGGTGGGCGGCTACGTGGCGGATCGCTTCAGCCGGCGCTACACGATTTGCGCCAGCCTCTTTGTGTGGTCGGCGGTGACCTGGTGGACGGGCCATGTGAAGTCCTATGATGAACTGCTCTGGGCCCGGTCGCTCATGGGCGTGAGCGAGGCGTTCTACATCCCGGCGGCGCTGGCGCTCATCGCGGATCATCACGCCGGCGGCACGCGGTCGCGCGCGGTGGGCGTCCACCAGATGGGCATCTACGTCGGCATCATCATCGGGGGCTTCAGCGGCTATGTGGCGGATGCCCCCACGCTGGGCTGGCGGCTGGCGTTTGATGTGACGGGCGTGACCGGACTGCTCTACTCCTTGCCGCTGCTGTTTCTGCTGCGCGATGCGCCCAAGCTGGCTGACTCAAATCCAGCGGCCTTGTCCAAGACCACCAGCATTGGCGTGGCCGCGAAAGAACTCCTCTCCAACCGCTCCTTCATCCTGCTGGTGCTCTACTTCACCCTGCCCGCGCTGGCCGGTTGGGTGGTGAAGGACTGGATGCCTGCCATTCTCAAGGACAAGTTCGCCATCGGCCAGGGCAAGGCCGGCGTGTCTGCAACGCTCTTCGTGAACATCGCCTCGCTGTGCGGCGCGCTGCTGGGGGGGTATTTCGCCGACCGCTGGATGCGCCGGAGCGAACGCGGCCGCATCTACATCAGTGCGCTGGGCATGAGCCTGTTAATTCCGGCGCTCTTCGGCGTGGGCAACTCCGGGTCGCTCGGCGTCGCCATCTTCTTCCTCATCTTGTTCGGGCTGGGCTGGGGCACCTTTGATTGCAACAACATGCCGATTCTCTCACAACTCGTCCGCCCTGAGCTGCGCGCGACGGGTTACGGCGTGATGAACCTGGTGAGCATCAGTTGCGGCGGATTCGCCGATGTCGCCTTCGGCGCGCTGCGCGATGCCAAGGTGCCGCTCAACGTCATCTTCGGCGTCTTCGCTGCCACCGCGATGTGCTCGGTGGTGCTGGTGCTGTTGATTCGTCCAAAGCCGGAACTGCGATCTCCTCCCTGAATTTTTATGAAATCATATCCAATCAGCGGCCTCGTGGCCGCCACCCACACACCGTTCCATGCGGACGGCTCCCTCAACTTGGCCATCGTTGAACGACAGGCCGCCCACCTGACCGCGAACCATGTGAGGTTCGCTTTCATCTGCGGCAGCACGGGCGAAAGCCACTCGCTGGCGCTGGAAGAACGTCGCGCGCTGGGCGTGCGCTGGCTGGAAGTCACGCGCGGCTCGGCGCTCAAGGTCATTGTCCACGTCGGCACCAACTGTCTCACTGATGCCCGCGCACTCGCCGCGCAGGCGCAGCAACTCGGGGCCGCCGCCGTGGCCGCGCTCGCGCCCAGCTACTTCAAACCCCGCTCCGTCGCATCGCTCGTGGACTGCTGCGCCGAAATCGCCGGCGGCTGCCCGGAGCTGCCGTTCTTTTACTACGACATCCCGGTGCTGACCGGCTTCACCCTGCCGATGCCGGACTTCCTCACGCAGGCGCGGGACCGCATCCCGAACCTCGCGGGCATCAAGTTCACCAACCCGGACCTGATGATGTTCCAGCAATGTTTGCGCTTCGACGGCGGCGCGTTCAGCGTGCCGTGGGGCTGCGACGAATACCTGCTGGCCGCACTGGCGCTCGGCGCAACCGGTGCGGTGGGCAGCAGCTACAACTTCGCCGCACCGATCTACCACCGCGTCATCACCGCCTTAGAGCGGGGCGACTTGACGGCCGCGCGCGAGGCGCAGTTCCAGTCGGTGCAACTTATCGCCCTGCTCGCGTCCCGCGGTTACATGGGCGCGGCCAAGGCGACGATGAAAATGCTCGGCGCGGATGTCGGCCCGGCTCGTTTGCCGAATGGCAGCTTGAGCGCGGAGCAGCAGGCCACGCTGCGGGCGGATTTGGAGCAGCTTGGGTTCTTCGACTGGATTCGCGCTGACCCTGCATGAAACGCCGCGTTTTGCTGCTGTGCCTGTTGCTGTTGGCGAGCTGGTCTGCGTCCGCCGCCAGCCCGCCGCGCAACATCATCTTCATCCTCAGCGACGACCATCGCTGGGATTTCCTCCGCTTCCTGCCGGAGTCACCGCGCTTTCTCGAGACGCCCAATCTCGACCGCCTCGCGAAGGAAGGCGCGCACCTCCGCAACGCCTTCGTCAGCACGTCGCTGTGCTCGCCCAGCCGAGCCTCCATTCTCACCGGCCAATACATGCACCACCATCGCGTGGTGGATAACCAGCGGCCCGAACCGCCGGGCATCCGCTTCTTCCCCGAGCACCTGCGCGCGGCGGGCTACCAGACGGCGTTCTTCGGCAAGTGGCACATGGGCCACGACAGCGACGCCCCGCGTCCGGGCTTCGATCACTGGGCTGGCTTCCGCGGGCAGGGCGAATACTTCGACCCGACGCTGAACGTGAACGGCGAGCGACGCGCGTTCAAAGGCTACAGCACCGACGTGCTCACCGACCTCGCGCTGGAATGGCTGGGGCAAAAGCGGGAGAAGCCGTTCCTCCTCTACCTTTCGTTCAAGGCCCCGCACTTCCCCTTCGAGCCAGCGCCCCGACACAAGGGCCGTTACGACAAATTCCCCGTGCCCTATCCGCCGACAATGGCCAACACCGAGGAGAACTACGCCACGCAACCCCGCTGGGTCCGCGAGCGCCGCTACGGCATCCACGGCGTGGACCACATGGAGACGGGGCGTTTCGACAACGACCCCGTGCCCTCGTTTGAGAATCTCTATCGTCGTTACGCCGAGGCGGTTCACTCCGTGGACGAGAATGTCGGGCGGCTGCTGAAGTTCCTCGATGCGCCGGGCCGCCGCGAGAACACCCTGCTCGTTTACATGGGCGACAACGGCTTCGCGCTGGGCGAGCACGGCTTCTACGACAAGCGCGACGCCTTCGAGACCAGCATCCGTGTCCCGCTGCTGGCGTGGGCGCCGGGCGTCATCAAACCCGGCACCGTGGTCACGCAGATGGTGCAGAACATAGACCTCGCGCCGTCATTGCTCGACGCCGCAGGCGTGACCGCCCCGGCCAATACGCCGCGCATGGACGGCCGTTCCTTCTGGCCGCTGCTGCAAGGCCGCACCGTCCCGTGGCGCAACCACATCCTCTACGAGTATCACTGGGAGTGGAATTTCCCAGCCACGCCCACGACCTTCGCCATCCGCACGGACCGATGGAAATACATCTATTACCAAGGCGTCTGGGACCGCGACAGCCTCCACGACTTGCAGACCGACCCGCACGAACGCCACAACCTGATTCACGTCCCCGCCTTCGCCGCGCAAGCCGAGCAGCTTCGCAAGCAACTCTTCGACGAGCTGGGCGCATCCGGCGGCTTGCAGCTCCCCATCTTCCCGCCCGCCGGCGACCCCTTGCACGACCGCAAGCTGCCTCGCTAAACCCGTCAGCCAAGCCACGGCGAACCAGTATGAAACCGCTGTAATGTGATACTCCCGTTGCCGGTGCCCACGACGAATGCCAACGAAGTTGCGTCCGGTAGTAACGCGACCGTGGCGCTGCGCCGGTAACGCCTCCTGACAAACCTTCCGCATGGCTCGCGACAATAACGGCACCTCATTGCTCGCTGCGGTTCGCGGCTGTTCCTCGTGGGCGGACTTCCAACGCCGGCTGCGCGACTTGTCCGAGAAGCAGAAGGGCGACCTCTTCGAGGAGCTGGTCAAAGCCTACCTCCAGCTTGAGCCGGAATACGCCAGCAAGCTCAAGCACGTCTGGCTCTACCGTGAAGTGCCACAGGCCATCGCGAAGCAGCTCAAGCTCCCCGCCACCGACCAGGGCATTGACCTCGTCGCGGAGACCAAGGACGGCGAGTTCTGGGCCGTCCAGTGCAAGTATCGGCAGGACACCGACCATTCCCTGACTTGGCGCGAGATTTCCACCTTCACCGGCCTGGCCTTTGGCGTCTGTCGCGGTTTCCGCTTTGGCCTCATCTGCTCCACCACCGAGCGCATCACCCATGTGCTCAAGCATCAGGACCACGTCGGCTTCTGCGCGCTGGATGCCTGGCAGGCGCTGGACGCTGGTTTCTTCACGCGGTTGCGGGCGCACCTCGCGCACAAGTCCGCCGCGCTGAAACCCGCCCTGCCGCGCGCGCACCAGAAGGAGGCGGTCAAGGCGGGGCGTAATCACTACGTCGTCGAGAAGGCGAAGCGCGGGAAACTCATCATGCCGTGCGGTAGCGGCAAGAGCCTCACCGCCTACTGGATTGCCGGTGAACTCGACGCGCGCCGCATCGTCATCGCTGTGCCGAGCCTTTCCCTCATCAAGCAGACGCTCAAGGTGTAGCTGCGCGAAACGATGGCCAACCGTCAGGCCGTGGAATGGATTTGCGTGTGCAGCGACGACTCCGCCGGCCGCGTCGAGCGCGATGACGTCGCGGTGCTGCGGCAGGACATCGGCGTGCCGTGCCTCACCGAGCCGGATGACATTGCCGCGTGGCTGAAGCAGAAGCACCCCGGCCTCACCGTCGTCTTCACCACCTACCAGAGCGGCGAGGCGCTCTCGCAGGCCGCCCGCGCCGCGCGGTTCCGCTTTGACCTCGGCATCTTCGACGAGGCGCACAAGACCGTGAGCGACGGCGGCAAGCTCTTCTCCCATCTGCTGCACGACGCGAACCTGCCCATCCGCCGACGCCTCTTCATGACCGCCACCGAGCGGCGTTACGCGGGCCAGAGCGACACCGTGTTGAGCATGGAGAACCCCGCCACTTACGGCGAAACCTTCCACCTGCTCTCGTTCAAGCGGGCGATGGAATACGCCCCGCCCATCCTCTGTGACTACAAAATCATCAGCATCGCCGTCTCGCGGGAGGAGGTCGCGGAGCTGATTCGGGAGAACGTCTTCGTGCGGCCGGACACGGGCCGGTGGAACAAAGAAATAGAGGCCGACATGCTGGCCTCCCTCATCGCGCTGCGGAAGGCGATGCAGAAATATCCCATCCGTCATGCGGTATCGTTCCACGGCAGCATCCAGCGGGCAGAACTGTTTCAGACGCACAACGACGCCTTCAGCCGGGCCTTCCCGGCCTACAGTAGACTCGAAACCTTCCACGTCTCCGGCCAGACGCCCACCGGCACCCGCGCCCGCGTCATCAAGGAGTTTGCCAATACCGAGCGCGGCCTCATCACCAATGCGCGCTGCCTCACCGAGGGCGTGGACGTGCCGGGGATTGACTGCGTGCTGTTCGCCGACCCGCGCCGGAGCGCGGTGGACATCGTGCAGGCCGTGGGCCGCGCGCTGCGTCCCGCTCCCGGCAAGCAGTCGGGCTATGTCATCGTGCCCATCCTGCACGATGCCGATGCCACACCGGACGACATCTTCGAGTCCGACTCGTTTCAAGAAGTGCTCACCACGCTCCGTGCCCTGGCCGCGAATGACGACCGCATCATCGAGTATTTCCGGGCGGTCTCCCAAGGGCGGCAACGCACCGGCCGCGGCCGCGTCGAGTTCGACATGGACGAACGTCTCGCCCAGCGCATTGACCTCGCGCAGTTCGTGCGGGACATCGAACTCAAGTGTTGGGACCGACTAGAGGGACTGCTGGCGACAAGGGTAACAATTCAACAAATTCTTCAATGGGCCGATGCGCACCGCCAGAAAACAAGTCAATGGCCCAACACCAAGTCTGGTGGCGTGCTGGATGCTCCCGGTGAGAAGTGGAGAAACATCGACAAGCTGCTGCGCGAAGGCCTGCGTGGCCTGCCCGGCGCTTCTTCCCTAGCACAATTGCTCGCAGAGAAACGGGGCGTCAGGAATCAGCGGACTCCCCCGGACCTGACCGTTGACCAGATTCTCGAATGGGCTGATGCCCACCACCGTAGAACAGGAAGTTGGCCAATCGTTAAGTCTGGCGGCGTGAAGGGTGTGCCAGGGGAGAAATGGGCGAACATCGACGCCGCACTCTCGCAAGGCCGCCGCACATTGCCTGCTGGTTCTTCGTTGGCACAACTGCTGGCTGAAAGGCGACAAGTTAAAAACCAGCAGAATCTCCCCGTCCTTACCGCCGGCCAGGTTCTGAAATGGGCAGATGCGCACCGCGATAGCACTGGCCAGTGGCCAAATGAAAACTCGGGTGCCGTGCTGGATGCTCCGGGTGAGATGTGGGCCACCATTGACGGCGCACTGTCCAAAGGTAGACGCGGCCTACCTGGCGGCTCCTCGCTGGCGCGGCTGCTGGCAGAACGGCGGGGTGTCCGAAACCAGAAGGCGCTTCCTAGCCTGACTGTTGATCAAATCCTCAAATGGGTTGACGCGCATTTTCACGAGACCGGGGCGTGGCCAAATCGGAAGTCCGGCAGCGTGAAGAGGGTGCCAGGTGAGAAATGGGCGAACATCGACGCCGCACTCTCGCAAGGCCGCCGCACATTGCCTACTGGTTCTTCGTTGGCACAACTGCTGGCTGAAAGGCGGCAAGTTAAAAACCAGCAGAATCTCCCCGCCCTTACCGCTGACCAGATTCTGAAATGGGCAGATGCCCACCACCTTCGAACTGGCAACTGGCCAAAAGTATTGTCAGGCAAAGTATTGGATGCACCCAGCGAGAAATGGGAAAGCATCCACTTGGCGCTTTATCAGGGCTTCCGCGGCCTGCCAGGTGGTTCTTCGTTGGCGCGGCTGCTGGCAGAACGGCGGGGTGTCCGAAACCAGAAGGCGCTCCCTAGCCTGACTGTTGATCAAATCCTCAAATGGGCCGACGCACACCGCGATAGCACTGGCCAGTGGCCAAATGAAAACTCGGGAGACGTGGTGGATGCGCCGGGTGAGAAATGGGGCAACATCAACGCCGCATTGGCTAACGGCAGTCGCGGATTATCTAGCGGTTCTAGTTTGCCACGGCTTTTGCAGCTTCAGCGCGGTGCAAGAAACAAGAAAGCGCTGTCAGTCCTGGCTCTTGATCAGATTCTTAAATGGGCTGACGCGCACCATCAGGAGACCGGAAAGTGGCCGACTCGAAAGTCTGGCGAGGTAAAAGTAGCGACCGGTGAAAAATGGGCAAATATCGATTCCGCGCTCTGCCAAGGCCTTCGAGGCCTGCCACACGGATCTTCTTTGGCGCGACTATTGCTCGAAGAGCGTGCATGACTGCGAGCAGATTGCTGCGTTGCCAGTTAGAGGGCCGGGTGAGCTTGGGCTTGGGGCAACTCGGCGGTCACAGGCCGCTGCTACAGGTTCGTGGAGCGGACTGAGGTGAGGGTGGCTCACCGCGGCGTGGGTGGCCGCACGCCTCATCCGGCCTGCAGCCACCAAATAGCGATGTTGGGTCCAAGGCGAAGGATTGATAGGCACCTTGCCGAATGGAGGGTTGCGCAGCGGGCCGCTTCCGCTTTAATTCCACCATGCCGACGCTCGAACAGATTGAGAATGACGTGACGCAGTTGTCCAAGCCGGACCAGCGGTCGCTGCTGGACTGGCTGGAGGATGTCGTCGAGGACGAACGGGAGTTCACCGACGCCTTCAAGGCCAAGGTCGCGCAGGCCAAGCAGGACATCGCCGCCGGGCGTGGCCGGGTGGTCGAGCCGTGAGTTCGTGGACCGGCAAGGGGGCGGCCACGCGGGTCCATGCGCCAGGTTTTGACGCGGATTTTGGCCTGCTGCCTGAGGCCATGCGGGAGCGAATCGAGGCCAAGCTCTACGAGATGGGCCGGCGGCTGGCGGAGTTCCCCCACCATCGCATGAAAGGCTCGGAAGACTTCCGCCTGCGGGTGGGCGACTATCGCATCATCTACGACTTCAACGTCGAGCAGAACGTCATCCACCTGTTCGCCGTGGGAAATCGCCGCGAGATTTACCGCTGAAGGGGCATCGTGCTGTTCTTCACGCCGTCTGGTCCGGCTTGTTTCCTCGGAGGACAACCAGTGGTGGCTTGAGCGGCGGCAGCGGACGGCTATCGTCCGGGCCACGCATGATTGCTCGAATGAAAACTGCCGTTGCCCTCGCCCCGCTTGGTCTGCTGCTCGTCGGCTCGCTGGCCGCCGCGCCGTTTCCCGTCCCCACGATTGACCTCGCCGCCGAGAAGCAGCGGCAAGTCATTGTGGACCGCGAGGCCGGCCAGTATCTCGGCCACCCGACCACCGTGTTGCTCGAAGACGGCAAGACGATGCTCATCGTGTATCCGAAGGGGCACGGCAAGGGCGGCCTCGTTCACAAACGCAGCACCGACGGCGGCCTGACGTGGAGCGACCGCCTGCCCACACCCGCGAGCTGGGCCACGAGCAAGGAAGTCCCCACGCTGCACCGCGTCGTGGACGCCGCCGGCAAGAAGCGGCTCATCATGTGGAGCGGCCTTTACCCGGCGCGGCTTGCGGTGAGCGAGGACGATGGCAAGACTTGGAGCGAGTTGAAGCAGGTCGGTGACTGGGGCGGCATCGTGGTCATGGGCTTCACCGAACCGCTGAAGACCGGCGCGGGTCATTACCTCGCGATGTTCCACGACGACGGGCGTTACTTCACCGAGAAGGCCGTGCAGAAGAAGCCCATCGAATTCAAGCTCTTCAAGACCTTCTCCCGCGACGGCGGCCTGACGTGGTCCGCGCCCGAAGCCGTGCAATACGACACCGCCGTTCACCTCTGCGAACCGGGCTTCATCCGCTCGCCCGACGGGAAGGAAATCGCCGTGCTGCTCCGCGAGAACTCCCGCACCAAGAACTCCCACCTCATCTTCAGCCGCGACGAAGGCCAGACCTGGACCGCCCCGCGCGAAATGTCCGACTCCCTCAACGGCGACCGCCACACCGGCAAGTATCTGCCCGATGGCCGGCTCTTCATCTCCTTCCGCAGCCTCGCCCCACGCGGCAAGGAGACGCCCTTCCCCGGCGATTGGGTCGCGTGGGTGGGCCGCTACGACGACCTCGCCACGGGCAAGCCCGGCCAATATCACGTTCGCCTCATGGACAACACCAAAGGCTCCGACTGCGCCTATCCCGGCGTCGAAGTCCTGCCTGAGGCGACCGTCGTCACCACCACCTACGGCCACTGGACCACCAACGAAGCCCCTTACATCGTGAGCGTCCGCCTCAAGCTCGCCGAGCTGGACGCGAAGGCGAAGGCCGCGCCCAAGCCCGCCGCGAAGTCTTCCGCCGCCACCGAGTCCGACCCGCGCCTGCACGCGGACGGCGCGGGTTGGCGCTTGGACAAGGCCACGCGCACCGACCCGAAGCGCCCGCGGGTGCTGCTCATGGGCGACTCCATTCTCAACGGCTACCTCGCCGGCACCGTGAAGGCGCTCGATGGGCAGGCTTACGTGGACGCGTGGGTGAACCCGTTCGCGCAGTCCTCCTATCGCCTGCACGAGATGCTCGCTGAAGTCCTCGCGCAAGGCCCCTACGACATCGTCCACGTCAACATGGGACTGCACGGCTGGCAGAAGGGCCGCATTCCCGACGGTCAGTTCGAACCACTCACGCGTAAGCTCGTCGAGACGATTCGCGCGAAGGCGCCGAACGCCACCTTCATTTGGGCCAGCAGCACGCCCGTCACCACCAAGGGCAAGCCCGGCGCACTCGACGCGGAAATCAACCCCATCATCGTCGAGCACAACCGCCTCGCCGCGAAGGTCATGGCCGAGGCGAAAGTCCCCGTGAACGACCTCTACGCGGTGGTGTCGTCGCGACTCGAACTGGCGCGCGGCGACCAGTTCCACTGGAAGCCCGAGGGCACCGCGCTGCTGAAAGACGCCGTGGTGGCCACGTTGCTGCGCGAACTGAAAGCCCAGAGCCGCTGATGGCCACTGACCTCACAAATCCCGGCAGCCGTGCTGCGTTGTCCGCACTCTACCGCGACACGCTGTTGAACGACGTGATGCCGTTCTGGCTGCGGCACGGAATGGACCGCGAGCACGGCGGCATTCTCACCTGCCTCGACCGCGACGGCAGCGTGCTGGACACGGACAAGAGCGTGTGGTTCCAAGGCCGCTCGGCGTGGATGTTTTCTCAAGTAGGTCAGTGCATCCCGCCTGACCTTCTGACTAAAGCGCCCGCTCAAGCGGAAACCGATAATCAGAGGGACGGGCGGGACGCGCCGTCCTACATGGACGCCGCGCGGAGCTGCATCGAGTTCCTCCGCCAGCATTGCTACGCGCCCGATGGGAAAATGTTCTTCACCGTCACGCGCGAAGGCCAGCCATTGCGGATGCGGCGCTATATTTACAGTGAAAGCTTTGCCGCCATTGCGAACGCCGCGTTCGCCAAAGCCACCGGCGATTCCCGCGCCGCCGATGACGCGGTGAAGAACTTCGCCACCTACCTCCACCACAGCTTCACGCCCGGCGTGATGCCGCCGAAGTTCGAGGCGACGCGGCCCAGCAAAGGGATCGGCCCGCACATGATTGGCATCGCCACGGCGCAGGAACTGCGCGCAAACCTTGGCAATGTGACCGTGAGCGGGCGCACTTGCACAGAGTGGATTGACCGGAGCATCGCGGAGATTGGGCGGGACTTTCTGAAACCCGAGCATCGCGCGCTGCTGGAGTGCGTCGCGCCAGACGGCAGCGTGATTGACCACCACGACGGGCGCACGCTGAACCCCGGACACGCGCTGGAGTGCGCGTGGTTCGTGATGCACGAGGGCGAACTGCGGGGGGACAGGAAGCTCATCCAGCTCGGCGCAACCATCCTCGACTGGATGTGGGCGCGCGGCTGGGACGCGGAGCACGGCGGGCTGCTCTACTTCACGGACCTCCTTGGCAAGCCGGTGCAGGAATACTGGCACGACATGAAGTTTTGGTGGCCGCACAACGAAGCCATCATCGCGACCTTGCTAGCTTGGGAACTCACCGGCGAGCCACGCTTCGCGGAGATGCACCGACTCGTCCACGACTGGAGCTTCGCGCATTTCCCCGACGCCGCTCACGGCGAGTGGTTCGGCTACCTGCACCGCGATGGCCGCATTTCCTCGCATGCGAAGGGCACGCTCTACAAAGGCCCGTTCCACCTGCCCCGGATGCTCTGGTATTGCTGGCAAAAGCTGGCGGCTCGCGAACCAGTGAAGGTTGAATCCCCGCCGCTGTCGGCCAGTCGGCTATTGGCATGAAAACCCTGCTCCTCCTGGTTGGCTTTCTAATCGCCGCAACCGGCCTGAAAGCCCAGCCAGCCGCCGTCAGCTTCGATACCCGTTCCGCGAAGAGCGGCGGGTGGTCCGCGCCGGCAACATGGGCCAACGGTCGCGCGCCCAAGGCCGGCGACCGCGTGCAGGTCCGCGCGGGGCACACGGTGCTGTATGACGTGGTGAGCACGGATGCCGTCCGCATGATTCACGTCGCGGGCACGCTGGCGTTCAGCCGCGAGAAGTCCACGCGGCTGGAGGTCGGCCTCATCAAGATCGAGCCGGGCGAAACCACGACGGAGGACGGCTTCGACTGCCACGCGGAGGCGCCGAGCGTGGCGCAGGCTGGTTCGCTGCCGGTGTTGGAGATTGGCTCGGCGGAGCGGCCTATTCCCGCTGGCGTCACGGCGCTCATTCGCCTCGTCCACTTTGAGGGCATGAACAAGGAAACGTTGCCCGCTATCATCAACTGCGGCGGCCGCTGGGATACGCACGGCGCACCGATGAACCGCACCTGGCTCAAGCTCGGTGCGTCGGTGAAGGCCGGCGAATCCTCGGTGAAGCTCTCTGCTCCCGTCACCGGCTGGCGCGTGGGCGACAAGGTCATCGTCACCGCATCGAAAGAAAGCTACGGCGGCGGAAACACTTTCCGCCAGTCCGCCAGCAAGCCGCGCAAGGTCCAGTCTGAGGAGCGGATCATCACCACGCTGGACGGTGACCGCGTGACGATCGACCGCCCGCTCGCCTACACGCACTTGGGCGAAGGCGACTACCGCAGCGAGGTCGCGAACTTGTCCCGCAACGTCACCATCGAGTCCGCCAAACCCGGCGGCGTGCGCGGGCACACGATGTTCCACCGCGACAGCACCGGCGGCATCAGCTACGCGGAGTTCCGCCACCTCGGGAAGGAAGGCGTGCTCGGCAAATACGCCATCCACTTCCACCTCGTGCGCGACTCCATGCGCGGCAGCGGCGTGCTCGGCGCGAGCATTTGGGATTCGCACAACCGCTGGCTCACCATCCACGGCACGGACTTCCTCGTGGTGCGCGATTGCGTGGGCTACCAGTCCGTTGGCCACGGCTATTTCCTCGAGGACGCGACGGAGCAATACAACTTGCTCGACCGCAATCTCGCGGTGCAGGTGTATCGCGGGCGCAAGTTGCCCAAGCAGGTGTTGCCCTTTGACCCGAATGACGGCGCGGGCTTTTGGTGGGCGAACGGCCGCAACTCCTTCACCCGAAACGTCGCGTGCGAGAACGACGAATACGGCTACCGCTTCGAGGTCGCCAAGCGCGGTAACTTCAGCCCGGAACTGAACACGCTTCAGCCCAGCGGCGAGCGCGAGCGGGTGGACGTGCGGAAAATTCCCTTCCTGCGCTTCGAGGACAACGAGTCGCACAGCGAGGGGCTTTACAGCTTCAACTTCGGCGACGATGTGAACGGCTCGGTGGGCGGTGACCGCACGCATCCGTTCATCGCGCGGAACTTGCGCGCGTGGGAGACGCACTATGTGATGCGTCCGAACCTATCGCACTTCCTCCTCGACGGCCTCACGGTGAGCAACGGCGTCTATGGCGTTTATCACCCGGATTACGACGCGCACGTCTATCGCAACATCAGCTTCACGCAGGTTGGCTCGGAGCCCATCAACCGCGGCCACGACGACGAGAGCATCCAGCACGGCGACTTCACCTTCGACAACGTGCAGCTCATCAACTGCCGCTCGGGGCGTGACCCGCTCATCCAAATGGCCTGCACGTCGCCGAAGGCCGGCGTGTCCGGGCATTTCCGCAACGTGAGCTGGCCCGGCAGCGAGTCGCGCGCTGGCAAGGTCGTGGACCTCGGCGGCGGCCCGCGCAACGACAAGCTGGAGAACCCGGTGACTTACTTCTTTCACGGCTACCCGGCGGCGGGCGAGGTGACGAAGGTGGTCAGCACGAAGTTCCCGGCGGCGGCGAGTGCGGGTTTTGCGAGTGTGGAGAAGTTCACCGGCAAAGACGTGCGCGCGGCGAAGTCCGCCCCCGTCGCCTTCCCCCAACTGCTCGCGCCGGTGGACGACCTGCCGCCCGCGACAGTCATCACCTCCGCCCGCAAGCAGGCCGACGGCAAGCTGCTCGTGCGCGGCGTGACGCACGACAACGGCGAAGTCGCGGACGTGACGGTGAACGGCCAGCGGGCGAAAATCGTGACCCAGCAAGCGGGCGTCGCGGACTGGGAACTGACCTTGCCCGCCGCGAAGGAACTGACCGCCGCCGCCCGTGACCGCGCGGGAAACGCGGAGCGCAACGGACACAAACTTGCATTGCCATGAACCGCCGCACCTTCCTCGGCTCCGCCGTCACGTCCGTCGGTGCGCTAGCCTCGCTGGCCGCCGACTCGAATCCGCGCCGCGCGCCCGTCGTGGACACCCACACGCACTGCTTTGCCGGCAAGGCGGACGCGCGTTTTCCCTACCACCCGCGCGGGACTTACCAGCCGGACCAGCCCACCTCGCCGGAGTTTCTGCTGAGGCTGATGGACGGCGCGGGCGTGGACTTCGCCGTCGTCGTGCATCCCGAGCCGTATCAAGACGACCACCGTTATCTCGAACACTGCCTCGCCGTCGGCAAGGGCCGGCTCAAGGGCACGCTGCTCGTCTTCTGCGACCGGCCTGGTTCGATGGAGAAACTGCCAGCGCTCGCCAAGCGCCTGCCCGTCGTGGCCGCACGCATCCATGCCTTCCAAGCTGACCGCCTGCCGCCCTTCGGCAAACCGGAACTGCGCCAGCTTTGGAAGCTCGCCAGCGACAGTGGGCTTGCGGTGCAACTCCACTTCGAGCCACGCCATGCTGCGGGATTCGAGCCGCTGATCCGTGAATTCAAGCAGACGCGCGTGATCGTGGATCATCTGGGGCGGCCCTTCCAAGGCGCACCGGGCGAGCACGACCGTGTGGTGCGCTGGGCGGATTTCCCGAACGTGGTGATGAAACTTTCCTCGCTGCCGCCAGTGGATGCGAAGGAGGCGGCCGAGCTGCCAGCGGTCATCCGCAAGCTGGCCGACGCCTACGGCGCCGAGCGCCTCATCTACGGTGGCGGCTTCGAAGAGAAGGCTACGGCGGAGAGCTACCGGCGGGAGCGCGAACGCACGGCCGCCCTGCTGGGGTTTCTCCCGCCCGAAGCCCGCGCGCGGGTGTTCGGTGGCAATGCCGCCAAGCTCTTCGGCTTCACGGCGGCCTGAGCGAGTGGCAGGGCCGTTGGCTCCAAGCCCTAAGTTTGCAAGCCCTCCCACGTCGCTGCCGACAGTTACAGGCGGTGCGGGCAACTTGCATGAAGCGCATGGCCCTAACCTGGTCTGCTCTCCGTTGAAACTATGGCTCAATTAAGGACGAGGCCGGAGCGTTCACTCAGCCGGGCTTCGTCAGCGATGAGTTCAGCTTCCTGGCGGCCAATGCGGCCAGCTACCGGGTAGAGGCATTGAGCTCGCCGAAGGCAAACTGCACGTCGCTCGCCAGCTCCCCGAGGTGAAGAACTACAACGGCGACATGGAGCGGCCGCCCGACATCGGCCGCGCTGAACTCCTAGTCCCCGCCGACACCCGCGTGTGGAAGGGCGATCGGCAGCTCAAGCTTGCCAGCATCGCTGTTGGGGATGTCAGCGTGGTCAACCTCACCGGGGAACTGCCCGGCCAGCCGTCTTGATGCACTGATATTTGGGTGGGCGCCGACACGCAGAAGCTCGCAACCGATCGGCAGGCCAAGAAATTCAAGGCTGCGAAGAAATAGGCTGGCTTAGCCAAACCCTCGCGGGGCCTGAGGTCTATGACACCTTGACGTCGTCAACCAGCACCGCGCCCACACGGAGCCCCAAGCGAACCGCAGCGCCGAGCTTACTTCGGGTTGAGGGGAAGGGGCGCGACGGACGGAGACTGGAGGGCACCGGCCGGGGCAGTGGCGTTGAGCTGGGTGAGGATCTCGTCGGTGAGGTCGGGCAGGTTGGCGTTGAAGAGGACGATGGGGGTGCCCACGGCGCTCTCGGCGGCGCTGTCGAGGACGGCCCCGTAGCTGGCGGTGCGGGCCTTCTTGTTCACGACTTCGCGGATTTCAACCACGATCTTGTCCCGCATGTTGCGCTGCTGTTCGCCGAGCTGGGTGCGGGCACTGCGGTCAAACTGACCGATGCTCTGCTCGATTTCCTGCATCTCGCGGAGCTTGGTCTCGGCGGTCTTCTTACGTTTCTCCCGCTCTTCCTGGGAGACAACCGAGTCGTTGATGCTTTCGAGGAGCTTCTTGTATTCCTCGTTGGCCTTCTGGAGGTCGGCGATCATGTCCTTGCGCTTCTTGTCGAGTTCCCCCGCGCGCTCCTTGAGGTTGAGGTCGGCCTGCTTGGTCTTCCAGTAGCCATCGAAGACTTTCTTAAGATCCACGACGGCGATGCGGTCGGCAGCTTGAGCGGCGAGCGGGAGCGCCAGCGCGGCGGTGAGAATGAGGGCGGGCAGAAAGTTCATGGGGAGATGGCGAGGAGGTTTGACCGAATAAGGCGAACGCGGACGGCGGCGCTCAGAAATCGCGGGTGAAGCCGACGTCGAAGTTGAAGCGGCCGCTCTTGTTTTGGTTGCGGTCGCTGGTGAGCGGGATGCCGTAGTCGAGCCGCAACGGTCCGAGGTTCGGGATGTTGATGCGGAAGCCCACGCCGACGTTGTCCTGATAGAGGGTTTCTCCCTTGGCCCTGTTGGGGTTGAAGCTGAAGGAGTCCGCGTAAACATTGCCCACGTCATAGAACATGGCGAAGCGGAGCCGCTCGATAAGCGGGATGCTGTATTCCACTGAGCCGAGCCAGTAGGTGTTGCCGCCGAGCGGTTCGTTGAGCGAGTCGCGGGGGGAAACATCCGAGAAGCGGTAGCCGCGGAGGGTGCGGGGGCCGCCGAGGAAGTATCGGTTGAAGAGCGTGACGGGGCGGCTGTTGTAGCTCTCGATGGAGCCCACCCGGCCGATGATTTCCCACGTCTGGCCAGACCAGAAGCCGGGATAGTATTGGGTGCCGCGCAATTCGAGGCGGTAGAAGTCAGCGTCGCCGCCGAAGGGGCCACCGGCCAGTTCGGAGATGAGTTCCACGCGATGGCCGCCGCTGGGGGTGAGGCCACCGGTGCGCGTGTCATAGGTGAGGCCAGCGCCGATTTTGGAGACGAGCTGGCTGCCTTGCTCGGCCTTCAATTCCGGGGAAGCCCCGGGGTCCACGTTCTTGATGCCGACATCTTCAATCGTATAGCTGACGTTGCCGCGCACGAAGTCGCTCCACAGGGCGCGCTCCAGTCCGAGGCGCATGCCCGTCTGGGTCTGGTCATAAAGCGAGCTTTGGAAGCTGGTGTTGCGGTGATACAGGTCAACACTGAAGGCCAGCTTGCGATCCAGGAACCAGGGCTCCGTGAAGCTGACCAAATAGTCCTGCCGACGGGAACCGTAGCTGGCGCGCAGGCGCATCTTCTGGCCGCCACCGGTGAACCACGGGGGCTTGAACAGATCGAAGTTGCCTTGTGTGACTTCGACAAAGCCCACGACGCTTTCCACCGAGCTGAAACCGGCGCCCACGGACATGTTGCCGGTGTTCTTTTCCTCGACGTTGACCACGAGGTTCTTGCGGTTGGGCACGTCGGTCGGCTCGGGCTGCGCGTCCACCTTCTCGAAGTAGTTCAAGTTCTCCAAACGCTGCTTGGAGAGCTTCACCCGCACCATGTCGAAGGTCTCGCCGGGAGAGATGGCCAGTTCGCGGCGAAGCACCTTGTCCTTGGTCTTCACGTTGCCCTTGATCTCGATCTTCTCAACGAAGGACTTGTCCTTCTCGTCCACCTGGTAGGTGACGTCCATGTTGCCGGTCTCGGTGTTCGGCGTGCGGACGGCGACAACACGGGAGTCGATGTAGCCCTTGGTGCCGTAGAAATCGCGCACGGACTCGACGTCCTTGCGCTGTCCCTCGGGCGTGAAGGTCTTGCCCGAGGTCATCCGGATGTCCTTCTCGATCTCGGCGCTGGGGAAGAGGTTGTTGCCCTTCACCGCCACGGCTCCCACCTTGTATTGCTTGCCCTCGAAGATCTGGAACTTGATGACCAGCGCGTCGGGCTTGGGATTGTCGAACTGGATGTCCTTGATCTCGAAGTCCAGATAACCCTCGTTGCGGTAGAACTCGGCCAGCTTCTCCTTGTCGTCCTCGAACTGATCGTCCTTGAATTTGTCTGTGCCGGTGAGCCAGGAGAACATCCAGTGCTCCTTGGTCTTGAGCACCTTGGCGAGGCGCTTCTCGGGGTAGGCCGCCGCGCCGACAAACTGGATGTCCACGACCTTGACCTTGGGGGCCTCGGTGACTTCGAAGGTGGCGGTGCCGCGCCCGGCGTTCTCGTTGATGTTCAGCTTGTATTCGACCTTCGTGCGCTGATAGCCGGCCTTTTGGTAGCTCTTCTGGATTTCCTGCGCGTCGGTGAACAGCTTCCGCTCGTCGAGCGGCTGGCCGGTCTTGGAGGTGAGCTTCTTCTGGAGCTTGGAGGTGCTGAACTTGGTGTTGCCGGTGAACTGCACGTCCGTGAGCAGCGGCTTGCCCTGCACCACGTAAATGAGCTTCACTCCGCCGTCGGCCCGTTCCTCGGCCACGCGGATGTTGTAGAAATACCCCGTGTTGTAGAGGTTTCGCACGTCGTCATCCACGCTGGTCTTGAGCAGCGGGTCGCCGATCTTGACACGGATATTGGCACGGATGAGCTCGTCGCTGGCCGCAGCCGGGCCGACGTGCCGAATCTCGATCGTTTGAACGCGTTGCGGAGCCACTTGGCCCTGCGTCTGTGGCACCCAGTGAATGAGCAGGGCGAGAAGGACGCAGTAGCGGCGAAGATTCGGTTTCATGGTCTGGTCAGCTCAGAGGCGGGAGTTAAACCACAGCTGGGGCCGGATGAACACTGTTTTTTGGCGCGGTTGGCTTGCGCGGGCGCAGCCTGACACGCAAAGGGGGCCGGGGCGCGGCGTTTACGACGCCTCACCGTCCGTCAGTCCATAGGCCCTTCGTTTCGCCACGGCCCATTCGCACGCTGAAGCGGCCTGAAGACCTGCTGAATAATTTCGTGGAAACCGGAAAATATCACCCACATCACCCCTCCCCATTTCCGTATAACCAAAGCCATCAAGCCCGCAAAAATCCGCTCCAGATGGTAATGGCCTGCCCACATGTGCAACCAATCAAACCCGGAACGCGTATGCCCCCCCTTGCAGCCGCCTCTGTGCCGCGCTTGCTGCCCTTCCAAGCTCGCTTCCGGCCGGCCGATGCACGCTGCACTTTTGGCGGCCGCGAGACAGCGCCTCTCCTAACCGAGCGCCAGCAGGGCGCGTTTATCCCCAGCGCGTGCGGACTGCGTGGCTTGCTGCGGCTGGGGCTCCGCACCAGTCGCGCTCCGGGCCGAAACAATAGTGCGTTTACTGCCTCAGACCAAGGCATCGCGGCAGAACTTGATGGCCTTGGCCAGTTCCTTCATGCGGTCCGAGTCGGCGGGAACCTTGTATTCGAACTCGATGGTCGCCTGGATGGGCCACTTGTTGTCGCGGATGAGCCGCAGCACTTCGCCAATCGGAGTGTCGGCCTCGCCGAAGGGCGTGTTCGGGCCGTTGCCCTTCTTGCGGTCCTTGATGTGGACGTGCGTAATGCGCTTATGGTGCTGCTTGATGAACTCGACCGGCGAGCCGTGGTCGCCCGCCACGAAGTGCCCGATGTCCACATTGGCGCCAACGTATTCGCCTTGAGCAAACGCCTTCTCCCAGTGTGCCGGCCCGGTGCTCGCGTGGCCGTGGAGGGCGAGGTAAATCTTGTGCTTGCCGGCGAACTTCCCGACACGCTTGTGGTCGTCGTCGTTCTTGGAAATTTCCGTGGAGATGCCGCGCGCCCCGAGGGTCTTGGCGAGGGTAAAGGCATAGTCCAGCTCGCTCTCGCCCATCTTGAAAATGCCGTCCACCTTGATGACCTCGATGAAGACGCCGGTGGTTTCCCAATGCTTACGGAAGGCGCGGGCCTTCTCCATGTCCACTGTCTCTCGCCAGGTGCGGAGCTTTTTGGCGCTGTCCTCGGCGGCACCGGGAGGAAGGACCTTGTTCTTCGCGCTGGTCAGGTTAGCGGGCGCGCCGAACTGGGCCTCGATGGGCTGGGTGCGCAGCTCGATGGCGCTGAGGTTGAGCTGCACGCAGGTCTTGAGGATGTCCTCGGCGGACATGGCAGCGTTGCCGAAGCTGTAGGGGGCGTTGATACCGATGTGGACGCCGCCGACCCTAGAGTTGGGCTTGCCCGACGCGGCGGCGCGGACGAGCGACGGGGTGAGCAACGCCCCAGCGGCGAGCTGGGCGAAACGGCGGCGGTTCAAGGTGTGCATGGGAAGGGCGTGTTTGTTTTACTTTAGGTCGCCACGAAACTTTCCCAAAGCAACCCGCTGCGGGAATAGGTGACGCGCTGACTTTCCCCATCCTTCGGCCACGCTCCTTGGACGGGCAAGCTTGTTTTTGCCGCGCCCCGTTCCGCTTTGGTTTGAAGATTGCCTTCCCAACTCGCGCGATCCTCCTTTCCCATACGCTTCCAAGTTGGGCCGGCCAGAAAAACAACCCCCATCCTTGATACAATCCCAGGTTTACGCTTACGATTCAGTCTGACACTCTGGGAAGAACAGATGCCCACCCAGCAGCAGATACAGCTCCGTTGTCCGCGCGACTTCACGCCACTTCGCGCACACCAGCACGACGGCCTCAGCGTTCTGCAATGCCCGGAGTGTGCGGGGCTCTGGTTCTCGGCTGCCGCCGTGAGCGCGTGCGTCCGTCGGTTCGGCCCGCACCTTCCCTCGCGCGCCTCCGCCTCGCCCAAGGACAAGGAGCAGCAGACGAAACTGCCCTGCCCTCAGTGTCATGACAAACTGCTAACCGCCCATGTGCATGAAGGCATTGAAGTGGACTCGTGCACGACCTGCCACGCGCTTTGGCTAGACAAGGGGGAGCTGGACACGTTTCTCGAACTGGCCGAAAGCGAAGACTCTTTCGGAGCTGCAAGAAAACGGCGGGCCCGCGAACGCGAGTCTGCCATGGACTCCGCCCTTGAAGCTTCCGATGTGGTATTAGGGGCAGGCCGAATGGTTGCCCAGTTCGTTAAGTGGTTTTGAAGGCAGCCTAGAAACCAGTTGGCCAGTCGAGCTCTGACAATCGTTAAACCACTTCCGCCGGGGACTCCCAGCCGTCCACACGGTTTTGTGGGCGCCCAAGACTTCATTTCAAACCAGCCATTTCACTGACACGAGGGATGGCGAGTAAGTTCGCGGCGCCCATCCACCAACAGCCCTGACCGGCTGAGAGGAAGCACTGGGACCCAAGCGGTTTGAAGGTTGCCTTCCCGATTCGCTCCGACATTCTCCTGCCACGCTATGCACAAACTGTTCCCGCTCCTGCTCGCCGTTCTTTACCTTGGCACGCCCCTCCGCGCCGCCGATGACTACAAGCCCGGCCCCGATTCGCTGCCGCAGCCGGGCGTGCCCAAGGGCGAGCTGGTCAAAGGCACGTTCGAGCAGAGCAAGGTCTTCCCCGGCACCGTGCGCGATTACACCGTCTATCTCCCCGCGCAGCTCGACCGCGCCAAGCCCGCGCCCGTGATGGTCTTGCAAGACGGCGGCGGGTTCAGCGCGCCGGCGGCGTTCGACAACCTGATTCACAAGAAGGAAATCCCCACGCTCGTCGGCGTGTTCGTGATGCACGGGCGGGTGAAGGCGTCGTCCACCAACGCCCTCGACCGCTTCAACCGCAGCTACGAATACGATGGCCTCGGTGGCGACTACGCGAAGTTCCTGCTAGATGAACTGCTGCCGTTCATCGAGGCGAGGCACGGCGTGAAGTTGTCCAAGAACGGCACCGACCGCGCCATCGGCGGCGCGAGCAGCGGGGCGATTGCGGCGTTTTCGGCGGCGTGGGAACGGCCCGAGGCGTTCACGCGCGTCTTCAGTGCGATTGGAACTTACGTCGGCCTGCGCGGCGGCAATGTTTATCCCACCATCATCCGCAAGTATGAGCCCAAGGCCATCCGCGTGTATCTCCAGGACGGCAGCGCGGACCAGAACATCTACGGGGGCGACTGGTGGAAGGCGAACGAGGAGATGGAGCGCGCGCTGAAGTTCGCTGGCTACGAAGTCGAGCACGCGTGGGGCGACGGCGGCCACAACGGCAAACACGGCACGGCGATTTTCCCCGACGCGTTGCGCTTCCTCTGGAAGGGCTGGCCGGAGCTGCCCAAGGCCGGTTTTGGCTCGCCGCAGTTGAAGGAAATCCTCGTGCCCGGCGCGGACTGGCAGCTCGTGGGCGAAGGCTACAAGTTCACCGAAGGCCCGACGGCGAACGCGGCGGGCGAGGTCTTTTACAACGAGGGCCCCAGCAGCACGACCTACAAAGTTGGCCCCGATGGCAAGCCCGTGGTCTTCCTCGCCGACTCGAAGAAGGGCGACGGCCAGCGCTTCGGCCCGGACGGCCGGCTCTACTCCGCGGCGGCGGCGGCGCAGCAAATCCTCGCTTGGGACGCGGCGGGCAAGGCCACCGTCATCGCCGATGGCTTCAAGGGCAACGACCTCGTCGTCGCGAACAACGGCAACATCTACGTGACCGACCCGAACTGGACCGGCGCGAACACGAACACGAGCAAGGTCTGGCTCATCAAACCCGACGGCTCCAAGCAGGTCGTGGACACGGGCCTGAAGTTCGCGAACGGCCTCACGCTCTCGCCCGACCAGACGCTCCTCTACGTGGCGGACAGCCGGTCGCACTGGGTTTACAGCTACCAAATCAAGGCGGATGGCACGCTCCAGCACAAGCAGCGTTACTTCCACCTCCACATGCCCGACACCGCCGACGACAGCGGTGCGGATGGCCTGCGGACGGACCGCGACGGTCGCCTCTGGGTCGCGACGCGCCTCGGCCTGCAGGTCTGCGACCAAGCGGGCCGCGTGAACTGCATCATCCCCACGCCGAACGGCAAGAGCAGCAACCTGACCTTCGGCGGTCCGAACGGCGACATGCTCTACGTCACCGCCGGCGACAAAGTCTTCCGCCGCCAGCTCAAGGTGAAGGGCGCAGACCACGCGTCGAAGCCGACGAAGCCTGGCGCGCCGCGGCTGTGATTTGACACCGGAGCAGTTTCGCGCCTCGCCGGTCTTGTAGCCCGGAGGCAGAACCTGCCACCTTCTCCAGCATGAAAGTCAAAAAGCTCCTCCACACCCGGTATCGCGTGAACGACATCGAACGCACGGTGAAGTTTTATCGGGAAATCCTCGGCCTCGACGAAGTGCGCCGGCACAAGTCCCCACGCGGCTCGGAACTGGTGTTCCTGAAGGCTCCGGAGAGCGAGGAGACGGTGGAGGTCTGCTACTTCCCCTCCAGCGGTCCGGTGCAAGTGCAGGTAGATCTGACACATCTGGCCTTCTCGGTGGACAGCCTGGAAGAATTTGGCAAGCACCTCGCCGCGCATGGGCTGAAGTATTCCGATGGTCCGACGATGAAGGAGAATGGTGGTGGGTTTGCCTTCGTGGATGCGCCGGAGGGTTATGAGATTGAGCTCATTCAATCAGCCCCAAAAGCCGGCTCTGCAGGATATTGAGCGGGGAGGTCAGCCAGATTGGGCGTGTCACCACGCGCCCTTCCCGCTAGGCTCAAGGGAATCAAATGAACCGCCCCGCCCAGATTTCGTATGGTTTGATGTTGGCCATGCTGCTGGCGGTGGCTTTCATGGGACTGGCCACCCCGCTCCTGACCGTGCTATTTGCGATCTTTGCGCTGAACGTTTTCAGCTTCAAAGGGCGCAGCAAATCCTTCGCGATCGCGCTGTTTCTGATCGCCGTGGCCGGGATCTGCCTCACCGCCACTTTCTTCGCGCTGGAGACGGTGGCGGCGGCCCCCAAGCTGGCGGAACGGCTGGTGCCAAAGTTGTTGGACCTCGCCCGATTTCACGAAGTCGAACTGCCCTTCACGGATGTGCAAAGCATGATGCACCTCATCCGCGACGAAGTGCTGGAGCGGTTCGGCCTGCTGGGAAGCGCGGGGACGACGCTGCTGCGACAAGTGGCGTTCGTGGTCATCGGCATCGTGGTGGCCATCAGTCTCTTTGAGAATTCAACCATCGTGATCGATCGGGAAAAGCACACGCTGAAGAACAATCTTTACCTGCTGACGGCTGATGAGGTGGGCAAGCGCTTCGAGCTGTTCTACAAGAGCTTTCACATGGTGATGGGGGCGCAAATCGTCATCTCCACCATCAACACGGTGTTCACGGGCATCTTTCTCTTCAGCTCCGGGTATCCGTATCCGGGCTTGCTGGTGGGGGTGACGTTCCTGTGTGGACTGCTGCCGATTCTGGGCAACATCCTGAGCAATACAATCATCGTAAGCGTGGGCCTGACCGTGGACTTGAACCATGCGTTTGGCGCGCTGGCCTTCCTCGTGATCATCCACAAGTTTGAGTATTTCCTGAACAGCAAGATCATCGGCAAGCGCATCCAGAACCCGATGTGGATGACGTTGCTGGCGCTGGTGGTGGGCGAACGCCTGATGGGCGTGCCCGGCATGATTCTAGCGCCAGTGGTCCTGCACTACATCAAGTCTGAAACCTCGCGCGTCGCCGTGAAAGCCGGTGCGGGCGAGGGCACACCCGTGGCAGAGTCGCCGCCAACGGCTACAAGCTGAAGCACTTCACGGCATCGAAGGCTGGATAACCGGTGCTTCTCACCACGGCGTGAAGCGGAGGCCGAAGAGGGTCAGCACGCTGAGGGCGAGGAGGGCGATGGCGGGGACGAAGAAGGGGGCGTAGTAGTCGGCGACTTGCGGCTGCTTCTCCAGCACCACGACTTTCTTCATCGCATCAATGCTCGCGAACACCCGTTGGAGCGCCTCGGGCGTGGCAGCGTTGAAGACCTCGCCGCCCGTCGCGCGCGCGATGCCGACAAGGGCGGGCTCGATTTCTTCGTTCGACAGCATGATGGCAAAGACCGTGATGTTTTGGGCGCGCAGCGCGGCGATGATTGCCGCGTCTTTCGGCGACTTGATGTCGCTGCTTTCGCCGTCGGTGAGCAGGATGACCATGCGGTCGCCACTGGGGCGCTGGGCGAGGAGGCCCGCCACGCCGTAGAGCGCCTTGCCGATGTAGGTGATGCCCCAGAGCGCGTCGGGCAGGCCCTTGCGGACCATCGTAGGCGGGTCGAGTCGCGGATTGTCCGGCTGGATAAACGGACGCGAGAGCATGATGGATTGCGTGTCGAGCGTCAGCGGCACCCAGTGGATGAAGTGGCGCGAGAAGATGGTCAGGCCGTAGGCGTCGCCTTTGCGGGCGTTGATGAACTTCTCGATGGCGTCCATGGCCGAGTCGAAGCGCCGGTGACGGCCGTTGGCTTGCGAGCCGTGGTTCTCGGCCATGCTGCCGGAGGTATCGAGGAGGATTTGGATGTTCGTGAGCTTCCGCTCAATTTCCGGCGGCTGAAACGTGATGGGGTGCGCGAGGAAAATGATCGCGATGGCCAGCAGCGCCGCAGGCAGGCAGTTCGCACACAGCACGAGGAAACGTAGCGCCAACCCGCGCCGCTGCCGGCCGTGGTCGAAGGGCAGCGCGATGGGCTGACCGCGCCGCACCCATTCCCAGAAGGCGAGGATCACCGGGAGCGCGAGGAGCGCGAGCCATTGAGGGTGGAGGAAGGTCATCGGGGGGGGGAAGTAGGCAGTGTTCAGTGTTCAGTGGGCGGCGTTCGGCAGGCAGCGTTCTGACCTCTGAATACTGAACACTCTTTCACAGCCGCACCTCCGCGCTGTCCGTGTAGGGCCTGATAACAGCCGCAATCTCCTCCCGCCGCACCGGCGAGGCGGGGTGATGCAGCCAGTGCTGCAACTGGCGGAGTGATTGGCCGTTCTTCTCACTGCCAGCAATGGCGTCGAGGGCGGTGTCCATCGGCGCGGCGGTGAGGGCCAATTCTTCGCGCCACTGGTGAAGGAGAAGCATTTCCAGTTTCGCCTTCGCGGCGGCGTCGAGCGTGCCGGCTTCGAGTTGGGCGAGCAACGGACGCAACAGTTCGGCCAGCGTCGGCTCGGGCGGCGCGGCGGCGGGCGGCGCGGGTTTGGCGCGACCGTAGAAGATGAGCAGCAGCAGCCACACAATCCACAATACGCCCAGCGCGGCGAGCGTGAGGTAGTAGTAGCCGCCCACGCTCACGCCGATGGCCTCGGTCTCCTGAATCCGCGCGTCGAGGTGCTTCGAGAGCTTCGGGTCGCCGTGGAATTTGAACGACGGCAAACCATCGAGCTTCCCGCCGTCCTCCGCCGTGAGGTAGTCCTTCAAGTCGAACGTGCCGGGGCGGTTGACGAGGTAGCGCACGTCGTAGATGCGCGTGCCGGGCTGCTCGGTGACTTTTGCGATGCGGACGTTCACCGCCACGCCCCACTTGTAAGGCATCACCGCGACCAACGGGCCGCTGTAGGTCACGATGGCTGCCTGCTCGACGCCGAGCGGGACGTTGAGGGAATCCGTCGCGCTCCGTGGCCAGAAGCAGATGACAAGCAGCACGCAAATGCACAGCGCGATGAGCGCGCGGCTGTTCAGGTGTTGGGAGAAGGGCTTGTTTTCCATGCTACCTCACCTTCCCTCCGAAGCCGCGTCGGCCAAGGAAATGCCGCAGTTTGCCGAGCATCGGCTCGTCCGTCGGCAGGTGTAGGTAATCAATGCCGAAGCGGGTCAACTCGCTCTTCCAGCCCTCCGCATCCACCCACGCGCGGCGGCCATGCCCGATGAACGCGCGGCCCGATTCCGCCTCGACTCCGCGGAACAGGCCCGCGCCGCGCAGGCCGGTTTCCGCCGGGTCTTGCAGGTGCAGCACGATGACGTCGTGTTCCTGCGCGAGGACTTGCAGCGCGGGAAAAGCCTCGGGGTCATGCAGGTCGCTCAACACGATGACCATCGTGCGGCGCTTCAACGACGGGGCAACCTCACGCGCGCGGGCCGCGAGCGAAGTGTCTTCGAGGAAGTCGTGGTGGCGGAGCTGGTGCGACCACTCCATCACGACGTTGCGCGAGAGCGTCGGGCGCACGTGTAGCTCGCGCGCGCCGCAGCCGAGCAGGCCGACGGGCGTCACGTTCGCCTGCGCCGCGAGCGCGATGCCCGTGGCGATTTGCACGGCCCACGCGTATTTGCTCATCGGCTGCGACGTGACGCACATGGACGCCGAGGTGTCGAGCAGCAGGTAGAGCGGCATTTGCTTCGGCTCCTGATACTCCTTGATGAAGAGCTTTCCGACGCGCGCCGAGACTTTCCAATCAATCGCCTTCACCGGGTCGCCCGCTACGTAGAGCCGCGATTGTGCGAACTCTAGCCCGCTGCCGTGGAAGCCGGATTCCTCCTGGCCGAAGCTCAGGCTGTTCGCGAGGTGCTTCACCGCGACCTCGAACTGCCGGGCGTCCACCGGCTCGGGACTTAGTTTGACCTGTCGGCGCATGAGCGGGGTTTAGCCGAGGCTGCCGAGAATTCCTTCCAGCACCTGCTTGCCCGTGTGGCCGGCGGCGGACGCCTCGTAGCTCACGCGGATGCGGTGCAGCACCACGTCCTCGGCGAGGTCGAACAAATCCTCCGGCGTCACGAAGTCGCGGCCATGAATGACGGCGCGGGCGCGCGAGGCGTTGACCAACGCGAGGCCGGCACGCGGGCTGCAACCGAAGTCGAGCAGCTTGGATTCGCGCGTGCGGCGGACCAGTTCCACGCAGTGCTTCACGATGACCTCGCTGACGTGGACGGCCTGGACCGCTTCCATCGCGGTGACGAGGTCTTCCACGGAGGCGCCGGGGTTGTCCTCAATCATGTCGAAGGCCGAGCGCGGCACCGCGCCACCGCCTTCGCGCCGCAGGCCCATGCCGAGCTGGCGCTGGAGAATCATCTGCTCGTCCTCGCGCCCCGGATAGCCGAGCCGATGCAGGAGCATGAAGCGGTCGAGCTGCGCCTCGGGCAGCTCGAACGTGCCGGACTGCTCGACCGGGTTCTGCGTGGCGATGACCAGGAACGGCGTGGGCAGCTTCAGGCTCTGACCGCCGATGGTGACCTTGCGCTCCTGCATCGCCTCGAGCATCGCGCCCTGCACCTTGGGCGCGGCGCGGTTGATTTCGTCGGCGAGCAGCAGGTTGGTGAAGACCGGGCCGCGATGGATGCGGAAGTCGCCGCTTTTCTGGTCAATGATTTCCGAGCCGATGATGTCGGACGGCAGCATGTCCACGGTGAACTGCACGCGCTTGAAATCGAGGTGGATGGCCTTCGCGACGGCGTTGACGAGCAGCGTCTTTGCGAGGCCGGGCAAGCCTTGCAGCAGCAGATGGCCGCCGGTCATCAGCGCAATCATCACGCGCTCGACGACGACGTCCTGGCCGACGACGATTTTACCGACGCGCTCACGCACGCCGGCGACAAATTGCTCGGCGGTCTTGGCGGCAGCCGTGGTGGTGGATGGGATGGTGGTTTGCATCAAATAAACAGTTCGGTTGAGGAAAGGGTTGGAATCAGCACGCCGCGCGCAGCCACTTCTCGGCGAGGCCTCGAAGGTCCGCCTCGGTCATCTTGCTGCCGTTGCTGCCGAAGCACGTATGTTGCACACGTTGGAGGTCTTGTTGGAGTTCCTGGCGCTGCGGCTCGCGCAGCGTCACGAGTGGGCTGGTGTGCAGGCGGCGGAGCAGGGCGACCACGGCGAAGCCATCCACGTCGGCGGGCATCTTGAAGACGTCGCGGGCGCGGAGCGGACGCTCGCTGTCGCTGACTGAGCGTTTGAGCAACGCGAAGAGCAGCGCGCCCACGAGCAGCGCGGCCCCGGCTCCGAGGCCCGGCCAGAGGTAGGGATTGCGCGCAGGCTTCAGAACTACGCCGCCCGCCGCAGCGGCGACGCTGCGACCGAGCCGCACGGAGGGCTGCGGGAGCGTGGCGAGGTCCATGTCCTTGTAGGTCTGGTAAACAGCGGCGACGTCCTTCGTCTTGGGCTGCGGGAATTGGAAGTCCACCGGCCCTTCCGCCGTGCGGATGGTGTCGCCGTTGAGCGAGAGCGTCCACAGCCGCTCGGTGCGCGGCGCGACGCGGTCGCCCCACGTGTTCAGCTCCTTCACTTGCAAGCCCTCGTGCGCGTTCGTCTGCCGGATGCCGACCGCTTTCTGGAGCGCGCTGAGGTCCAGCAACTCGTTCAGCTCCGGCACCAGTCCAGTGGCCGTGGCTTTGATTTCGAGCGACAGCGCGCCGTTGATGGAGAACTGCCGCGTGTCGAGCGTCTGCGTCAGCTCGACTTTCTGCGACGGGCGCGGCGGCGCGTTGGCCGCGACCTTAATCACCGTCTCCGCCGACTGCGCGGGGATGGTGATGGGGCCGGTGAGGTCCACGAACTTCAACTCCAGCTCGACCTGCGGAATCTTGTCCACGCTCGCGTCCTTCGGGCGCACGAGCAGGTAGGCGAACACCGTTTCTTCCCAGCCGGGCTGCGCGGCGGGGCGCGGCTTCACGTCGGGCGTGGCGAAGGTGATGGACTTGATGTCGAAGAACGGCGAGAGCGACTCGGTGAGGCTCAACTCGAACTCGTCGCGCGGTCCTTGCGCGTCGCGCATCTTGCGCGCGAAGGGCGACTTCCGCCGCGCCTTGCCCGGGCCCGCGCCGGGGTCGTTGCTGAGATACTGGCCGAACTGCGCCACGCGGCCCATCGCCTCCGTGTGAACCACGCTGACGATGAGCCCGAACTCCTGGTCGCGGCCCAACGTGTTCGGCCCATCCACGCGCGTCTGGAGGCGCAGCTCGCTCAGCAGCTCGTCGAAATACCCGACCTTCTTTTCCGCGCCGAGCGTGAAGGGATTGTCCTTCGTGATGACCAGCGCGCTGGCGAGGTAGCGGTATTTCAAGTCCTCGTGCAACGGGTCGCGCTCGTCCGCGAGCCGTGCGTTCACGGTCTTGGCGAACATCGTCAGGTGCGCTTGCGCGGCCTTGCCGGGCAGCGCGACGAGGCTCTCGCGAATCTTCGTCAGCGCGGCGCGGTTCATCGCCTTCGAGAGGTTGAGCTGGCCGCCGGAGCCGATGCCAATGAGCCCGTGGAACCAGCCCAGGTGCGCGTCAATCGAGTATTCGGCGGGCGTGAGCTTCGTGACTTCCTTCGCGTAGGCGGCGGTGCCGCGCTGGAAATAATCCTGCGCCTGCAAGTTCTTCTCCTTGTAGCCGAGCATCCGCTTCTTCGCGTCGCCGGTGACCAGCTCCTGGAAATATTCGAAGTCACCCCAGTCCATGAGCAACGTCCCGCCGAGCGTGAGCGCGCGCGAACCGTCGGCGTGGCCGGTGAGCCAGTCATCAATCATGTGCAACGCTCCCGCGTAGCCCGCGCGCACCATCTCCAGTGTCTGCGTTTCGTTGCGACGGGTGAGGCCGGCCTTCTGCACGTCCATCTTGCGCCAGCGCTCGGTGAGGTTCGTGTGCATCCGCGAGAGGATGAGGAAGAAGAGTTGCTCGTCCATCTTCGCCAGCGGGCCGAACACCTTCTCGATGTGGCTCGTGCGGTAAGCCTCCGCGTTGCTGTAGGCGAGGTCGAAGGCCGCGACCACTTTCTGGTAATCCTTCGGCGCAATGCCCGCCTGCCGGAAAATTGCCATCATCCGCGCGAGGCTCTCGATGTTCTTCTCCATCATGATGGGCGTGACAGGAATCCGCGCGTCGTCCGGCAACGCGTATTTCTTGCGGAGCGTCTCGGAGAGCGTCGGGTTGTGCGTCTGCGCCCAGACGGTGAGGAAGTCCTCGGCGAGCGCCACGCCCGCGTCCGGCGTGCGCTTGCCAATCGCGACGATTCGCTCCGCAGCGGAGTCGAAGTTCGCGCTGGCGAGAATGATTTTGGACAGGCTCACGTCGAGCCGTTCGCGCAGGCTGGCGGGCAACGCGGCTTCCCACTTGCCCGCTGGCGCGTTGGCGAGCAAGTCCTCGGGCGCGACGAGTTTCGGCTTCGAGCTGGAGGGCGAAGTCTTCTGCGTGAACGTGTTCTCCGCCTCGACCAGCCAGTGCTCGGCCATCATCTGCGCGAGCTGATTCCACGGCTGGACGCGCAGGTCCACGTTGTCGGCGAGCAAGGTTGCGATGGAGGTCTGCGCCTTGAGATTCTCTGTGCGCAGGGCTGGCTCGCCGCGCACTTCACTCTGGAGCTTGCGCCCAAACCCGCCGACCAGCCGCACCGCGCTCTCGGGGCTGGTCTTCACCAAGTCCGCAAAGACCGGCGCGAGCGTGCCCGGTGGGATTTGCATCATGACGCGCGCGAGCTGCGTGCCGGCCTTGGTCTTCTCCCAGTCGTTGACCTTCGCGAGCGTGAGGATGCGGAGGTTTTCGTCCCAAATTTTCTGCACCTGCGCGCGCTGCGTGGCCTCGCTCTCCTGCTGCGAGGCGAGGAAAGAAGTCAGCTCGTTGCGCAAACCCTCGTCGGCCAACTGCTCCACCTGCGCGAGTGACGGCAGGTAAGCGCGCGCCAGCTCCTTGAAGCCGCCCGCCAGCAGGACGCGCCCAGCGAACAGGCGCTTGGCGGGGTCCGTGCCACCGAGTTTGGCGGTGCCTTTCTTGAAGCGGTCGGCGACCCAGTAGCTTTCGTTCGCCGGCACGGCGAGGCCGAGGAGCTGGCCGAGCTTGCGGAGATTGTCGCCCGTGAGTTCGCCCGGCACCGCGTCGGCGAGGCCAAGCACGTCGTCGAGGCGGACGTTGGGTTTCTGCTTCTCGGTGAGGTCACCGAGCATCTTGTCGTAAATCTTGCGGGCCAGGTCCGGCGGCATCAGCGCCAGCTCCGCGCGGACCTTCGCCCAATCGCCGGTGCGGAAGAGATAGAAGAACCGGTCGCTCGCGGTCTGCGTGGCGGCGTCGGTGCGCTCGGCCTTTTCGAGAGCGTTGAAGATGTCCGTCAGCTCACGCGAGAACTTGTGCGTGAGGATGGACTCGTATTGTTTGAGGAGCTTCGGGTCGAGCGGTGCGGGTTGCTGGGCGCAGGCCGGAGCGCAGAGCGCGAGGAAGCCTGCGGCGGCGACGCCGAGGCAGGAAGTGAACTGAGATAGTTTCATGGAAGCGTGGAAATTCGGGGAGCAATGAAATGAGTCGCCGCGTCAGGAGCCCTTGTTGGGCGACTTCTCGAATTCCTGAAAAATGGCACGCCCGTCCGCCTTGGGACCGGTCTTGGTCCCGGGTCCGGGTCCGAGTAACGCCGCTGCGGCCTTGGCTTTGCCGGGGCCTTCTGGTGTGGGGTTCTGCTTTATCTGCAACGCGACTTCGAGGTTCTGCAACTTGGCCGCGTTGATGCCCGCGACGCCGTTGACCGCGCGGATGCTGCCGCCCGCGCCCACGGTTCCGCCACCGACGTTGACCGCCGTGCCTTTCACGCCCACGACGGGCGGGGCCTTGGGCGGCGGGGGCGGAGGTTGCACTGGTGGGGGCGGCAGGACCGGCGCGCGGCCGTCGGCTTTCACGCCGTTGATGGTGTCAATGCCGTCAATCTTGTTCACGCCCTGCGCGGCGTTCTTCAGCGGCGGCGTGACCGTCGGCTCGATGGGTTTCACCTTCGCCACGGCTTCTTCCTTCACGCCCTTGATGCCGGCGACGGCGGCGGTGCGCGGTGGGCTTTTCTCCTGCGCGACGGCCAGACCGGCAAGGCACAGGAGCGCGCCGGCCCAAGTCCGCAGCACGTATTGCGGACGTGGGCGTCCGCGCTTCTCGGCTGGGGGTGAGTGGAACAGGCTTGGGTTCATTGCGTTTTGCGTTGGAGGGTTTTGGCGAATTCCGCCTCGACCCGCTGCTCGTATTGAGCGAGCGCGGTCGGGTCTTGGTGCTCGGCGAGGTAGCGGAAGATTTGGCGCGTGCGCTCGGCGAAGGGCCGCCATTCCTCCTCCGCCGCGCCGTTGGTCTTGAGCAGATACGTGGCGTAGTAATGCGCCTTGCCCAGTTGCTCGCGGATGGCGCGCGTGGCTTTGGCGTCGTCGCCGTGGATTTGCGCGGCCTCTTGCAGCAGCTCGGTGAGGTCGGTGATGGCGCCGACAACATCCAGCATCGCCAGCCGCGCCTTGGCCTTCGCGAGGCGAATCTGATGGCGGACGAGTGGCGTTTCCTCGGCCGGAAGCTGCGCGGTGAGCTTGTCGTATTCTTCGAGGATGAGTTCCCAATCCGGCTCCTTCGCCCGCTCCAGCTCGCGAATCGTAACGACGCGGGCGTGGGCCTTCTCGCGCGCGACTTGGATTTGCCCTTGGTTGAAGTGGTAGTAGAGCACCGCCACCGGGAACAGCAACCAGAGCAGGGTGAAGAACTTTCTCATCGCGCGCTCACCCCGGCTTCCTGCGCACGCTCACGGTTCAAGGCCTCGCGCTCAGGCCGCTCCACCTTCCAGTCGCTGCCGAAGAACTCCAACGCCACGGGCACCAGCGCCAGCACCGTCGCGCCCAGCACCATTGCCAGCACGGCCAGCTCCGCGAGCGTGAGGCCCTTTTGCGGCGGAGCAATCTTCACAACCAGGTCGCCCAGCGCCGTCGTGGGCAAGTGCTTTTCATTCACGTCCGAGTAAGTGCCCATCAACGCCGAGGCCACCGTGCGCAAAGTGTCGCCTTCCTGCCGCGACTGGTGGCCGTCGATGAACGTGCCCTTCTGCGGGTTGCCCAGGCCGAGCACGAAGACTTCCTTCACCGATTTGGGCCGGGGCGCGATGGGCGCGAGACTGACCGAGTCGCCGTCGGTCAAAATGATGAGCCGCGTGCTGCCGTCGGGGAAATCGCTCACCAGCTTCAGCGCCGCGTTGAGGGCCAGGCCGAGGTCGGTCGGGCCGTCGCGCATCGCGTAACTCAGTGGCAGGCCGTTGAAGACATTGCGCACCAACTCCGGGTCGCGCGCCTCCATCACCACCGGCTGGGAATCCGTCCAGAAGCCGATGACGCCGAAGCGCAAGTTGCCGCTGACCCGTTGGAGAACACCCTCGACCACCTCGCGCATCCGCGCGTGCCGCGTGAGCTTACCGTCCGGCCCGGCGTCCGTGAGATACATGCTGGGCGAGAGGTCCGCGACGAACACGAGCCGTGTCGCGTCCTTGTTGCTCTGGTCGCGGTTCCCGCCCTCCTTCTCGGCGAGCTTGAGCATCACCAGCGTCGCTAGCCCCCACGCGAACGCCGCGAGACAGAGCGGACGCAGCCACGGCACCACACGCGTCCAACCGTGCGCTGCGCCCGTTGGCCCGAATGCCAGACGACCGACCGCGCGAATGCGCCGCACATGCAGCCATTCAGCCAGCGCCCCAAGGAGCAGGACACACAGCGCAGAGAGGATTGGGATCATTGAGGATACGGTGGAAAGCGAGTTGGCTGGCACGGCCTGACTACTGATCAGTCCAGCAGGCGTTCCATGTAAACGACGTCCAGCCAGCGGTCGAACTTGTAACCGACCTGCTTGAAGAGGCCCACTTGGACGAACCCATAGCGGGCGTGCAAGCGGATGCTCGCCTCGTTGGTCGCGTCAACAGCGGCGATGATTGCCCGTAGGCCCTTCGCCCGTGCGGCGTCGATCAAGGGGGCCAGGAGCAGCTTGCCCAGCCCCTGCCCGCGCGCGTCGGCCGCGACGTAAACCGAGTTCTCCGTGGTGAACCGGTAGCCCATGCGGTCGTGGTAGCGGTTCAGCGCGCTCCAACCGACGATGCGCCCGGCCCCGTCTTCCGCGACAAACATCGCGTAACCGCCGCGCTCATGGTCATCGAACCACGCTTGGCGGTGCTCCAGCGTGCGCAGTTCGTAATCGTAAGTCGCCGTGGTGGTGAGCACGGCGTCGTTGTAGATCGCGAGGATGCCCGGACAGTCAGCGCGGGTGGCGGGGCGGATGGTCATGCGGGCTTACTGGGCTTTCTCCTGGGCCGGCTCGGCGGCGGCTTCGGGCTCGGTTTCTTCCTCCGGCTCCGGCTCCTTGGCCTCGACGAATTGCAACGCAGCGCTGATGAGGCCGGCGAAGAGGCCGCCGCTCAGAAGCGTGTTGCGGAAGAAGGTCCACGTCTCCGGCCAACCGCTGGTGCCACTGGTCAGCGCGCGGAGCCATTCGGCGAAGGTCTTGGCGTAGGCGGGATTTGCCAGCCAGGCGGCCGTATTGGTGATGAGATAAAAAATCACTGCGCCTAGCAGGCCGCCGCCGACATGCTTGAGCACGGAGGCCGGGGCGGCGAAGGAGCGGCCCAGCAAATAGATACCCGCGTAGGCCAGATAGTTGATCGCCTGATAATCGCTGAAAAGATGCGTGTCGTAATAGAACACGTTCAAACCGAGGTCCGTCGCCACCATCGTCCCAAAGACGGTCCACCACGGCAGCCGGTGCGGGAAGGCTCCGGCGCAAAACACCAAGCCATAGGCCAGGCTGAAGTTCAGCGGCATCACCCCCGGCCAGCGGGTCAGCACAAAGGCCACCAGCAGCAGTCCGGGCAAAATCGCAGTCCGTTTCACGTTGGCGGATGATACGACGGAGAATTGGGGTTCAAAGTGCAAAGTGCGGCCGGGATTAGTGCTGGCTAGTGCCGGGCGGTGCTTCAAAACTCGGCCGGTGGAAAAACTGTTCGACATCATCCATGAGGATGCGGACCTGCTGGCCATCAACAAGCCCGCCGGACTGGTCTGCCATCCCACCAAAGGGGATGTTTACTCCAGCCTCATCAGCCGGGTGCGGCTGCATCTGGGGGAGGGTGCCCCGGCCCATCTGGTCAACCGCCTCGACCGCGAGACCAGTGGCGTAATCTTGATCGCCAAGAGTCCGGAGGCCGATGCCGCGCTCAAGAAGCTCTTCGCCCTGCGCCGGGTGGAAAAGGAATACCTGGGCATTGCCCACGGCCATTTTTCGGCGGAGGCAGTGACCTGCGAGGCCCCGCTGGGCAAGGACGAGCAGGCCATCATCGCCATCAAGGACTGCGTGCGTCAGGACGGGGCGGTTTCAAAAACCGAGTTTGCCGTGGAGCAGCGCTTCACGCGCCCCGAGGGCAATTTCACGTTGCTGCGCATCCGTCCGCACAGCGGTCGCAAACATCAGATCAGAATCCATCTCCAGCACCTGGGGCACCCGCTGATCGGCGACAAACTCTACGGCGGCGACGAGCGGCTCTACCTCGACTTCGTGCTGCGTCGGCTCACCGTCGAGCAACGCGCGCAGCTCATCCTGCCCTGCCAGGCCCTGCACGCCGCCGTCCTGCGCTTCACATGGCACGGGCATGACTGGGAATTCCGCGCCGAGCCGGAAGCGTGGTTCACGGACTTCGTGGCGGGCAAGCCCTGCACGCCGGACTGGGCCGAGAAGTATCTTTGAGTTGCCAGGCTCCTCCGTCTTTGCGTTGGACTGGGCCTTTCCTCTACAACTGCCCCGTGCAGAAGATTCCCAACGAGATGCAGGCCGTGGTTTATCGCGGCGTGAACGACCTCCGTGTCGAGACCGTGCCGGTGCCCCGCATCGGGGCCAACGAACTGTTGGTAAAGGTGGCTGTGTGCGGCGTGTGCCCCACGGACATTAAGAAAATCCAGCACGGCACCGTCTCCGCGCCCCGCGTGTTCGGACATGAGACGGCCGGGACCATCGTGAAGCTGGGCACGCGCGTGCGCGGTTTCCACCTCGGCGACCGCGTGGCGTTGCACCATCACATTCCGTGCCTGACCTGCCACGCATGCCGGCATCGCGCGTTTGCCCAGTGCCTGCAATACAAGCGCACCGGCATCACCGCCGGGTTCGAGCCGGCCGGGGGCGGCTACGCGGAATATGTCCGCGTGATGTCCTGCTGCCTGCCCGGTGTGGTGAAAATCCCGGCGCGCAACTCCTTCCTCGAAGGCGCGATGCTGGAGCCGGTGAACACGGTCTTGAAGGGCGTCAACCGCCTGGCCGTGCAACCCGGCGACTGCGTGCTGGTGGCGGGGCAAGGTCCGATTGGCCTGCTCTTCACCAAGCTGCTGGCGTTGCGCGGGCTCAAGGTGATCGCCACGGACCTGCTGGACACCCGCCTCAAGCTCGCGCGGCGCCACGGCGCGACGCGGGCTGTGCGCCCGGACGCTGCGGACCTGCCCGTCTTGGTGCAGAAACTTTCGCGAAGCCGGGGCCTGGATGCGGCGATTATTGCCGTGCCGGTGGATTCTGCCGTGCAGCAGGCCCTGGCACTGGTCCGTGGGGGCGGCCAGGTGCTGCTCTTCGCCCACACCAAGCGCGGCGCGGTGTGCCCGGTGGATTTTTCCGCTGTCTGCGTGGATGAGAAGGACCTGCTCGGCAGCTACTCGGCGGACGTGACGCTGCAACCGGAGGTGGCCAGGCTGGTATTTTCCCGGCGGCTGGATGTGCGCGGCCTCATAACGCACCGCTTCCCGCTGGCGCAAACGGCCGACGCCGTTGCCTTGGCGGCCCGCCCGGAACCGGACTCCCTGAAGATCGTGGTGGACCAGACGGCTAAGTGAGCCGGCCGTGCCGCGAGCGTCCTCGCTTACCCGCCTGATCGAGCCGGGCACCCGCTTTAAGGTTTGACCGGTCCGCAAACACGCGGCTAGGTTTCCGCCCTGAATTTTTCGGCCTGTTTATGATTGGAACACTTCGCAAACACTCGCAGTGGCTCTGGGCGGTTATCATCGTCGTGGTGATCATCTCCTTCGTGATTTTCTTCAGCCCCGACGCCCGGCTCGGCCGGGGGGCCGGCGAGCAGGATTACGGCAAGCTCTATGGCGAGCCCGTCAAACGCGAGGCGCTGGTGCAGGCTTACGCCGACGCCCGGCTCGGCTACTTCCTCAGCACCGGCCAGTGGCCGGATCGCGATGAGCGCGCGCGGATGTTCGGGTTCAACCTCGAAGGCGAGGCGCGCCAGCGGCTGCTGCTCAACCACCAGCTCAAGGAACACGGCATCGACGTCGGCGAAGTGGCGGTGGCCCAGGAGATCAAAAACATCTTCACCGACCCGCAGACCGGCGCGTTCAACCTGCAGCGCTATGATTCCATGCTTAAGCAGCACTTCGCCCCCGTGGGCGTGTCGGAGGCGAACTTCGAGCGGTTTCTGCGGAATGAGCTGGGCCGGCAGCAGTTGACCCGGATGTTCGGTCTCTCCGGCAAGCTCATCAGCGAGCGCGCGGCCGACGGCTTCTACCGCCGAGAGAATGAGTCGGCACTGACAGAGTTCGTCTTCCTCGCCAACTCGAACAACTTGGCCAAGGTCAAGCTGGACGAACCCCTTCTGCGCGCCTACCACACGAACAACCTCGCCACCTACCGCATCCCCGAGCGCGTGCAGGTGCATTACGTTTATTTCGCCTACACCAATCACAACGCCGAAGCGGACAGGAAGCTCAGTGCAGACACCAACTTGGTGGCGGTGATGAAGCAATATTACGAAACGAACCAGTTCCGTTTCCGCGACACCAACGGCACTGCCAAGACCTTCGAGCAGGCCCGGGATCAAATCCGAACCGAGTTCCGGGACCGCGAAGCAGCGCGCTTCGGTCAGAAGCAGGCCGCCGAATTTGCCAACGATGTCTTCCGCCTCCCCAACCAAGCGGCCAGCCTGCTGACCCAAGCGGCGAAGAAAGGGCTGGCGGTCAAGGTTACTGCGCCCTTCACGCAGGCGGACGGGCCGAAACTGTCGAACGCCCCGGCCAACTTCGCTGAAACCGCCTTCGCCCTCTCCACCGAAGAGGCGCTGGGCCAGATGATTGCCGGTCTGGATGGCGCGTATCTGATGGCGTTCAAAGATCGGCTGAAGCCCGTGGACCCGCCTTACGAACAGGTGAAGGCCAAGGTGGCGGAGGACTACCGCCGTTCGCAGGCCAGCGAACTGACGCTCCAGGAAGGCAATAATCTCGTGAAGGCCGTCAACACGGCGATCGCCGCGGGCAAGAGCTTCAAGGACACCTGCAAGCAGTTTGGCCACACCGCCCTCGAAGTGCCCCCGTTCAACCGCTCGACGCGCAGCGTGGAGATCGTCGAGAGCCGCAGTTTGTCCACCGAAGAGGTGCGCGATCTGGCGTTCAGCCTGGCTGCGGGCAAGGTCAGCAATTTCCGCCAGACCGGCGGCGGCGGATTTGTCCTGTTTGTCAAAGGCTTCCAACCCGTTGCGGAGGAGCAGGTGAAGGCCGAACTGGCCAAATACGCCGACTCCCTGCGCGACAACCGCGCCAACTACGCCTACCGCGAATGGTTGAGCCGCGAAGTGGAGCGCTCCGGGGTGATGGGCAGCGTCCAGGCGTCGCAGCGCGGCGAGTGATCATGCCCGCCGGCCCGGTCATCAAACTCTCCGCCTCCGCCACCCGCGAGTTCTGGGAACTAGCCGTCCTCCACGAAGACGAGCATCTGGTCGCGTTGGACAAACCCGCCGGGCTGCTGACCACACCCGATCCCGAGGAGCCGCAACGGCCAAACTTGATGACCTTGTTGCACGAGGGCATCGCGCAGGGGGCGCCTTGGGCGAAGGCGCGCAACCTCGCCTACCTCACCAACGCCCACCGGCTCGACTTCGAAACCAGCGGGGTGCTGCTGCTGGCCAGGAACAAACCCGCGCTTGTGGCCCTCGCGAATGAGTTTGGGTCGAACCTGCCGCTCAAGACTTACGTAGCCTTGTCCAGCGGGATGCCGACCCAGCCGGAGTTCACCGTGGACGCCAAGATTGGCCCGCAGACGCGGCAACTCGGCCTCATGCGGATCGATCTGGAGGGCGGCAAGAAGGCCATCACCCACTTCAAGGTGCGGGAACAGTTCCGGGGCTTCACCTTGCTCGAATGCCAGCCGCAGACCGACCGCCTGCATCAAATCCGAGTTCACCTCCGTTCGCTCGGCCTGCACATCGTCGGGGACACGAGCTACATGGGCAAAGCCCTTTACCTCTCTCAGATCAAGTCCAGCTATCAACCCAAGTGGAAGGAACCTGAACGCCCGCTGCTGGGCCGCACCGCCCTCCACGCCGAGCGCTTGGATATCGCGCACCCGGTGACCCGCGAGTCAGTCAGCATCACGGCGGAGTGGCCCAAGGATCTGCGGGTGACGGTAAAGTATCTGCGCCAGTTCAGCGGGCTCTAATCGCGAGCAGCAGGCTGGTTGCGCCCCGTGCGGAGTAATGGCTTTCCAATCCGCGCAAACTCCATTACTTCATTGCCCCCAAGCAGCAGCAACCCGCGCATGACCTGGCACCGCAAACACCTCCTCGACATCGAATCCCTCTCGGCGGAGGAAATCACCACCGTCCTCGACACCGCCCGCGAGTTCAAAGCCGTCGGCGAACGCGCCATCAAGAAAGTCCCCGCCCTCCGGGGCAAGACCGTCGTCAACCTGTTCGTCGAGCCGAGCACCCGCACCCGGATCAGCTTCGAGTTGGCGGCGATGCGGTTGAGCGCGGACGTGATCAACTTCGCGACCGAGGCCAGCTCCTTGAAAAAGGGTGAAACTCTCAAGGACACGGCCCGCAACCTCGAAGCCCTCAACGCGGATGTCATCATCATCCGCCATAGCGCCACCGGCGCGCCGCATTTCCTGTCCCGCTTTCTGAAAGGCAGCGTGGTCAACGCGGGCGATGGTGCGCATGAGCACCCCACCCAGGCCCTGCTCGACACCTTCACCATCCGCGAGCACAAGGGCCGCATTGCCGGGCTCAACGTCACGATCCTCGGCGACATTCTTTACAGCCGCGTCGCCCGATCCAACATCTGGGCGCTGCTCAAGCTCGGGGCCAAGGTCACGCTTTGCGGGCCCAGCACCCTCGTCCCGCGCGTGTTTGAGGAGATGGGCTGCCGCGTGACTTACAATGTGGACGAAGCCATCGCAGACGCGGATGTGATCAACCTCCTGCGCATCCAGCACGAGCGCCAACGCCAGACGATGTTTCCCAGCATCGGCGAATACACCGCCTTGTTCGGCCTGACGCAGGCTCGGTTTGCCCGCACCAAGCCGGACGTGCTCATCATGCACCCGGGCCCCATCAACCGGGGCGTGGAAATCGCCAGCGAGATCGCCGACTGCGCACGTTCGGTCATCTTGGAGCAGGTTACCAACGGGTTGGCGGTCCGCATGGCCGTGCTTTACCTCATCAACGGCGGGCGGACCGGGCCGGTGACCTCTGCGCCCAGCGCATCGTAGCGCGGTAGCAGATGAGGCGGTGTGCGGCTGAGCTCAGCGCTGGCGGCAAGTTTTGCAGCTACGCCACCTGCTCGATGAACGCGTAGCACAGCAGGTGGCAGATACCCATGTGCGCATCTTCGGCGCGGCCATAGTGGCCGTCGGCGATGACGATGACGTCCTTGGCAATCTCCGCGAGCTTGCCGCGCTTAGCTCCGACGAGGGCGATGGTGTGCAGACCGTTGGCGTTGGCCCACTCGATAGCTTTCACGCAGTTTGGCGAACTGCCGCTGACGCTCATGGTGAGCGCGATGTCGCCGGGGCGGCCGTAGTTCTGGAGCTGGCTGGCAAAGACGTCCGCGTAGGAGTAGTCGTTACCCAGCGCGGTGAGCCAGCTCACGTTGTCGTTGAGCGACATGACGCGGAAGCGTTTCCCGAGCTTGTCGGACGCGCCCTTGCCGAGGTCAGTGGCGAAGTGCGAGGCGTTGGCCGCGCTGCCGCCGTTGCCGAAGACGAAAATCTGGCGGCCCTCGCGATGCGCCTGCCGGAGCTTCTCGATGAGGCGTGCAACCGCGTCTGGCGGGATGGAGTCGAGCGCGGCCTTCTGCTTGGCGATGTAGTCGGAAACCCAGTCGTTCATCGCGTCCACTGTGGCAAGGCGAAGGCGGGAGCGGCAATCAAATTGGAAGAAGCCGAGCGCCGGCCGCTGACCCGGCGTTCAGACTTGTCGATCGTTCGCGCCGGGTCGGAGACCGGCATTCCGGACAGCGGCTAAATATTCCAGCCCTCGCGATACTTGTGCTGGATGAACTGGTCGGCCTCGGGACAGCCCTTGGCCTTCAATGTCTTCGCGTCCCAGACGAGCTTCTTGCCGACGCGGAAGGCGACGTTGCCCAGCAAGCCGGCTTCGGAGAGCGGCCCGCCGTAGGCGAAGTCGCACTCGGCCTTGCCGCCGGTCTTGATGGCCTGAATCCATTGCTCGTGATGCCAGTTGTTGCCCTTGGCGTCGGGGACGAAGGGGGCGGGCGGCTGGAAACCGATGAACTTGTCCTCGGGCAACAGCAGGCGCTGGCCGTAGTTCGCCAGCAGCCGCCCCTTGTCGCCGACGAAGAGCACACCGCCACCCTTCCACTTGTCGAGCAGCGGGCCGAGTTCCTGTTCGGGACGATACTTGCCCTGATACCAAGTGAGCTTCACCGGCGGCTGTTTGCCGCGCGCGGGGTATTCGTAGCGGACCTTGAGGTCAATCGGCACCAGTTCCGGATCCACCGCCGGGCCTTCCGCCTCGACGGTCAACGGATATTTCAAGTCCAGCGCCCAGTGCGCGAGGTCGGCGAAGTGGCACCAGAAATCCGCGAGCGTGCCGCCGCCGAAGTGCCAGAAGTGTCGCCAGTGGAACGGCGCGTATTCCGGGCGGTAGCTGATATATTGCACCGGGCCGAGCCAGAGGTCGTAGTCGAGCGTGGCGGGCGGAGGCGGCGGACTCGCCACAACCGTCTTGTTCCCGTAAATCGCGCCGGCCCAGACGTGGACTTCCTTCACTGCGCCGATGGCTCCGCTCTGCACGAGCTCTACCACGCGGCGGTAGTTGTTGCCAGGGTGGGAGTGGATCTGGTTGCCCATCTGCGTGATGCGCTTGGTCTTCACCGCTGTGTCGCTCATCGCGCGGACTTCCGAGATGGTGCGCGCAAGCGGTTTCTCGCAATACACATGGCGTCCGCTCCGCATGGCCATGACGGCACAGACCGCATGCGTGTGGTCGGGTGTGGCGACGACCACGGCATCAATGTCCTTTTGTCCGAGCATCTTTCGGAAGTCCGCATAGCGCTTTGCCATCGGAAACTTCTCGCCAGCTTTGGCGAGGTTCGCGGAGTCCACATCACAGAGGGCGACGATGTTCTCGCCCTTCACGCCCTCGATGTTCCCGGCGGCACGTCCGGCGGTGCCGATGCAGGCGATGTTGAGCTTGTTGTTCGGCGAGCCTTGGCTGCGGAGGAAATACGGTGCCGCAAGCGTGCTGACGGTGGTGGCAAGGAAGCGGCGGCGGTTTAGTGTTTGATTCATGCGTGGGCAGTTGGAGTGTGGCAGACGGGTCGCATATTCAGGGCAACAGTAGTAAGAAGTGATTCGTGCTCGGTCGATTAGGCTGCCACTTTGGGCTCGGGGGCCTGAGGTGGAAGCCAAGCAGCAACCCCGCTGTGCGCAGCTTGAATTCAGACAGGCTGCAAGCTGGTCGGAGCAAGTCCACTGGCTCGGGGGAACACAGGCCAGACATTGCAGCTTGCCAGATCCAGCCCGTTTGCCCTAAAAAGACGGCCGATGCCGTTGCCGTTCTTCAGCAACTTCAACCAGAAGCGTGACCAGGTGATGGTCATTGACTTGGGGGCCAAGGTCACCAAGGCGGTGCATATTAAGAAGGGGCCCCAAGGATTTTCCCTCAAGGGCTTCGCGCTTGTGGACACCCCGACCTTTGAGCGCGGCTTCAAGGCTGAACCGGTGGGCGCCCATCTGAAAGCCGTGGCTCAGGCGCTCAAGGCTGATCTTAAACCAGTGTGCGTAGCCTTGGGGGTGGACAACTCCCTGCTCCGCCACGCGGACATGCCGCTGGTCACCGCGCATGACATGCGACAGATGCTCAAGTTCAGCAGCAAGAACTACTTGCAGCAGGATTTGTCCGACTGCGCCTTCGACGTCCACATCCTGCCACCCAAGGCAGATGGCCCAGGCAAGCCCGAAGCGGCCAAAGGCACCACGCCGAAGACCCGCGTGCTGGTCGGGGCGGCGAAGCGGCAGGTGGTGGAGGAACTTCAGGAAGCCGCCAGACAGGCTGACTTGGTTGCCGACATGGTAATCCCCAGCTTCATCGGGCCGCCCAATGCCTTCGAACTGGCCTCCCCCGAGGCGTTTGCCAAGGAAGTCGTGGCCTTGGTGGATGTGGGTTACAAAAACACGACGATCTGCATTCTTTACAACGGCGAACTCACGCTCAGCCGCGTGGTGGCGTTTGGCTCAGGCAAGATTACGCAGGGGATTTCCGAGGCGCTGGGCATGAGTTTGGAGGAGGCTGAGGGGGCCAAAGTCACCATGCCACCCGAGGTCGAGTCCGTCGTGCAGTCGCTGCTCACTCCCTTGGGCCGCGAACTGCGGGCATCCATTGACTTTCACGACCATCAGCGGGATCGGGCGGTGACCCAAGTCTTCTTTAGTGGCGGGGCCGCCCGCAATGTGCAGATCGTGCAAGCCTTGCAGGTCGAGTTAATGGTGCCCTGCCAGACGTGGAATCCAGTGAGCTTCATGACCTTGGAATTGCCGCCGCAGTTGCTGGGCGAGATTGAATCGGTCGCGCCCCAGTTGACCGTGGCGGTCGGTGCCGGTCTAGCCGCTTTCTAGCCGCATGCCCATACGCATCAATCTACTGGCCGATGAACAGTTCCTCGCCGAAATGCGGCGTCGGGATCCGGTCAAACGCGCCGCCTATCTGGGCGGGTTGCTGGTGCTGCTGATGTTTGGCTGGTGGGGCTGGCTGTTGTATTGCAAGAGCGCCGCCAATCAGACGCTCGCCGGTCACAGCGCCTCCTTTGCCAAGGTCGAAAAGCGGGCCAAGGAAGTGGCGGACTATCAGAAGCGGACGGCGGAGATCGAGCGCAACATCCACAGCCTCCACCGCATGGTAACCAACCGTGTGCTGTGGTCCTCCTGCATGGAAGCCCTACAGGAATGCACCCTCCCGCAGGTGCAAGTCACCCGCGTCCGGGTGGAACAGGGCTACGCCATTCAGCCGGCGGTGGTTTCCCGCGAACGCGGCAAGAGCAAGCCTGCCAGCTCCACCGAAAACATCACGCTGATCATCACCGCCCGGGACTACGGCCGACAGGAAGACCGCATTTATCAGGCTTTCAAGGAGAAAATCGAGACTCACCCTTGGTTCAAGCGGCACCTCATCAAGGAAAACGCCACCCGTTTCAAAGGCTTTTCCAACCCTACCCCTGACAAGGACGATCCGAACCGCATGTTCGTCACCTTCACCATGGAGTGTGTTTTCCCGGAACAATTCCGCAACTGACATGAAGTGACATGATCAGCGACATCAAACAGCTCTCCAACGAAAAGAAGCAGCACTTTGGCATGGTGCTGGTGGGGACGGTAGTGGTGCTGGTCATTGTCTTCATGGTCGTGATCCGCCCGACCCAGGCCAGCTTGGCCAAACTGGGAGACGACATTGCCGCCGCCGACAAAAAGTATTCCGATGCCTCCAAGCTGGTGCGCGGGGCCGAGGCGGAGGAGGAAAAACTCACCCGGCGCGAGACGCAGCTCAACGCGATTGAAGAAAGCATGGTCACCGGCGATCAGAACCTCTGGATCCGTCTGACTTATGAGAAATTCCGCACCCAGGCCCCCTACAAGGTGGAGATCCCCAATTTTCCGCCACCGATGATGGGCAGCATGGAAATGATCCCGGACTTCCCCTATAAGGCGGCCACTTACCGGGTGTCAGGCACGGGCTTCTACCATGATTTGGGCAAGTTCCTTTGTGATTTTGAAAACTTTTTCCCCTACATGCGGGTTCTGAACATGGAAATTACGCCGGAGGATGAGCTGGGCACCTTGAACTCCGGAGCGGACCGTGAGCGGCTTCGCTTTACGTTCGAGATCAACGCCTTGATTCGCCCTGCCAAGCGAAACTAGCCAGACCATGAAAAGCCCGGCCCAACTCCTATCCCGCCCCTTGGCTGCTGCACTGGTGGCGGGATTGGTATTGGCGTTGAATGCCAGCGCGGCTGCGCCCGAAACTCCAAAGCCGGAGGATGCCAAAAAGCCAGCGCCCGCCAGAAAGGCAGGGGATGCCAAGGCGTCCAGCCATGAGGCTCCGCCCGTCACGAACACCCCACCCATTGCAGTAGAGTTTCCCAAGGCCGTGTTTAGACTGGCGATCGAAGTGGGCAACGACCCTTTTTTTCCCACCAGCAAGCGACGCATCCCCAAGCCGCCGGAAATCAAGCCTCCGCCCGTCATTGTTCCCGTCGCGCCCATTCCTCCCCCGATGAAGGTGGTTGTCCCGACTGCCCCCACACCCCCTAATCCTCCGACCCTGACTCCAAATCCACCGCCACCCGCCACCAACCAACCACCGGCCGTGGTGGTGAAACCTGATCTGCTGGGTGCCGCCAACCTCAGCCTCCGCGGGATCTCCGGCATCAGAAACCGCCGCGTGGCCGTCATTCACACCGGAGCCAAGAGCTACGACTTCGTGAAGGGTGAATTGATGCTCCTGCGCCTCCCCAGCGATCAACAACTCAAGGTTCGCTGCGTTGACATCCGCGACCGCTCCGCTGTTTTCCAAGTCGAAGGCGAAACTGAAACCAAAGAACTCTTTCTGCGAGAAGGACTCTAAGACCCGGCGGCCGCCCGCCAGCCAACTGACCATGCGCATGAAAACGACGCCCTTCCTCCTGCTGGCTGCGGGACTGCTCCTGCCCGCCCACGTGCTCTTGGCGCAAAACCCGCCCGCTGCCCCTGCCGCGCCCGCCGCGCCGGTTCAACCGACTCCGCGCCCAGTCCAGCCCGTGCTCAGCCCCGAGGCCAAGGCCAAGTCCGAAAAGGACGCCAAGGAAGCCGTGCGGACGGCGCTCGACAACGAGATTATTCTGGAACTCAAATACGATGACATGGAACTGGTGGACTTGGTCAAAAGCCTGGCCCTGCAGGCTGAAATCAACGTCCTGTTTGATCCCAAGCTGACCGAAGTCAAACGCGGCCCGGACGGCACGCCTCTGCCCGCCCCCAAGGTGCCGGCCTTCCGCATGACCAACGTCACCGCGCGTCAGGCATTGGAAGCCATTCTGGCCAACAATGGTCTGGTGATGACCCACGACCCCAAGACCAACACCTATCGCATCAGCCCCAAAGACACGACGACTCTGGAGCCGCTGCTGACCCGCATTGTTGACCTGAAATACACTAGCCCCACCAACCTTGTCGCCGTGTTCGCCCCCGGCACTGGCATCCTCTCCGCCCGCGGCCGCGTGATTGCGGATGCGCGCACCCAGCGGCTGATCATCACCGCCACTGAGCGCGAGTGGGATTTTCTCACTGAGGTGCTCGAAAAACTAGACACTCCGACCATGCAGGTGCTCATCGAAGCCCGCATTCTCGAAACCTCCCGCAGCCCGCAGTCCCTCAAGGGCATCGACTGGAGCGGCACGCTGCAAAACCAATCCGTCGGGTTTGGCAACGGCCAGGTCAGCGGCACCGTCAATGCGAACCGCCCCGGGGCCACTACCAGCACCACGACCACCCTGCCTGGCGGGCGCACCGTCACCAGCGCGACCACCGCGCCCTCCACGATCACTGAAAACCTCACCACGTCGATTGGCGGTTTGGTGCCGGGATTTACCGTCAATACGCGTGACGGCGCATCCCCGGGCATTGGCTTCCTCAATGCCGACGGCCTCCGCGCCACACTATCCTTCCTGAACACGGATGCCGATACCGAGGTCATCTCCACGCCTCGCTCCGTGATGATGGATGGCCAGACCTCGAAGCTCTCCGTGACCCGGGCCTTCCCCATCTTCCAGGTCACCCCCGGTTCCGCCAACACCCCGGCGGCCGCCAGCGTCTCCTACACCAACTTGGGCACGATTCTGGAGGTCACCCCCCGCATTGCGGCCAACAGCAACATCTCCCTGAAGGTCGTCCCCGAAGTCTCGAACATTGATTCCAAGGACCGGCAAACCATAAACGGCCAAGTCAACGAGGCCAATGTTTACGCCATCCGCCGCATGGAAACGATGGTCATGATCCCCAGCGGCAACACCTTGGTGATGGGCGGCCTCATCACGGACAACATCAACAAGGGCTACACCAAGGTGCCTTTTCTGGGTGATTTGCCTGGCATCGGCTGGGGCTTTCGCAAGGAAAGCAAGATCCGCAACAAGGCCAACCTGCTCATCTTCGTCACGCCTACCTTGATCGACAGCGGCCACTTCCAAGCGCCCAACACCGACTTCCTCCAAGGCCAAACGAACCCCACTGGCGCTGACTTCCTGCGCACGCGCCCGCCGATTTCGCAAGATGCCCCCGAGTCCTTCATGGATTCCGGCAAGCCCAAGGAATGGGGCAAGAAGCCGGTCGCTCCCGCCCAACCCTGAGCCGCAACCCATCTGCCTCCTAATGAGTGCGACGTCAACAACCCCAGGAACCCGCCCCCAGCGTGCGCGGTCAGCGTGGCCGCTGCTGCTGCTGCTAGGTGGCCTGCTGACGGGGTCCACGTCGGCGCAGACCACGGTCAGCACTCTCAGCGGTGGCCCCAGCACGGCCAATCCCAACTCAGCCTCCGGTTCAGCGGATGGCAACACCCAGTCGGCGGCGCAGTTCAACACCCCCGGCGGCATGGTGTTTGAAGCTTCCGGAAGCATCCTGTGGCTCGCCGACACCGGCAACAACACCATCCGCCGCATCGATCTCACGGCCGGCACCACGTCCACCTTGGCCACCAATTCCTCCGGCGGAAACATTCTCTTCAGCACCCCGGTGGATGTGGCCCTGGATGCCAGCACCAACCTCTACATCCTCACCCGAGGTGATGGCCGCATCCACCGCTTAGATCTGCGGAATCTCAACTTTGGCGCAACGGTTACTCCCATCACGGCAGCGGGAACCTTCACCGCGCCCAATGCGTTGGCCTTCGACGGCGTGGGCAACCTGTATGTGGTCGAGGAAGCCGGTGCGCTCCGTCGCGTGGCGCTCTCGAATCTCACGGTCAGCGCCAGCCTGTTGCCGGCGGGAACGTTCGTAAATCCGCGCGGCATCGAGGTGCTGGACGATGGCAAGATCGCCGTCAGCGACGCCACCCGGCACACGCTGCATTTGGTGGACCCCAACACGCTCGCCGTCACCTTCCTCGCCGGCAGCACCAACACGCCGGGGGCCGCCACCGGCCTCGGGGCCGCCGCCCAGTTCAACTCACCGCGCCACTTGGCCAAAGCCGGCAACAACGTGCTGGTTGTCGCTGATCAAGGCAACCATCAGGTCCGCCTCGTGGACAGCACGGGTGCGACCACGGTCCTCTACGGCATCTCCTCCAACTTTTGGGTCAACGTCGCGGTCCCCGGCATTTATCCCGGCTGGGCTGATGGCACCGCCCAATTCGCCGAGTCCCGCCTGCCAACCGGGGTGGTCGTGGACGGCAGCGGAGCCACCTACGTGAGCGAGCAGTTTTACCACCTCATCCGGCGGACCACCGGCGCGGGCTTGACCGGCCCCAGCGGCGTGGGCAGTGGCACGAACGGCGCAGCCAGCCTGAACCCGCCCTCGTTGAGCTTCACGCCCAACAGCGGTTACTACCCCTTGGGCACCGCCATCACGGTGTCCAGTTCGAGCACCAACGTCTTTTACACGACCGACGGCAGCGCCCCTACGACCAACAGCCTCCGCGTCGCCATCACCGGCGGCGTTGGCACGATCCTCTGGAACAATACAACCAATGACCTGACCGCCCTGCAAGTGGCGGCGTTCCTCATCAGCGGCACCAATAGCGCCAGCACCAACGTCACGGGCTTGGCTGTCACCAGCACCTCCATCGGCGTGCCGCCGGGGCTGAACACCAACATCTTCGCCGGGGCCGGGGCGACCGTGGTGGTGCCGGTGGTCATGAACCTTCGCAGCAACGACACGCTTCGCTCCCTGCAATACCGGGTCGAAGTCACGCCTGCGACTGGCGTGGCCAACATCAGCGACCAGTTCCGGGCCTTGTCCGTGAATCCCACCAATGACTTCATCCCGGTAACCACCTCCGGCAGTTCCGGCGGCAGCGCCACCTTCAGCACGCTGGCCTACGTGCTGGGCGCGGGGGCCACCGGAGTTCCGCGCGGGCTGGTGGTTTCCTACCTCGGCACCAACTCCGGGCTCAACGTAAGCCGCTTCGCCGTGGTGACGTTGCTGGCCATCCCCATCCCCGCCACCGCCACGAATGGCAGCACTTACACGCTGAACGTCGTGCTGCCCTCCGGCACCTCGGACGGGGCGGGAACCAGTGTCACCATCGCCTCCGCCGCCGCGCGCACCATCATCGTCACCAACTACGCCTACCGCGTCGGCGACACTTCTTCAAGGGGTTGGTATAACGCGGGCGACTTCGGCGACGGCAACCTCGACAATGCCGATGTCAACAACGCCTTCGCCGCCGCGGCCGGTATTCGTCTGCCCTTCGCGTTCAGCGACGCCTTCGATGCGATGGATGCCTTCCCCGAGGACGCCGCTGGCACCGTGGGCGGTGACGGGCAGATTCGTTTCCTCGACTGGCAAATCATCCTGCTGCGCTCCCTCCGCCTCAACACCAATCCCGGGCTGAACGTGAGCCCCACGAACTGGCAGCGCTTCTGGGCGGGCGGTTCACGCACGAACGGCACCACCAGCTTGGTGCCGGCCGCACGCCGCACCGCCGCGACGCCCCCGCCCGGCGAAGTCTGGTTCCGTCAGGCCGCCCTCGGCGCGCTGCCGTTGGAAAATGTGGCGCCCGGAGCCACGGTGAACGTGCCGGTGTTTGCCCGCGTCGCCCGGGGCGCCTCACTGGCCGGCCTGCAATTCCGCGCGGTGGTGAACCCGGTGGAAGGGGCGCCGGATCTGACCCTGCCGCCCCAGTTCATAGCCCTCAACCAACTTCTCAACCCCGGAAGCACAACGGGGCTCCGTAACGCAGTTGCTGCAGGCTGGAATATTGGCCAGCTCGCGCTGCCCGCCCTGAGCAGCAACGTGCTCGGCTTCGTCCGCTTCACCGTGCCGCCCACCGCCCCCGCTGGCTCCAGCTACACGGTCGGCTTTGCCAATGCTGATGGCTCACCGGATTTCACAACGCAATACAACTTCGAGACACGCGGTGCTTCAGTCTGGGTGCAGCGCGCCGCCGCCGCGCCGCCCTCCCTCATTTCGGATGAATGGAAGACTACCTTCTTCGGGGATGCGACCAGTCCCCAAGCCGCCGATCTGGCCGACCCAGATGGTGACGGCGTGCCCAACATGTTGGAATACTTTGCCGGCACGAATCCCACGCAAGCCAACTCGCGGGTGCAACTGGCTCCGTCCGGCTCGCGGAACAGCGGGCGCGATCTGGCGTTCCAGCTCCTGAGCGCACCGGGCAAGCTCTACGTGCTCGAAAGCAATTCCAACCTGCTGAACCCCAACTGGCTACCCATCGCCACCAATGTGGGTGACGGGCAAATGCAGGAATTCATCCAAGCCAACCCGGACAGCCTGCGCTTCTATCGTTTGCGCGTGCTGCCTTGAACCTGCGAATCGCATGAGAATTGCTCCTGCCCAACGCGTCATGACGCTCGTGCATCGGTTTCGCAACGCCCTCGCGGCGGCCCTCGTCGGTTGCGCCTTACCCTCCGCCGCTCAGACGGTGGACATCGTCCTGACCAACGGACTCGTGGAACCGCACAGTTTGGCGATTGATTCCCAAGGCACGCTCTACATCACGGATCAAGGCGGGCTGTCCTTGGGGCAGACCGCCGCGAACCGGGTCATGAAGTTCGTGCCCACCACGGGTGTCACGAGCATTCTGGCCGGCAGCTTCACGGGGCTCAATGGGACCAATAACAATGCCACGCCAAACGCTGGCTTTTTCGCCGAATTCTTCAATCCGGCCGGCATCATTCTGGCTCGCGGCGGGCTCGTGGTGGCGGACTCCGGCAATCATACCATCCGCTACGTCAGCTTCGACGGCGTGGTGACCAATATCGCCGGCGCGCCCACTGCGGCCGGCTTCACGGATGGGACGGGTTCAGCCGCGCGGTTTAATTCCCCCATCGGGCTGACCGTGGACGCGGCCGGAACGATCTACATCGCCGACTCCAAGAACCACGCCATCCGCAAGTTGAGCCCGTTAAACGCCGTCACCACCTACGCGACAAACTTCAACCAACCCAACGGCGTGGCGCTTGGCGACAATGGCGACCTCTGGGTGGCGGACACCTTGAACCACCGGATCAAGGTGGTGCTCACCAACAGCCCCACCACCGGCACGCTCTCCACGAACGTGGTGACTCGCGCAGGCACGGGCATCGCCGGGAGTTCAGACACTTTTCCGCTGGCCGCGACCGCCCAGCTTTCCTTCCCGCGAGGCGTGGTGTGGATGGGGGCGGCGGCTGGCCTGCTCATCACGGATTCGGGCAATCACACCGTCCGCCGCCTCTTCACCAACAGCAGCATCGGAACCTACACCATCGAGACGGCGGTGGGCACCCCGGGGCAGGCTGGATTTGTGAATGGCGCGACCAACACCGCCCGCCTGAACTCCCCGGTCGGAGTCATCCCGGACATCCTCAACGGCGCTTTCCTCCTGACGGACACCGGGAACAAGGCCATCCGCCGCATCCAGCAAACCGCCGCGCAACCGCCCGTGACCACCCCGACCATTGGCACGGTGGTGCTCACTACCGATCCCAACACGGGACAGACCGGAACAAAGCTGACGGCAGTGAGTTCGGCGGTGTTTAACAACGATGTCGTCATCGCCGTCTTGGCGGAGTCGGGCGTCAACACCTTCTTCAGCTCCGGGGCCACGCCAACCAATGCCTTTCTGGACACCATTCCCGCCCCTGGGGCCGGCACCGGCACCGCCCCAGCGTATCAGGACGGGAGTGCCTCGCTACCGGCCACGCTCATCAGCCCCGTGCTGCCGGACCTCACCATCAAGGCCCAAAGCTCCCAGAATGGCCGCGTCTCCAGCGGCGTCGTGACCGCTCGCTTCCAGTTCAAGACGGGCAACCCGGTCATCTCCGGCAACAATGCCGCCGCCTTCAGCGTCAGCACCGTCACCAGCAGCGCGCAGATCTATTACACGGTGGATGAGACTGAACCCACCAACGGCGCCCCCAGTCTGGGGCCAATCACTTCCGGCAGCCCGCTCTCCTTCAACATTGGCAACAGCAACTTGGTGTTCAAGGTGAAGGCCTTCAAAACTGGTTACGAATCCAGCGCCACTGTCTCGAACATTTTCTCCGCCTCGAACTTCGTGGCAAACCGCATCGCCTTCGGGTTCGACGGAGGCGAGGCTTCCAGCGGTTTCATCGCCGCTTCCGGCCAGACTTTTTATGCACCGGTGACCTTGAATCTGCTCGCCGGCCAGCAGATGAACTCCTTGCAGTTTGCCCTGTCCGCCACCAACGGCACCGGCCCTGCCCTTGCCGCTGGCTCCGTGGGCTTTGAATCCAAACTGCTGAAACCCGACCCCACCGGGACCGGCATCTTCCTTCCCATTCCGCCCCAGTTCTTCGTCACCACCGTCTTCACCGTGGTGGGCACCGTGACCAACGCGACTCAGGTCTTCACCAATCTGCTGTCCACCAACACCGCCAACAACTTCCTCTCGGTCGGCTGGTTGGAACGCGAAGGCAATACCAACCTTTACGACACTGGCGCCCAGGATTTGCTCAAGTTCTCCAGCGCCCATGACACGCGCTTCGACAGCGCCAACGGCAAGGTCGTGCTGGGCGCTTTTGGAGTGCGGGTGCCGGCGGGAGCGACCAATGCTCAGACTTATTCCATCCGCATCCATCGCCCCTCAGGCACGTTGGATGGCATCAATCAGGACGTTTTCATTGACGCGCCCACGAACGGCAGCCTCACCGCCGCCGCGCCCATCAACGCCGTCCGAACCATCACGGTTGGTTCGCCGGTCTATCTGGCGGGTGACGCCGTGCCCTTCCGGTGGGTGAACGCCGGCGACTTCGGCGACACCAACTTGCTGGCCAATGACCTCGCGCAGATCTTTCAATCTGCGGTTTACCAGTTGAACCGGCCCCCTGCTGGCAGCGACTTCGAGGACGCCATGGACACTTGCTGCGGCTCCGTGGTGGCCGTGCCGGGAACCGGCCTCTTCGTGCAAGGCCCGAATGTCGGCGGCGCGCTGGCTTCGGGCAACGACACCATCATCAACACCATCGGCTTCGGGGACGGCACGCTGGATGTGGCGGACATCTTCGTCACGTTCCGCCGCTCCCTGGACGCGTCGCTCACCAATTTCTTCCGCTTCCGCTCCAATGGTTTCCATTACGCATTCGCGGGCAGCAACGCCTTCCGCGGCGTGATCGGCCAGTCCGTCTCACGCCCCTCGCCCGGGACGCCACGGACAGATCGCGTGGGTCAGTCACTGGGTATCGTCAATGATTCCAGCGTCACGTTCAGCGCCGGGGAAGTGATCGGCACGGCTGGCCAGTCCTTGAACATCCCCATCACCGCACGCGTGTCCGGCGCGACTGCCCTGCGGGTGCTCATGCTGAATATGAGCGTGCTGCCGCTGGATGGAGCGCCGCCCATTTCCGTGCCCGTGCAGTTCCAACCCAGCGCCCTGCTCGGGGCCCCGTCGCTCGCCGCCGCGCATGGCGCGGGGAATTACGCGGCCGCCTGGCTGAACAACACCGCCGCCGGCCTCTCCGGCGACGCACCCGTAGGCACCTTGGTTGTCACGCTGCCGGCCAGCGCGGGGGCCAACGCCGCGTATGCCATCCGGTTTGACCACGCTTCAGCCTCGCCCGCCGGCGTGGGCACCGTGCCTGTCAGCCGGGAATCCGGCCTCATCACCACTCGCCTGCGCAACCTTTCCACATGGGCGGACAACATTCCGGATGCCTGGCGGTTGCGCCACTTCGGGGCGTTGAACAATCTGCTTTCCGCCGCACTGGCGGATGCCGATGGTGACGGCATTCCCAACTGGGCCGAGTTCCGCGCCGGCACCGACCCGAACGATGCCAACTCCGGGTTGCAGCTACGAGCGCCCGGCCTCATGAGTGGCGGACCACGGCTGCGCTGGCCCACCGTCCCGGGCAAAACCTACGTGCTGGAAATCGCGGCTTCCATTGCGAGCACGAACTGGACGGCCATCGCCACCAACGTAGTGAGCAGCGGCCGGGAAATTGAATTCCAAGCCCCGCTCCAAACCGGCCCCCAATTCTACCGCGTCCGCCTCGTTGAGCCGTGAGGGTGGCCGGTGCGCTGGAGCCCGTGGCCACAGGGCGCTGAAGCAACGATGACCGCACTGCCATGAATTTCTGCCTTCGCCATTGGATCGGGCTGCTGGGGGTGTTGACCACCTGCGTCGCCCCCCTCGCTCGCGGACAGTCCACCATCACCACTCTGGCCGGGTTGCCGGGCAGCTCAGGCAGCGTTGATGGCGGGGGCAGTTCAGCGCGTTTCAACTCCCCGACGGGTGTGGCCATAGATGCGGCGGGCAACGTGTATGTGGCGGAAAGCGTGAACAACACGTTGCGCAAGATCACCGCGCTGGGAGATGTCACCACCCTCGCCGGAACCGCTGGGGCCGCCGGCAGCACGGATGGCACCAACAGCGCGGCACGTTTCAGAACTCCCAGCGCCGTGGCGGTGGACGGCGCCGGCAATCTTTACGTGGCCGATTACGGCAATCACACCATCCGCAAAGTCACCGCCGACGGCACGGTGACGACCTTGGCGGGGACAGCTGGAGTGCCCGGCAGCGCGGACGGCACAGGCGCGGCCGCGCGGTTCTCAAGTCCGGGAGGCGTGGCGGCGGACTCGGCGGGCAACGTCTATGTGGCGGACACCGCCAACTGCACCATCCGCATGATCACGCCGCTCGGGGTGGTGACCACCTTGGCCGGCACGGCGGGCAGCTTCGGGGGCGCAGATGGCTCCGGCGCGGCGGCGCGGTTCTTCCTGCCCTTCGGCATCGCCGTGGACACGAGCGGCAACGTGTATGTGGCGGATACTTCCAACAGCACCTTACGCAAGATCGCGCCCGGCGGCGCGGTCACGACCCTCGCCGGGGTGATTGGCCAGGCCGGCAACGCGGACGGCACCGGCGCGGCCGCGCTGTTCCGTTCCCCCCGGGCCGTGGCCGTGGGGCCCACGGGCAACCTCTACGTTGCGGATTTTGCCAATGACGTCATCCGCCTCGTCACGGCCGGCGGCACGGTTTCCACGCTGGCGGGAACTTCGGGCGTCAAGGGCAGCACCGATGCGGACGGTCCCTCGGCACGCTTTCGCGGACCGGCGGGAATTTCCGTGGACATCGCGGGGAACATCTACGTGGCCGACAGCGGCAACCACACCATCCGCCGGGGCCTCAAGCCCGATGCCCCCACCGTGACGACCCAGCCCATCAGTCAGACCATCATCCCCGGCGGCACACCCACGTTCACCGTGGCCGCCAATGGAGGTGGCACGCTTTATTACCAATGGCGCAAGGACGGCACCAATCTGGTCGGCCAGAACGGGGCCTCCTTGACCCTGTTCAACGCCATTACCAATCAAGCCGGGGCCTACTCGGTCGCCGTTTCCAACACGACCGCCACGGCTGTGAGCGATTCCGCTCAGCTCAGCTTTTATTCCAACTACACGAACACCGTCCTCCAAGGCATCGCGCGCGACGCGCTGACCGGGGCACCCAAGCCCAACGTGACGGTCTCCGTCGCCGGCACGAACATCCTCACTGGCGTGGGCGGCGTCTTCCTCTTCAACGCGGTGCCGGCCCTGCCGGTGACCCTAATTGCCACGGCGGGCGGGTTCGCCCCCTTCTCAGCCAACCTGAATCTGCTGGTCGGCATCACAAACCAATACGAGTTTGCCCTCTCCCCCAACATCGGCGATCCGAACAGCATTCGCCTCGTGCTGACCTGGGGGGCAAGCCCCGTCGATCTGGATTCGCACCTGCTCACCCCGGCCGTGGCAGGCCAGTTCTATGAGATTGATTACGCCGCTCGCGGCTCCGTCGCGACGGCTCCGTTTGCCAATTTGGATGTGGATGACGTGACCAGTTTTGGGCCGGAAACCATCACCATCACGAACACTTCGCCAGGCACCTACACTTACTTCATCCACCAGTTCAGCAGCTCCGGCGCGCTGGCTGGCTCGGGCGCGGCCGCGCGCATTTACACCTCCTCCGGACTGGCGAACACCTTGATCGTGCCGACCACCGGCGCGGGGCGCTACTGGTATGTGTGCCAGATCGACGGCCAATCAAAGGCGGTTACGGTTTTGAACTACCTCTCCAACTCGCCGCCGAGCCTCCCCTCCGGTCCGGCCACCATCACGAGCCATCCGTTGAGCCGCACCACCACGGCCGGTTCGAACGCGAACTTCTCGGTCGTGGCCGCAGGCTCCGGCCCCATCACCTACCAGTGGCAGCGGGACGGCACCAACATCGTGGACGCAACGAATGCCGTGCTTTCCCTGCCCTTCGTCACCCGGGCCAGCGGCGGCGTCCTCAACGTGCTCGTTACAAATGCCAGCGGCGGCCAAGTAAGTGCCAGCGCCCTGCTGCGCGTGCTGGGCATCACGCAGTTTGATCCGCTCCAACCGCAGCCGGGTGGCGTGGTCCGGCTGCGCTTTGGGGATTTGGGTGGCTACCCGCTGACCAGCCAGCTGGCCACGGGCTTTGAAGTGCAGGTGAACACGAACTTGGCGACCACCAACTGGTCGAGGCTCACCAATGCCTTCCAAGTGCTCAACGGAAAGATCGAGGTGGACGATACGCAGGCCCCGCAAACCCCGCGCCGCTTCTACCGCGTCATCGAACGGTAGTCTGGCCAGATTGCGCCGGGTGGAAACTCGGGCTCTCCGGACTCCACGAAGGGAGAAGTCACACTCTCCGGCGGTCAGTTGGTAGCGGATTATTCCTCCGAAAAGAGATACTCCAGATCCGTCTGGGAGAGGCTGCGGGCGAAGCCTTCTTCGCCGAGCACGTCTTGGATGGTCTGGGCTTTGCGCTGCTGCAGATCCCAAATCTTTTCCTCGACGGTGCCAGGCGCGATCAAGCGATAGGCGTTCACCGTGCGCGTCTGGCCGATGCGGTGGCTGCGGTCGATGGCCTGCGCTTCCACGGCGGGATTCCACCACGGATCGTAGAGCACCACGTAACTGGCATTGGTGAGGTTCAGGCCCGTGCCGGCGGCACGGAGCGAAAGGAGGAAGACGCCGCCGTGTTCGTCGGCTTGGAAGGCGTTGACCACTTCCTGGCGCTGTTTGGTCTCGCCGGTGAGCAGGTGCGTGGGAATGCCCCGCTTCGCGCAGTCGACCTCGAGGATTTTCAGCATCTGCACGAACTGCGAGAAGACGAGCACCTTCTGGCCTTCGGCCACCAAGGTGTCGAGCAGCTCGAAGAGCGTCTCGGTCTTGCCGCTCGCCACGTCGCTGCCGACGAGCGAGGGGTGGCAGCAGATCTGCCGGAGCCGGGTGAGGGCGGCGAGGACGTGCATCTTGCTCTTCGCGAGGCCTTTTTCTTTGACGGCCTGCATGACTTGCTCACGGGAGCGGCGCAGCTCGGCGAGGTAAAGTTTGCGGTGGTCTTCACCCAGTTCGCAGTCGCGGCGCTGTTCGATGCGGTCGGGCAGATCCTTGGCGACTTGCTTCTTGAGGCGGCGAAGGAGGAGCGGACGGAGCTTGGCCGAGAGCCGGCGGCGGGCGATGCGTTGCAGGGAGACAGCCTCCTCGGTCTCCGCCCCGGGTTTCGGATCGTAGGTCTCGTGGAAATGTTCCTGCGTGCCGAGGTAGCCGGGCTGGATGAAGTCGCAAATGCTCCAGAGGTCAAGCAAGCGATTCTCCAGCGGCGTGCCGGTGAGCGCGACTCGGTGATCAGCCTTGAGCTGCTTAACGCTCTGGGTGACCTGGGCGGCGGGGTTTTTGATGAACTGCGCCTCGTCGAGCACGAGCACGCCGAAGTCGAATTTGTTCAGCTCCTCGAGATCGCGCCGGAGCAAGGCGTAGTTGGTGACGATGATGTCATGCTGCGGAATTTGTTTCCGCAAGGTATGCCGACCAGCGCCGCTTTGGAGGACGAGCACCTTCATGTGCGGGACAAATTTTTCCGCCTCGCGCCGCCAGTTGTGGAGCACGGAGGCGGGGCAGATGACGAGCGCGGGCCGGTGGGCCTTGCCATTGCGGGCCTTGTGCCACGCAAGCCAGATGAGCGTCTGGAGGGTTTTTCCCAGTCCCATGTCATCGGCCAAGATGCCCCCGAGCCGGAGTGAAGTGAGGTGACAGAGGAAATCGAAGCCTTCCTTCTGATACGGACGCAGATCGGCGATGAGGCCCTCGGGCAGCTCGGTCGGGGCGATGCCCTCGAAGTTGGTCAGGCGTTTCCGCAAGGTCTTGGCATGTTCGCTGTCGCCGAACTTCTCCAAGCCCTTCTCGTCGAGATGCGCGGCCTGTTCGATGGGCACCTGCTGGGCGATGGGGCTGAGCCCTTCCAACCCGAGGTCAGCGAGCGCCTCGTGGGCATTCTGCACCGCCTGCGTGTCCAGCTCCACCCAGCCGGAATCCGGCAGCTTGACGAAGCGGCCCGTGGCGCTGGCGAGCCGTTGCAAATCCGCCTTGGTGAGCTTCATGCCCTCACTCTCCCACTCGGCGGAGACGCTGAACCAGTCAATGCCGCTGCCCTTGACCACCAAACTGGGCTTGAGCTTGCGCGGGCTGAGGAAGAGCCGTTGGAAGGCGGCGTTGCCGAGGAAATCTGCATCGGCCGGGCGGGTGGCCCAGTTGGTGGAAAGAACGCTGAAGAAATTTTCCGCCGCGTCACCCACCCACAGGCCAGGCTCCGGGGTGAAGCAGTTCAGGCGGCGCAGCCAGTTGATCGCGGGCTCCAGCCGGAGGTCGTCGAGGATCTCAGGCTTGCCGTTCCGGGCGTGGCCGGGTTCATCCGGCACCCACTCGTGGCCGTTCCAATGCCAGATGGATTGATCGCGCTCGCTGCGGGCCAGCAGGCGGATGCGGATGACTTCATCCACCAGCTCGAAGGTGAACTGCGGCAAGGCCGGGTGCGCCGTGCAGAGCAGATCCCAATCCACCCCGTTGTCGAAATGCGCGCGGCGGAGATTGGTCAGGAACCGATGACTGAGCTTGCGAACCGGCAGGGTGGGCGTGCGGGCGATGGACTCCATGAGCGTGCCGGGCGGTGCATTGCGGAGGAGATAGAAAGTGTCGTCCACGAAGGCCAGCGGCGGCTGGCCAGCAAACCAAATCGCATCCGTGATCGGCCGGGTTTCGCCATTGGAGAGCTTGATCCGCTGCGTGAAAGCGAGCTCCTGCTCCCCGTTCTGCAAGTGGGGGGTCAGCTCGGCCACCTGCCCGTGGTAAACCACCGGCTTGGTGCCGCATTCCATGAGCAGGCGACCGTGATGGCCCCAGCGGGCAATCCACTGGAGGAGCTCCAAACCTTGGAGTAGAAAGCCCGCTTCCTTGTCCGCACGCTGGCGGTAGTTCTCCACCATCCACTGGATGAATTCCCAATCCATCGGCGGAAACAGCTCCTGCTCGTGCGCCGCGCGCGTGTTCAAGTCGATGAGGTCGGACAGGTTTTTCTCCTTCTCCCCGGTGCGCGGACGGAAAAGGTGGAAAGCAACCCGGAGCTGGTGCAACGCCGAGTCCGCACTGGCCAGCTCGGGTTTGCAGATGATGCGCAGGCCGGCGCGCGGCGAATCCAAATGCACCGGCGCGGGCGGGAAGAGCCAGTTTTCAAGCTCCTTCATTAGCCGGCCTTCCTGCTCGGCCTGCTCGATTTCCGCAAAGCGCGAGTAGTTCGCGTGCGGCTGCAACTCTTGCGGCAGCGACCGGCCAGCACGGAGGAAAAGGATGGCCAGTTCTTCCAGCCGGGCTTTGTTGCGGGCCTCCGCCATGCGCGGCCACCACTCATTCGCGCCGAAGTCCTTGCGGGATAGGTTCAGTTTTTCAAAATAGTCCTCCAGCAAGAGCCATGAGCGCTGCGAGTCCGCGCAGGTCGCGAAGAGGTTCAGCAGGTTGGTGCGCTCGGCAATCTTCTCCTTCGAGTCAGCCAATTCGGCCCGCAGGTCAGCCAAGGCTCCGTAAGTCTGCTTGAGAACGCTGTGATGGGCATCGTATTTGGCGGTGTTCGCGCCGATGCGGGGCGCGCGGCCGGGCTTCGCTACCTTTGGCATTTTCCAAACTCAAAAAATTCGCAGTTGACCAACAGAATCGAATCATCATTGGCTCATGGAACCCCGCTGCTGGTCAATTGGAAAAACGGCCCTTCTGGTTCAGTGCGGTCCTGCAACTGCCAAAAACCCGCCAAGAATTTCGCGGAACTTCAGACCAAAGCATGAAGCGAACTTGTCAACTGCGGTTAACGCAAAGATGCGAAGAGGCGGAGGAGCAGGAATTAGGTTGGGTCGCCAAGCTGGAGGGCGTTCATCCACGTGGTGAGTGCGGGACCGAAACCAGCAACCGCTGGTTCCTTTTGCGGCACTGCGCTTTGGCGTTTGATTTCATCTGACGGAATGAGGGGGGAGGCTTGCCCGGAGCCGCCGGGCGCAAAGTTGTGCCAAGGCACTGACCATTGCGCCATTTGTGGCACACTTGGTGGCTGAGCTGGGCGATTCTCCCAGGTGAAGCGGTCGATGATTCCCACAAGAATCAAGGGTTTTAGCAGGTTTTCCGACAAAGCAAAGCTGTGGCACTGGCGCTGCTAGAAGAAAGCTGTCTTTAACAGATTTATTCTATGGCAAAAGTCTTGGGCATTGATTTGGGCACAACGAACTCCTGCATGGCCGTCATGGAAGGCGGCGAGCCGCTGGTCTTGGAAAACTCCGAGGGCAAGCGCACTACTCCGTCGGTCGTCGCCTTCACCAAATCCGGTGAACGCGTGGTGGGCGAGGCCGCCAAGCGTCAGGCCGTGACCAACCCCCGCAACACCGTTTACTCCGTGAAGCGGTTCATGGGCCGCAAGTTCGCCGAGGTGCAGGAGGAAATTAAGCGGGTGCCCTACAAGGTGGTCCGCGCGGCCAATGGCGACGCGGCTGTGGAAGTCGATGTGGACGGCAAGCCCCAGCAGTTCAGCCCGCCCGAAATTTCCGCGATGATCCTCGCCAAGCTCAAGGCCGATGCCGAGACGCGCTTGGGCGAGACCATCACGCAGGCGGTCATCACGGTGCCGGCCTACTTCAACGACTCCCAACGGCAGGCCACGAAGGATGCAGGCAAGATCGCTGGTCTGGAAGTTCTGCGCATCATCAACGAACCCACCGCCGCGTCGCTCGCCTACGGCCTCGACCGCAAGAAGGACGAGAAGATCGCGGTGTATGACCTCGGCGGCGGCACCTTCGACATCAGCGTGCTGGAAATCGGCGACGGCGTCTTCGAGGTCAAAGCCACGAACGGCGACACGCACCTCGGCGGCGATGACTGGGACAACCGCGTGATGGACTGGATTCTCGACGAGTTCAAGAAGGACTCGGGCATTGACCTCCGCAAGCAGCCGGACGCGCTCCAGCGCATCAAGGAAGAAGCCGAGAAGGCGAAGATCGCGTTGTCCAGCTCGCAGGTTTATGACATCAACCTGCCCTTCGTGACGGCCGACGCCAGCGGCCCGAAGCACATCTCCACCAAGCTCACCCGCGCCAAGATGGAGCAACTCTGCGACGAACTGTTCGAGCGCACCATCGCCCCGGTCAAGAGCTGCCTCAACGACGCCGGCCTTAGCGCAGACAAAATTGACGAGCTCGTGCTCGTCGGTGGCATGACCCGCATGCCCCGCGTGGTCGAGACCGCCCGCGCGCTCGTCAGCAAGCCACCCCATCAGGGTGTGAACCCGGACGAAGTAGTCGCCGTCGGCGCGGCCATTCAAGGCGGCGTGCTCAAGGGCGACGTGAAGGACGTGCTCCTGCTGGATGTCACCCCGCTCTCGCTCGGCATCGAAACGCTCGGCGGCGTGTTCACGCGCCTCATCGAGCGCAACACCACCATCCCGACCCGCAAGTCGGAAATCTTCTCCACCGCCAGCGACAGCCAGCCGGGCGTCGAGATTCACGTCCTCCAGGGCGAGCGCCAGTTCACCCGCGACAACAAGACCATCGGCAAGTTCCACCTCACGGACCTCCCGCCCGCGCCGCGCGGCGTGCCGCAGATCGAGGTGACCTTCGACATTGATGCGAACGGCATCCTCCACGTCAGCGCCAAGGACCTGGGCACCGGCAAGGAGCAGAAAATCACCATCACCGCCAGCAGCGGCCTCTCCAAGGAAGAAGTCGAGAAGATGCGCCGGGATGCCGAAGCCCACGCCGACGAGGACAAGGCCAAGCGCGAGGAAATTGAAGCCCGCAACGAAACCGACAGCCTCGTTTATCGCTCCGAAAAGCTGCTCAAGGACAACGGGGACAAGCTTGATGCAGGGGCAAAATCCAAGATTGAAGACGCGGTGAAGAAAGCCCGCGAAGCCCTCTCCGGCACTGACGCGGACAAGATCCGCGCGGCCCGCGACCAACTCAACGAAGCCGTGCAGGCCGTCTCCGAGCAACTCTACAAGGCCGCGGCTGAGCAGGCTCAGGCAGGGAAGGCCGCCGACCCCGCTCCCGGCCCCGAGCCCAAGGCTGAAAAAGACCAAGGTCCGGTCATCGACGCCGAAGTCGTGGACGAGAAGAAAAAGTAACCCAACACTTTTCCCACCGCAGGTGCGGCGGGATTTGATTCGCAGTAAATCAAACAACAAACCAAACAGAAACACACCATGGCACTAAACGTAAAACCCCTCGGTGACCGCGTCCTCGTGGAAGCGGCAGAGGAAAAAGAAGCGAAAAAGGGCGGCATCATCATTCCCGATACCGCCAAAGAGAAGCCGCAGGAGAGCATTGTCCGCGCCCTCGGCACCGGCAAAACCGACGACAACGGCAAGAAGGTTCCCTTCGAGGTCGAAGTCGGTGATCGCGTGCTCGCCAGCAAATACGGCGGCACCGAGATCAAGATTGACGGCAAGGAATACAAGATTCTCAGCAGCGACGACATCCTCGCTGTCATCAAGTAATCCCGGCTCAAACCATTAACCCAGAAATCAGAAACTACTATGGCAGCTAAACAACTCCTGTTCGATGAAGCCGCGCGCCAGACCCTCCTCCGGGGCGTCTCCAAGCTCGCGAAGGCCGTCGCCGCGACCCTCGGCCCGAAAGGCCGCAACGTCGTGATCGACAAAAAGTTCGGTTCCCCGACCGTGACCAAAGACGGTGTCACGGTGGCGAAGGAAATTGAACTCGCAGACGCCTACGAAAACATGGGCGCCCAGATGGTTCGCGAAGTCGCGAGCAAGACCAGCGACTCCGCTGGTGACGGCACCACCACGGCCACGGTCCTCGCGGAAGCCATCTTCCGTGAAGGCCTCAAGCACGTGACCTCCGGCGCGAACCCCATCGGCATTCAACGCGGCATTCAGAAGGCCGTGGACGCCGCCGTCGGCCACCTCGACAAGATCGCCAAGAAGGTCAAGGACAAGGAAGAGATCAAGCAGGTCGCGACCGTCTCCGCCAACTGGGATGCCACCATCGGCGAGATCATCGCTGACGCGATGGACAAGGTCGGCAAGGACGGCACCATCACGGTCGAAGAGGCGAAGTCCATTGAGACCACCCTCGACGTCGTCGAAGGCATGCAGTTCGACAAGGGCTACCTCAGCCCCTACATGGTGACCAACGCGGACACCATGGAAGCCAAGCTTGAAGACGCCTACGTGCTCAACTTCGAGAAGAAGATCAGCTCCCTCAAGGACCTGCTCCCGATCCTCGAGAAGGTCGCCAAGGCCGGCAAGCCCATGCTCATCATCGCCGAAGAAGTCGAAGGCGAAGCCCTCGCGACCCTCGTCGTGAACAAGCTCCGTGGCATCCTGAACGTCGTGGCCGTCAAGGCCCCCGGCTTCGGTGACCGCCGCAAGGCCATGTGCGAAGACATCGCCATCCTCACCGGTGGCAAGTTCATCAGCGAAGACCTCGGCATCAAGCTCGAAGGCCTCGAACTCGCCGACCTCGGCCGCGCCAAGAGCATCGTCGTGGACAAGGAGAACACCACCATCGTCGAAGGCGCTGGCAAGTCCTCTGAAATCCAGGGCCGCGTGAATCAAATCCGCCGCCAGATCGACGAGACCACCAGCGACTACGACCGCGAGAAGCTCCAGGAGCGCCTCGCCAAGCTCGCCGGCGGCGTCGCCGTCATCAACGTCGGTGCGGCCACCGAAACCGAGATGAAGGAAAAGAAGGCCCGCGTCGAAGACGCGCTGCACGCGACCCGCGCAGCCGTTGAAGAAGGCATCGTCCCCGGTGGTGGCGTCGCCCTCATCCGCTGCCTCGCCGCAATTGACGCCGTCAAGGGCGCCAACACTGACGAACAGCTCGGCGTCGAGATCGTCAAGCGCGCCATCGAGTGGCCGGCCAAGTGGCTCGCCAACAACGGCGGCTACGAAGGCTCCGTCATCGTGCAGGAGATCAAGAAGCGCAAGGGCAACGAAGGTTTCAACGCCGCGACTGGCGAGTATGAAGACCTCGTGAAGGCCGGCGTCGTGGACCCGAAGAAGGTCACCCGCGCCGCGCTCCAGAACGCCAGCTCCATCGCTGGACTTCTGCTCACCACCGAGTGCCTCATCACCGACATGCCCGAGAAGGACAAGCCGGCGGCCGGCGGCGACCACCACGGTCCCGGCGGCATGGACATGTAATTCAACTTGTCTCGGACCCGTTTCCGAGCCTCTCAAAGCCGGCCTGCGTAAGCAGGCCGGCTTTTTGTTTTTCCAACCCTTTATCCTAAAAACGGCGGTAGAAGACGCGCTCCGCCTGCGCGGCGGGTTTGAGTCACGCCGTTGGGTCTGATTTTGTCGGTTCTCTCTGCCGGCGGTCACTGGTTCACCCGCTGGGAGCGGGCAAGGTGGCTCTTGGGGTGAGGAACGGCG
>CAMCFN010000014.1 GCA_945874145.1 Akkermansia muciniphila
GCGACGTGGACGGTGAGGCGGGGCGAGGGCGCGGGGTCGGGCGAAGGCTTCATCCCAGTGAAGGGAAGCCGAAAACCGGCGCTCTGTCTAGCCGAAAACCTTACACGCTCAGCCCCAGACACTTCGATTCCCAATCGACAGAACCTTGCCCCGTTTACCGCCACAACTGAACAAGCCGTTGACAATACGCGGCCATTCGTTAGGGTGCGCGCCTCTTTTAGAAATAACTATGCCGAACACGAAGTCAGCCAAACGCCGCGTGCGCAATAGCGCCCGCAAGCAAATCCGCAACAGCGTCGTCCGCTCCCAGCTCAAGACGACCGAGAAGAAATTCCGCGGGGCCGTCGCCGCCAAGCAGGATGATTCACCCGCCGCGCTACGGGCGGCCATCTCGACCCTCGACAAGGCCGTGAAGAAGGGCGTCATCAAACGCGAGACTGCGGACCGCAAGAAGTCCCGTCTGACCCTGACGCTCAACCGGGCGACAGCGGCGGCGAAGAAGTAGCCAAACCCCAACTCCTTTCAAACCCAACCGGCGTTCCGTTTACGGGACGCCGGTTTTGTTTTTGCCTTAGAAGCGCCGGGCCGCGAACCGGCGTGCTCGTTTCAAGAGCGCGGTCTGGATTCCGGCTACCCCAAGATGTCGGGTTCACCGATGATGGGCGTGCTCACCCCGGAAGACTCTATCGGGGTCGTCACCGTGCCCCCGGTGAGCAGGTGTTCCTGACTTTCATTGGCGTAGCCGGGGATGATGCGGTTGAGCTGGTTCTGCGTCGCGCCAAGGTGGTCGCGGATGACCTCACCCAGCACGGATCGATAGTCCACGGAGCGTTTCAGGTAGCGGTCGCTGATGCCGAACATGGAGCCGTCCACGCCGCCCGCTTGATTCGCCGGACCCGAAATCCACGGCGCATTGCTGTCGCTCGGGTGTGCGCCCGTGCCGCCGGGATGGCAGCCGACGACACCTGTCAGGCGCCCGCTCTTGCCGGTGCCTTTCACGCCGCCGCCCGCGAGGAACATCACGCCCGCCTCGGCGTGGTCGGTCCCACGCGAAGTGTTCTCAATCGTCGTGCGGCCAAACTCGGTGAGCAGCACGACCACGACATCGCTCCACGCGCACTTCGCGCCGGTCACGGGGGCTGATCCACTCTTCCCATAGATCTGGAAATACTTGCGCAGGCCGTAGAGCGCCCAGCCGATGCGTTGCTGGAGCGTCGCGTGCAGGCCGGTTGCGCCGCCTTGGTTGTCGTGCGTGTCGAAGCCGCCGATCTCAGTGCCAGCGATGACGGCGTCAGTATGGTTGAGGATGAGCGCCGCAGCCTTGAGGCTGGCGAAGAAACTGTTGGCCGTGCCGGACTGGTCCACGACGTATTTTCCCGTGTTGTTGCCGTTGAAGGCGTAGCCGCCGTTCTTCGCCTGCGAAGTTGGAAAGAGATAATATGGATTGCTCCCGCCGTCCGTGTTCACGTCGTCCACGTAGGTGTTGCCGGACTCGGTGAAGTTGAGGCTGCTGAAGATGGACAGGGTCTTGAGCAGGCCATCGTATTGCAGGCTGAGGAACGCACGGCTCTTCTTGTCGGGGAAAGGCGTGGACTGAGCGCTCAGAAGTGCGTTGGTGGCCTTCACATCGCCGGTGCTGGCACTGTTCGGAACGCCTAGCAGGTCGTAGCGCAGCGGGTCAGTGAGGTTGGTGAGCGCGGCGGCGGAGCCACGCAGCAACACCGGCAGCGCGGATTGGATGCTCACCGCCGACAGCGGCGAGGTGCTCGCGAGGCCGGACTCGATGATGGTGCGGTAGAGGATGCCTTCCTTGGAGACGTTGTTGTTCGGCAGGCCGTTCTCCCAGTAATTCTGCGAGTCGAAGTGCGAACGCGACTGCTTCGGGTAGCCGACGCGGTGGATGAGCGCGAGGTCGCCGGCGTTGTAAACCGGCGCGAGGAACTTCAACCCCGGATGCAGTGCGGCGAAGCCGTTGCCGAGGCGGATGGCGCTTGTGTAGGCGAAGGTTCCGGTGAGGCCGGGGCTGGTGGGAAAGTCGGCGACACCCGGCGTGGCAGCATAATCAGTCGCGCCGTCTCTCGCGATGAGCGTGGTGCTGCGGATAGATGTGCTATAAGCGGAATCCTGCACGGGAACGAGTGAGCCCAGTCCGTCGTTGCCGCCGCGTAGGAAAACGAAGAGCAGCTTCTTGCCGCTGAGACCGATGGTCCCTTCCGCCAATGCGCGCGCGGCGAAAGGCGGGACGTTGGTGAGCGCCGCAAGCCCCAGGCCCGCGCCGCCCAGCAGCGAGCGCTGGATAAAATCCCGGCGGTTGAGGGTGTTTATGAAGGGCATGGGAAGGGAGGGTTCAGTTGTCAGCAATCAGGGTTCAGTCATGTCACTGCTCTTGGAATCGCTGCATCGTCATCAGCATCGCCACCATGCCGCGGACGCGCGTGTCATAGGTGTTGTTGCCCGTAGTCGTGCCAACGGTGAGCGCGCTGAAGGGTGACGAGGTCGCGCCGTCATCGGCGGTGTTGAGGAAGTTGATGCGGCGGTGCGGTAGAGGTTCAGGTTCGCCGCTCCCTCGCCAGGAAAGAGCAGGCCAAGGAACACGTCAGCGACTTTCGCGGTGTCCTGTTGGTCTGTCACCAATGGCAACCGCGTGAACAGCAGACGCACCGGCGAGGTCACGGAGTTGCCCGCATCGTTTCCGGTGCCGTTCTGCGAACCGTTGTGACCCGTCTGGCCGCTGGCGATGAGGAGCGACTGCGTCCAGCGCCCGCGCTCGGCCAGCGTGCCCGCACTAATCCACCCTGCCCCGCTCTCCGGGTAGCCGTCCGGTTCAGCGCGATCGAAAAGCACCATGCCACCCATGCGCTGCATCGGCGTGGCGAGGGAAGTCCCATCCGTGTCCGAAGACCACGAGCCGTGCAGCCCGGTGCCATCGGTGCTGACACGGAGTGCGCGGATGGCGCTCACCGTGTATTCGAACGGCGTCTTCACTTTAGCAAACGCGGCGGTGTGCGAGCGGAATAGGTCTGACTTGAAGATGACATCGAGCACCTTGCGGATTTGGCCGCGAGGCATGTTCGTCTCCCACGCCATCATGCACTGGCGCACGAGTTCGGCCTCCGGCGTGAGCTGCGGCGCGGTGAAGTCGTAGCCGTGGGCGAAGTCCTCATGCACGAGCAAGCGGCAGAGCTTCACGCTCATGTATTCCTGCGTGAACGGAAGGTCGGCCAGGTGCGCGATGATGTCGTAACCGTCCTGAATGGTGTTCGTGCCGGTGCGCACGGGAAATGTGAGCTGATAGGAGCCGGGCGTGCCGTTGGCGTAGGTCCGTGTGGTCCAGGGTGCGCCGAAGCGGGCGGGGACGAACTTGTTGGTGAAGACGCTGCGCGACGTGCCGTGATAGTTCGTGCGGAAGATGAAGGCCCACGCGCCGGGGACATTGGAGACGGAATTGCCGCCGGTGGCGAGCAGCCGGGTTGCGAAGGGATTGAAAACCTCTGTTGGGGCAACGAAGTCCACCGTCCAGCCAGCCCATGCGTGCGACATGTCGGTGATGTCCGTCTGGTCGTAGCCATTGTCCACGCCCATGCTGAAGAGCTCCATGATCTCACGGGAGAAGTTCTCGTTTGGCACGCGCCCGCCGTCACCGCGGCTGCCCACGGTGTCGAGGTAGATGATCATCGCAGGGCTTTCGCAACTGATGGTGAGCAGATCCTTGAACGTGACGCCGGGGTTCATCAGCGCGTTCCGCCAGCGGGTGATTTCGCGATATTCCAGCTCGGTCGCGACGCGGCTGCGCATGTTGAAGTCGCCGTAATAAAGCTGAAAGTAATCGAGGGACTTCGTGTATTGGGTGACAAAGTGGTTCTCCAGAAACTGCGTGAGCACTTCCAGCAACTGCCGGTCCGCCCCCACCGCGCGCAGTGCAAACCACGCGCGCAGGTCGCCGATTATCGCCGAGCCGGGACCGGTGCCGTTCGTGAGCGGCACGGGCGTCGCGGGCGGGGCAAGCTTGCCCTCGAAGAACGCGATGTTCGTGTGCTGGTTCTGCACCGTCTCCGTGACCGTCTCCGGCGCGAGCTGCTCGGCGATGTAGGAGTCAATGGAGTTCGTCTTGAAGCGGTCAAGCAGCGCAGGCGTGGGGCCGTAGGCGAGGCGGTTGAGGGCGGTGGCGGTGACGATCGCGTTCGAGTCGAGCGGCGTGGTGTCGAGGCGGAAGAAGCGCGCGGAGCCGGTGTTCGTGCCCGTCCACGAAAAGCCGTTGTTCACCCCGCTGGTGTCCTCGGTGAAGGGCTGCCGGAGGTCGGCGGTGCTGAAAACCTTGTAACCCTGCACCGCCGGGAAAGGCGTCCATCGAAGCACCCGCTGGCTGCCGTTGAGCGTGAGGTTAGTCAGCGTGGGGGCCGGAAGGATGGGCTGTCCCGTTGCCTGCTGCACGGTGAGCAGCGATAGGAGCAGCAAACCGAGAAGCGGAGAATCTTTGGCGTTCATGCGGTGGCCAGTCTGAAAACAATGCCTTACTTCCGACCGTGAGACTAGCAATCGCAATGCCTTCCTCAATACAGGAAATAGCTGAATCGGTGGGTTTTGCGCCTTGAGCTTGCGCGTGCGCGGGACAGACTTCTTCCCGTGTTCACGTGCCTCGTCTGCCGCAGCTTGTGTATCGAAGCCACCCAGCTTGAAGCCATTGAACTGGCGCACCGGCACGGCTTTGCCTCCGTCGAAGCACGCGGGGATGAACTGGCGCAATTGTCCGAGCGTGACTTGCAGCGCTTGCTCGACGGCCTGCGTGAACGCAGCCTGTGCTTCGGCATGGCGGGCCTGCCCATTGACATGCGACGCGATGGGGAACGGTTTGCCGATGGCCTGCGCCAACTGCCCAAGTTGGCGCAGACTCTCCTGCGCTGCGGCGTCACTCGGCTCGGCTGTTCCATCGTCCCGGCGCATGACGAGCTGACTTACGCGGATAATTTCCGACAACACACCGAGCGCATCACCGCCATCGCACTGGTGCTGGGCGATCACGGCATCCGCTTCGGCTTGGAATACTGCGCCACACCCGCGCTGCGCCACGGCAAACGGCACGCGTTCATCCACTCACTGCCGCAGTTGCGCGAACTCATCACCGCCATCGCCGCGCCCAATCTCGGGCTCGTGCTGGATTCATGGCACTGGTGGATGAGCGGCAGCCCGGCCCCGGAGTTGGCATCGCTGCGGCGGGAAGAAATCATCGCCGTGGACTTGAACGATGCGCCTGCCGGCAGCACGCAGGAACAGCTCGGCGACCGGCAACGGGAACTGCCGGGTGCCACCGGGGTGATTGACCTTCCGCAGTTTGTCGGTGCCCTGCGGCGATTGGACTACGATGGACCAGTTCGGGCGGAGTCGTTTGAGTTCCCCGGCTGGCAAGCACCCCGGGAGCAGGTCTGCGCTGCCAGTGCGAGCGCCTTGCGCCAGGTGCTGCGCTGAAACCTTGTCACTCCCGGTCCCACAGCGCATTGGGATCACCACTCACCAAATGGAGACCGATGGCGCTGTTCTTCATGCTCTCCGCATGTCCATCCACGTGAACGGTGTTACATCGGCCGTGGTGCCGGTTGATGGTGCGGGACGGCAGGCTGGCGTAAAACGCGTTGTTGCGCGTGCGGAAGCAGAGGGCATCCCAGGGATTCACACTGGTCTGATTCGTGGGCGTCCACAGATCAGGATTGGTGACGGCCGGATTTCCAACCCAGGAGTTGTCCGCAAAGGCGACCGTGGCGGATGGCTTGGCCACCATCTGCTCACGCACGATGGGCTGGCCCAGATACACTCCAATGTCGGGATAATTGATGCCGATGCCGAAGGTGTTGGCATTGCCATTGATCGTGGGCACTCGCTGAGAGGCGCAGTTGTAGCTGTTGGAACCAAGCGAGTAGGCTCTCAGGATGTCCGGCCAACTGGTGGCACCGTTGGCGGGGTCCGGAACCAGGGAATTGGCCGGTGGAGCTCCCGCACGGGCAAGCTGCACGAAGCGGCTGTCCTGATCATCCGTATAAAGGCGAAAGGCGATGCCAATCTGCCGCTGATTGCTCAGGCAGGCTGTCGCATGAGCCTTGGCCTTGGAAAGCGCCGGCAGAAGCATCCCGGCGAGAATCGCAATGATGGCAATGACCACCAGCAATTCAATGAGTGTGAAGGCAGCAACGCGTGGTTTCCGGCCTTGAAATGTGTTCATAACGGCGTGCAGTGGTGACGGGCGCAAGATAGTCGGCCGCCGCATCCGGTCAAACGCCATCTTGTAAATCTCCTGTAAAGCAACGCCGCCCCTGCCCTACCCTCCCGGCATGTCGCTGCCCGCTGACTACCACATGCACACCCCGCTCTGCCGCCACGCGGTCGGCGAGCCGGTGGACTACGCCGCGCGCGCGGTGGCGGCGGGGCTTTCTGAAATCGGCTTCAGCGACCACTCGCCAATGCGGCGCGACGACTTCGACAACTGGCGCATGTTCGCCAGCCAGCTCGACGAATACGTGGAGAAGGTCCGCCGCGCCCAACGCGAGTTCCCGCAGCTCACCATCAAGCTCGCGCTCGAAGTGGACTACCTGCCCGGCCACGAGGAATGGATCCGCGAGCTGGCGGCGCGGCATCCGTGGGATTACTTCATCGGCTCCGTCCACTATGTCTCCGATGCCTGGGATGTGGACAACCCCGAGAAACTCTCGCGCTGGAAGGAACGTGACGCCTTCGAAGTGTGGTCGATTTATTTCGAGCGGCTGACGATGGCCGCAGCGAGCGGACTCTTCCAGATCATCGGACACGCGGACCTGCCGAAGAAGTTCAAGTATTACCCCAATCGCGACTGCACCCAGCTTTTCCAGCGTTTCTTGAGCACCGCAAAGGCAAGCGGGGCCGCCATCGAGCTGAACACCGCCGGCCTCCGCAAGGATTGCCGCGAGATTTACCCCAGCCGGCACTTCCTCCAAGTCGCCTACCAAACTGGCGTCCCTATCACGTTTGGATCGGACGCCCACGCGCCGGGCGAGGTGGGCGCGGACTGGGACAAGGCGCTGCACCTCGCAACCGCAGTGGGCTACACCCATTGGTGTCGCTTCACGCAACGTAAGTGCGAGGTCGTCCGGCTGGCGTAGGCCACACTGGCGCGCGATGACTTGCCGCGCGCGGAGCGCTTGCAGGCAATTCGGCATTGAATCCCCTGCCCCGTTCTTTCAACCTTCACCGGTTCCAAACTGAACCGCTGGCCCTCAACCAAATCCCTGCCATGAACTCCATCCAACCCCTGCTCGACAGTCCGTTGTTTGATCTGCTGGTGCAGTCCGGCAAAGCCTCCACCACCCAAAAAGCCGCCGCTGCCGGCCTCGGCATCGCCGTCTTCCTCGGGGCGGTGCTCTTCGCCGTGGTGGTCCATCTCTTTATGAGCTTCTGCCTCAAGCGCGTTTGCGAGAAGGCGGGAACTACCCCGGGCGTCCTCATATGGATTCCCATCGCCAACCTCGTGCCGCTGCTGGAGACCGCGAAGTTGCCCGTCTGGCTCATTGTCCTCTTCTTCATCCCCTTCGTGAACATCGCAGCCGGCGTGTTCCTGTTTTGGAAACTCTGCGAAGCCCGCAGCAAGCCCGGTCCGCTCGCACTGTTGATGCTCATTCCCGGAGTGAACCTGGGCCTCATCCTCTATCTCGCCTTCGCAGACTGACGGCCTCACTGGCAGCGCAAGCCCACTTCATCCAGTCCTTTCCTGCCATGCCCCTGCCACTCACGCTCCTGAACTGGCTCTCCCCCGACCTGCTCGCGCGGTGGAACTGGCCACCCGGGACACCGGAGGTCGCCGTCAGCGGCATCAGCCTGATGGCGGCCTTGCTGCTCGCCGCGATTGCGCTGGCCGCCATCTGCGCCCTGCTCACCACCCTGCTCGCGTATCACCTCTGTTACTGCTACTGCCTCAAGCGCATCTGCGAAAAGGCCGGGCATCCGCCGGGGATTCTGGTGTGGTTCCCCATCCTGAACCACTTCCCGCAACTCGCCGCCGCCAAGCTCCCCGGCTGGATGTTTCTCCTCTACCTCGTGCCCTTGGTGAGCCTCGGCATGGCCATCTTCAACTGGGTGAAACTCTGCGAAGTCTGCGGCAAACCCGGTGCGCTGGGCATTCTCTACCTCGTGCCCTTTGGTCGCATCGGACTCGCCGCCTATCTTGCCTTCACCGACTGATCCATCCCTCTGACCATGCCCTCCGCCTCCGTCCCCGACACCTTTGAAGCCGGGGCCTTCCACCCCGATCACGGCACCCGCCGCATTTCCGGCACGCTGCACATCGTCCCCGATGGAGTCCGCTTTGAAGCGGACGGCAGCCTGTTCCAGCTCCCCTTGGAAGACCTGGACGTCAACCTCGGCGGGGCCAGCGACCGCCTAGTCTTCTTCGCTCATCCGCGCTTCGCCAACGTCTCCATCTTCACCTCGGACCAAGCCGTCCTGAACCACCCCGCCTTCGCCAACAACCGCCCCCTCGCCCGTGCGCGCGACCGCATCCGCCGGCGCAAGCTGGTCTCGCGCTGCATCACCCTGGGCATCCTCACCCTGTTCTTCGCGGCCATCGCGGGCGTGTGGCTGGCGAAAGACCCGATGGTCCAGGCCGTGGCCAGCAAGGTGCCCGCCGAATGGGAGAAGAAGCTCGGCGACACCGCCTTCGCCCAAATCACCCTCACCAGCAAGCTCGTTACCGACGACGCCGTGCAGAAGCAACTCGCGCAGCTAGCCGCCCCGCTCCTGGCCGTCGTGCCGCAGGACCGCTACACGTTCAAGCTCCACATCATTGAGGACGCCTCGCTCAACGCCTTCGCCCTGCCCGGCGGCAACGTCGCCCTCCACACCGGCCTCATCCTCAAGGCCGAGTCGCCCGAGGAGGTGCTCGGCGTCCTCGCGCACGAGCTGTCCCACGTCTCCGAGCAGCACGGCATGAGGGGCATCGTGCAGGGCCTCGGCCTCTACGCCACCGTCTCCCTCCTCTTCGGCGATGTCTCCGGCCTCGCGGCTATTCTCGTGAACAACGCGCCCTTCCTTCTCTCGCAGAAGTTCTCCCGCGACCACGAGCGCGAGGCGGACGAGCGGGGCTTCCGCTACCTCGAAGCCGCGAAGCTCAACCCGCGCGGCATGATCACCTTCTTCGAGAAGATGCGCCGTGAAGAGGAGAAGCTCCGCGAGAAGATTCCCGGCGGCGAGGCGCTGGACGCGCTGGATTTCCTGAGCACCCACCCCGCCACCACCGAACGCACCGAGAGGCTAGAAAAGCTGCTGGCCAAATCCCCGCGCAAGGACGGCTTCACCGTCGTGGACCTGAACTTCAAGGAATTTCAGTCAGCCCTCCGCGCGAAGCTCTCACAGCCAGAGAAGGCGAAGAAGGTGGACGCGAAGGAACAAAACAAGAAGTAAAAGGCAAAAGTGCAGAGGCGCAACAGGGCGCCCTTTTGCCTTTTTTTTACTTTTGCCTTGTTCGTGTCCGGCGGGATGCGGTGAGGGAGGACGGCCACGAAGTCAGAAGCGTTGGGTAGGGCTCGTCTGTCCTCAGCACGCCGCTGGAGTGGATGGAGGCCACGATGCGTGCCTTCTCCCTTCCTTGGAGGAGGGGAGAAGGTGGCCGCAGGCCGGATGAAGGGTGAAGGGCCACCCACGCCGACGCGCACAACCCCTCACCCCGCCCCCCTCATCCGATGAATGGAAATGGAGCCAAGGGACGCCCAATCGGCGTGTTGGGACAGACGCGCCCTGCCTCCGCGGCGCTGGACTCCGCGCCTGGTGGAGCAGATCTAGGAGCTTTTCACCCTCAGCGCTCATAGAGCACCGCTACAGTTGCTCCGGGTTCAAGCGCGCCGTCAAATAAAACCGGGGTTGCTCCGCGCCTCTGCGGCTTGGCGGCGGCTTGGCGGCTTGCCTTTGGCGGACTGGAACTTCACGCTTGGGGAGCGGTTCGGTTTCCGAAACATTTTCTCCCAGCCCATGAAAACCACCATCGAAGGCGCGCCGTCGTTTGCCTATCTGCACGTTGACCTCGACCCCGGCGAGAGCGTCATCGCGGAGTCGGATGCCATGTCCAGCATGGCGGCGGATCTCGAAATGAAGGCGCAGTTGAACGGCGGGTTCTTCTCCGGCTTGGCCAAGAAGTTCCTCGCGGACGAGTCGCTGTTCGTCAACACGTTCACTAATAGCACCTCTGGCCCGCGCCGCGTGACGCTGGTGCAGACGACGCCGGGGAACATGCGCGAGGTGCAGCTCAACGGCGAGACGCTCTGTCTCCAGCCCGGCGCTTACATCGCGTCCACCCCGGGGCTGAAGCTGGGGTTGCGCTGGGCGGGCCTCGTGAGCGGCATCGCACGCGAAGGCTTCTTCAAGCTCACGGTCAGCGGCACCGGCACGCTCTGGTATGGCGCTTATGGCGAGCTGCTGGACCGTCAGGTCGAGGGCGAATACATCGTGGACACGAGCCATCTCGTCGCCTACGAGCCGCAGATGAAGCTCAAGCTGCAACTGGCCGGCGGCCTCTTCTCCAGTCTCTTCGGCGGCGAGGGCTTCGTGACGCGCGTCGAGGGCAAGGGGAAGATTGTGATTCAAACCCGCAGCCTCAGCGGGCTGGCGAACTGGCTGAATCCCCGAATCTGATTTACCGCCATGCAAATTGACCTCCTCTCCCGCCCCGGCAATGCCGCCGCGCGCGTCGTGCTCGCGCCCGGTGAGAACCTCACCTCCGAGTCCGGCGCGATGATCGCCATGAGCGACTCGCTCGCGCTCACCACCACCACCCACAAGCGCGACTCCGGCTCCCTCTTCGCCGCCGCGAAGCGCCTGCTCGCTGGCGAGTCGCTCTTCCTGAACCACTTCACCGCCACCAGCGCGAGCGGCGAAGTCTTCCTCGCCGCCACGCTCCCCGGCGACATGCTGCGCTACGACCTGCGCGGCGAGAATCTCATCGTGCAATCCGGCTCGTTCGTCGCGTGCGACAGCAGCGTGAACGTGAACATGGGCTGGCAGGGTTTTAAGTCGTTCTTCTCCGGTGAGAGCGTCTTCTGGCTGCAAATCAGCGGCACCGGTCCGGTCATCATCTCCAGCTTCGGCGCGATTTATCCCATTGAGGTGGACGGCGACTACATCGTGGACACCGGCCACATCGTCGCGTTCCAGGAGACGCTGAACTTCACCATTACCAAGGCCGGCGGAAGCTGGATGACCGCCATCCTCGGCGGCGAGGGCCTGGTCTGCCGCTTCTCGGGCAAAGGCACGGTCTGGTGCCAAAGCCACAACGCGGGCGGCTTCGGCCGGGAGCTGGGGCCGGAGCTGAAGCCGCGCTGATTTGACCTCCACTCGAACCATCCCATGCAAATTCACATCTCCCGCACCGGCGTCGCAGAAGGTCCGTTCTCCGTCGAGCAAGTCCGCCAGATGCTCGCGTCCGGCGAGTTGAAGCCCACCGATCATGTCTTCTACGAAGGCCTTACCAACTGGGTGACGGCCGGACAGTCCCCCGCGCTGGCCAATCCGGGCGGCCCGCCGCCCCTCCCCGCCGCTGCTGCTGCGCTCGCCGGTTCCGGCCTGCTCACCGCCGGCTACAGCACAGACATCCGCCGGGAGTTCGACTACACCGTCGAAGGCCGCCCCGACTTCGCCTTCCTCACCGTGCAGGTCCCTGCGAACCAGACGCTCAAGGTCGAGGCCTCCGCGATGGCGACGATGGACACGAACATGGAGATGAAGACGAAGATGCGCGGCGGGCTGGCGCGCCTGCTCACCGGCGAAAGCATCTTCGTCAACGAGTTCACCGCCGCCAATGCGCCCGGCAGCATCGGCATCGCGCCCGGTGCGCCTGGCGACCTAGAGCACGTCTATCTCGACGGCGACACCCTCTATCTCCAAAGCAGTGGCTTCGTCGCCAGCGGCATGGGCGTGACGCTCGACAGCAAATGGCAGGGCTTAAAGGGCTTCTTCACCGGCGAGGGTCTCTTCCTCATCAAGTGCTCCGGCAAGGGCGACCTGTGGTTCAACACCTACGGCGCGATGTTCTGCGTGAACGTCTCCGGCAGCTACGTCGTGGACACCGGCCACATCGTCGCCTTCACCGACGGTCTGCAATACGAGGTCGGGCGCATCGGCGGCTACAAGTCCCTGTTCTTCTCCGGCGAAGGCTTCGTGTGCCGTTTCCGGGGCCAGGGCAAGGTGTGGATTCAAACCCGCAAGCTCGGTGCCTTCGCGAGCTGGGTCTGGCCCTTCCGCCCCGTCGAGCGGAGCAACTGAGGGAGCGCCGCCTTCACGCCGCTTCGCCGTGCGTAACGCTTGATGCCGCCTCCTGCACTGTTACGCTCGCCGCCATGTTGAAACTTGAAGCCCTGACGCTGCGGCTCCATCCCTCCGACAACGTCGTCGTGGTAAAACGCCCGCTCAAGGCGGGGGTGGAGCTGGAGGCGGGCTCGTTCCGCTTCACGAGCGCCAAGGGCATCCCGCCCGGACACAAGCTCGCGGTGACGGAGATTCCGGCCGGCGAACGGGTCATCAAATACGGCCAGACCATCGGCTTCGCGACACAGCGCATCGCCCCCGGCGAGCATGTCCACACGCACAACGTGGAGCTGGGCGCGTTTGGCCGTGATTACGCCTTCGGCGCGGATGTGCGCCCGGTGGCTTATCATCCCGCCGCGCAGATGCGGCAGTTTCAAGGTTACGCCCGCCCCGGTGGCAAGGCCGGCACCCGCAACTACATCGCGGTAATTTCCAGCGTGAACTGCTCGGCCGGCGTCTCGCGCTATGTAGCGGACCGGTTCCGCGGACCGGATTTTCAACGGGACTTCCCGGGCATTGATGGCGTGGTGCCCTTCACCCACAAGATCGGCTGCGGCATTCAGCCGGGCGAGCCGTTGCAGCTCCTCCAGCGCGTCACCGCCGGCATCGCACGGCATCCAAACATCGCGGGCTACGTCATGATCGGGCTGGGCTGCGAGGTGAACCAGGTGCATCTGGTGGCCGAGGCGCACAAGCTGACGCAACCATTGGCGGGTGAGCAGCCGCCGACCTTCCTCACGATTCAAAACTCCGGCGGCGTGCGCAAAACCGTCGAAGCCGCCGCCGCCGCCGTGGCGAAGTTGCTGCCCGCAGTCAACGCGATGCGGCGCACGGCCCAGCCGATTTCCAAACTCATGCTGGCCGAAAACTGCGGCGGCTCCGACGGCAACAGTGGCATCACTGCCAACCCCGCGCTGGGCGTTGCCTCGGACGAGTTGGTGCGCTACGGCGGCACCAGTGTGCTCGCGGAGACCCCGGAAATTTACGGGGCGGAACACCTCCTCACGCGGCGCGCGGTGTCGCCTCAGGTCGGTCAGAAAATTGTGGACCTCATCCACTGGTGGGAGGGCTACGCCCGCGCCAACGGCGGTTCGATCGACAACAATCCCAGCTACGGCAACAAGGAAGGCGGGCTCACGACCATTTACGAGAAGAGCCTCGGTGCGGTGGCCAAGGGCGGGCAGTCGCCGCTCGCCGCGGTTTACGCCTACGCCGAGGAGATCAACACGCCCGGCTTCGGCTTCATGGACACGCCCGGCTACGACCCCGTGAGCATGACGGGGCTGGTCAGCGGCGGCTGCAACGTCGGGGTCTTCACCACCGGGCGCGGCAGCGTTTACGGCTGCAAGCCCGCGCCGTGCATCAAGGTCGCGACCAACACGGCGATCTACAACCACATGCTGGAGGACATGGACATCAACGCCGGCACCATCCTCGACGGCACGGAGACGGTGGAACAGGTGGGGATGAGGATCTTCGAGGAGATCATCGCCGTGGCCAGCGGCAAGAAGACCAAGAGCGAGCTCGCCGGCCTAGGCGATGATGAGTTCGCGCCGTGGATGCTCGGGGCGCAGTTCTGAGGGTGCCGTGGAACGAACAGGATGGGCCGTGCTACTTTGCGTGGCGTTCAGCCAGCTTCCGCGCGCCTTCCCGCACCGCCTCGACCAACTCACGCGGAGCAACCGCCACGGCGCGTCCGGCCCAGGCCAGCACCCAGCGCTCCACTTCCGCGAGGCTCGACAGCTTCATGCGCAGCTCCAGCCCGCCGTCGGGCAGCTCCGTGACCCGCTGGGAAGCGTGCCAGCGCTTCTCCCGGATGTAGTCCGCAATCGTTAGCTCAAACCGGATGCACACGTCGAACTCCCCTTCCGCAGAATGCACCCCAAAGCTGTCGCGCAGCCGCTTCTCGAGGGAAAACTTTTGCGGACGCGGGAAGGTCTTGCCCGTCTCCTTCACCTCCGAAATGCGCGCCGGGGCAAAAGTGCGGATGTCCTTCCGCCCGTGGTCGAAGGCGAAGAGGAACCATTCCCCATTGATGTTGGCGAGATGATACGGGTCCACCACGCGGCGGTCCGGGGCCGGCTGGCCGGGCTTGCGATATGCGATTTCGAGCTGGCGGCGCGCGGCAGTGGCCTTGGCGAGCGTGTCGAAGACCCCGAGGTTCAGCACCGGCTCAGCGGTGGTGCGGAAGGAGATGGTCTGCTCGACGTCGGCGAGGTTGAGCGAGATGGTGTCCGGCAGCGCCTGCTCCATCTTGCGGATGGCGGAGAGCAGCGGCTTCTCGAAGCTCGTGCCGCGATACTGCTGGAGCGCCTTCTCCGCCACGATCAGCGCAAACAGCTCGCCCTCGGTGATTTGAAAAGTGGGAAACGCGCTGACCTCCTCGGTGTAGAAATAGCCGTTGCGCAGCTTGTCGAAATCAATGGGCAGCCCCAGCCGGTCGCGCATGAACTCCACATCGCGGTAGATGGTCTTGGTCGTGACCTCCATGTCCCCTGCGAGCGTCACGGCATTGGGAAACCCGCCGGCGTGCAATGCCTGGTGAATCCGCTGCATCCGCTCTAGGGGCGGACGCGACAACGGCTGCTGAACTTGCTTCTTTGCCATGCCGGAGCGTTAGCGGATCAGCTACCCAAGGCCAGCGGGGATTTCGCGCCGGCCGGCCGGTTAAACTCGCTGACCTCTCCTCGGTGGTTTCCCTTATGCTCCGCGCTCCAGAAAATGACGCGCTGGGGATGCAGGTTTGGCACCGCTATGGCATACTGACCTCGATGACAAGCCAACTCAAACCAAGTGCCTGGATCGGGCGGCTCGCTGCGCTTGCAGCATGTTTTGCTGCGGCAGGCTTGGCGGCCGCTCAGGTTCCGTCCGCCGCCACGCTGAGAATCAGCCCGGGAACCGGAACCAACCTCGTCAGCATTCAGATTACCGACCCCGGAAATTTCGTCTGGCTCCTGCAACGCACGACCGATCTGACGAACTGGACCGAGCTGGCGGCCATCAAGCTTCACAACGGCTCCTTTCAGCACGGCGTGGCTGGCGGCACCAATGCCCAAGGCCTGTTCCGAGCGGTGTTCGAGCCCGTGCGCCAGACCATCCCCAGCACCACGGACAACGCGCTACTCCTGCCGGCAACTCCCTTCAACTACGCTGCGCCCGTGCTGCCGCCACGCTTCTCGCAGCAGCCCATCCTCGGGCAGGACACCATGCCGGCGACCAACCTCACGACCGATGCCGGAGCCACCTTGGGGCGGGTGCTCTTCTACGACAAGCGCCTCTCCACCAACCAGACCGTCGCCTGCGCCTCCTGCCATGTGCAAACGAGGGGCTTCTCCGACCCACGCCGCTTCAGCGTCGGCTTCGACGGCAGGCTCACGGGCCGCAACTCGATGGGCTTGAGCAATGCCCGCTGGTATCAGCGGCAGAAGTTCTTCTGGGACGAGCGCGCCGCCACGCTGGAGGACCAGACCTTGCGCCCGGTTCAAGATTCCTTGGAGATGGGCATGACTCTCCCCGCGCTCACCAACCGCCTCGCCGCCGAGCCGTTTTACACGAACCTGTTCGCACAAACCTTCGGCTCGCCGGAGGTTACCTCCGAACGCATCGCCCGGGCGCTGGCGCAGTTCGTGCGGTCCGTGGTCTCGGTGCAGTCCCGCTACGATCAGGGCGTGGCGATCGCCTTCGCGAACTTCACCGCGCAGGAGAATCTCGGCCGGCAAATCTTCCTGGGCCAAGGAACCTTTTCCCATGTCACCTGCGCGCGCTGCCACGGCAGCGACAACTTCGTGCCCGGCACTGGCATCTTCAACAACGGGCTGGAGAATCCCTATGTGGACAAGGGCGTCGGGGCGCTTACCGGACTGCCGCAGGACGAGGGCTTCTTCAAGGTGCCATCGCTGCGCAACATCGAGCTGACCGGGCCTTACATGCATGACGGCCGTTTCACGACGCTCGAACAGGTGGTCGAGTTCTACGACTCAGGCGTTGTGGCCCATCCCAACCTCTCCCCGCCGCTGCAGGGCACGGGCGGAGCGGTCGGCACGCCCCTCCGGCTCGGTCTCACCCCCCAGCAAAAGGCCGCCCTCGTCGCCTTCATGAAAACGCTGACGGATCCGAATCTCGCCACGGACCCCAAGCTGTCGGACCCGTTTAATTACGGAAACTGAAGCTCACGGGCCGAACACAGCGGGATTCACTCCTTCCCCCGCTCAGCCGGCCTTGCTACAAACCTGCCGTGCGGAACACCACTGATTCACTCTGGCGGGAACTCAAAGCGGGCCGGCGACTTTTCCTGATCGCGGGGCCGTGTGTCATCGAGAGCGAAGCGCTCTGCTTCGAGGTCGCGCGTCACTTGCAGAAAATCTGCGCGCGACTGGGGATCACCTACATCTTCAAAGCCAGTTACGACAAAGCGAACCGCACCTCCGGTAAGGCCTTTCGCGGCCCGGGCTTGGATGACGGCCTGGCCGTGTTGGAGCGCGTGCGCAACCAGCTTGGGGTTCCCGTGCTCACCGATGTCCACAACGAGGTGCAGGCGCTCGCGTCCGGGGAGGTGGTGGACATTTTGCAAATCCCCGCCTTCCTCTGCCGGCAGACGGATTTGATCGAGGCGGCCGTGGCCACCGAGAAGATCGTGAACCTGAAGAAAGGCCAGTTCCTCTCGCCGCAGGAGATGGGCCGCGTGGTGGAGAAAGCGAAACTGGCGGGCGGCCAGAAGCTGTTGGTCACTGAGCGCGGCACAACATTCGGCTACAACAACCTCGTCTCGGACATGCGCTCCATTCCGGTGCTGAAGCAAAGCGGCTTCCCGGTGGTCTTCGACGCCACCCACTCGGTGCAGCAGCCCGGCGCGGGCGGCGACCGCACCACGGGCCAGCGGGAGTTCGCGCCAGTGCTTGCGCGTTGCGCGCTGACTGCGGGGGCGGATGGGCTTTTCATTGAGACTCATCCGGAACCAGACAAGGCCATGAGTGATGGACCGAACATGATTCCGCTCAAGGAAATGGCGGGGCTGCTAAAGAGTTTTCTCAAAGTGCGTGACGCTGTCCGTTGATGAACTTCCAATGTCCCACGCACAACGCTCAATTTTCAAAGCCGGGGATGCTTGATTTCTTAGCCTGCGAATCGACGTTGACCGTTGAGCGTGGGCAGTTGGACGTTTTCCCCTCCCTCGTTTAGCTCATGCCCAAGCTCACTCCTGCCCAGCTCCGCACCCGCCTCAAGCGCATCAAACTGATCCTTTTCGACGTGGACGGCGTGCTCACGGACGGGGCCATCTTCATCACCAGCGAAGGCGAGTTCAAACGCTTCCATGTGCAGGACGGACTCGGCCAGCGCATTGCGGCCCAGGCCGGGCTGAAGATCGGCTGGGTCTCCGCCCGCCCCTCGCTCATCACCACGCGTCGGGGGGAGGAGTTGAAGACTGACTTCATCATCCAGACGCGCAACGGCAAGGTGCCCGCCGTGGAAGGCATCCTCGCGCAGGCGGGCCTGACGTGGGAGGAAGCCTGCTTTGTAGGCGACGACCTCGTGGACCTCGGCGTGTTCCGGCGCGTTGGGCTCGCGATTGCGCCCGCTGATGCGTGCGCGGAAGCAACCGCCGCCGCGCATTGCATCACGAAAGCCCGGGGCGGCAATGGCTGCGTCCGCGAGGTGGTGGAAATGGTTTTGAAAGCCCAAGGCAAATGGGCAACGATCGTGTCGGAATACGCGAAATGACTTTGCCCCGCGCCTTGAAACTGCCCGCCCTCGTCGTGGGCACCCTGCTCGCCATCGGCGCAGTGGTGTGGGTGGTCGCACGGCGGGGCATCTGGAAAACCGGGGCGCAAGTGGCGGCCGTGCTCCAAACCAACCTCCCCCGGTCGCCGCTGGACGCAACCACGACGCGGAACATCCGGTTCCCGCTCTATGAAGGCAACTCCCGCACGCTGACCAGTCTGATGCTGGGCCAGACAGCTGAAACGCTTGATGGCGGCCGCATTCTCATCTCCGGCTTCCGCATCGAGAACTACTCCCAAACGCCCAGCGGGCCGGCCACCAACTACGTCATCGAAGCCCCCAAGTGCCTGCTCGACCCGGCCCGGAAAATCGCCTCCTCAGAGGGGCGCATGATTGTGCGGAGCACGGATGGGAATTTCATGACCACCGGCATCGGCTTTGAGTGGCGCCACTTAGATTCGCACCTGACCATTTCCAATGAAGTGCTCACGCACGTTACCCGCCCTGAACCCAATCCATCCAAGGCCAAGCCATGATTCCTCGCCCCCTGTCTCTGTGTGCTGCCCTCGCCGCCGCGCTCGCGAGCGTGACCGCTCAAAACCTTTTCAACACCTCGACCACCGGGCCAGTCACCGGAAAACCCCTTGGGCCGCAGCCCATCGAAATTCAGTCCAGCGGACAGGCCAGCTTCTCGATGAAGACGGACAAGCTCACTTATCAGAAAAACGTGCGCGTTAATGATCCCCAGTTTTTCCTCCGCTGCGAAAACCTCGAATTGCAGCTCGACTTGAGCGGGAACAAGCGCACGAACCAACCGGCCGCTCCCCTGGCCACCCCCTTTGGCGGCGGGATCCGCGGCATCCGCGAAGTGGACGCCACGGGCGGAGTGCTCTTCTCGAACAAAGTCGATGGTAGCCACGCGCTGGCTGATCGCATCCAATATTTCGCCACCAACGACGTCTTCGAGCTGACCGGCAATGCCCGGGTGGTCAAAAACTTCGGCACGAACAACGTCATCACCAACAGCGCACCCCGCATTGTGTTCCTCCGGGCGCGCGGCGAGTTCGTCTCCTACGGCGAGGTCACCACGCAGGGCGGTTACACTGCGCCAACCAAGAAGACTAACGCGCCGGCCAGCAAGGCCACTCCCTGATCATGGAACCGACGCCTGCTCCCCAGCCGCTCCTGGCCGCAAAAGGATTGGCCAAGACTTATCGTCACCGACGCGTGGTGGACGGTGTGTCCATCCACGTCCATGCCGGGGAAATCGTCGGCCTGCTCGGGCCTAATGGCGCGGGCAAGACCACCACGTTCAACATGGTCGTGGGCGTCGTGCGCCCGGATGAAGGAAGTGTGCGCTTCAACCAGCATGACGTGACGCACAGCCCGATGCACGAGCGAGCGCGGTTGGGTATCGGCTATCTCACGCAGGAGCCGAGCGTCTTCCGCAAGCTCAGCGTCGAGGACAACATCCGGGCCATCCTGGAGACCTGCGTGATGGACCGCGCCGAGCGGGAAGTCCGGCTGAAGTATCTGCTGGAAGAACTCGACCTGACACCGCTCGCCAAGAGCATGGCGTATCAGCTCAGCGGCGGTGAAAAGCGGCGCTTGGAAATCACCCGTGCGCTCGTCACCACCCCCAAGTTGCTCCTGCTGGATGAACCGCTCGCGGGCATTGACCCCATCGCGCAATACGAGGTCAGCAAGATTGTCCGCCGCCTGAAGGATCGCGGCCTCGGCATCCTCATCACGGATCACAGCGCCCGCGAGATGCTCAAACTCGTGGACCGCGCCTACCTCATCCATCGCGGCCAGGTCATCTACGAAGGCAACGCGGAAGACCTAATGAACGACCCCAAGGCTCGGGAAATCTACCTCGGGCCGGAATTCAACATGTAAGGTGGCGCCATGGGGACACTCCTGTCCCCATTGAAGAGCGGCGACTTTCTTGAACTCGAGGACAAGAGTGTCCCCCTCACGGCGCGTGGCCCAGCGCATCTCCCCTGCCTTTCGGGATTCGCCCCAGATGGAAAATCAGAAAGCCATGGAGGAATTGCCACAGTTCCGTCTCTTGAACGGAACTGAGCTTGAGCGGTGCGAGTGCGGGCCAGTCATCCGCCTCCAAGCGCGCGTAAATCCGTCGGCTGCCCGGGCTGAGCTTCGCTTCGTCCAGCTCCGGTTGCTGGCCTAACTCGACCAGCAGTTTCGCCTCGAAGGCCAGCACCGTGCGCGCTTGGCAGGCCTCGCGTGACACCTCGTTGAGCAGCGCCTGAAATAAAGCATGGATGCCAGTGATCGGGGCTTCTGTTTCCGTGGTCTGTTCGACCAGCGCGGTGCAATAGGCGGCCTGCTGGAGTGCGTGCAGGTCCTCGCGCAGACGCGAGTGCGTCTGGTGCAGGCTGACCTCACGGAGCGTGTGCAGTTCGCTGCGGCGGCTGCGGACGAAGCTGAAATCCGCCTCATAAAAGAGATCGAGCTTGCCGCGAAAGGAGGAGTTCGGCCGGCGCGCTCCCTTCGCTACGGTCGCAACCCGGCCCAAGTCTGGGGTAAGCCAGTGAACAATGAGGCTCGTCTCCGTCAACGGACGGATGCGCAGGATAAGGCCGCTGGTCGAAACGGAGTTCAAGGAATGGCACGCGAATGGACGCGGATTAGAAGCTGAGTCCTTGTCTGATGCGCGTTCATTCGCGTGTTTCGCGGGCAGTTCGTTCTACTTCGCGAAGGTCAAAGCGCTTCGCTAGTTCGTGCATGATCCGGTTTTCCTCGCGCTTCATCACGCGACGCTTCGCCGGCTGCAAGTCCTCATAGCCGCACAAGTGGAGCAACGCGTGGACAGCGTAGCGGACGACTTCGTGCTGCCAGCTGGTCTGAAACTCGCGCGCCTGCTTCACCGCGTCGGCCACACAGATGAAGGCCTCGCCGTTCAGCGCCGCTGACCGCTGACCGCTGACCGCTGCCGGCTCTCCGTAATCGAACGTGATGACATCGGTGCTGCCCTCGTGCTGGAGGAACTGCCAGTTCACCCTCGCCATCTGCTTGGCCGTGACGAAATGGAAGCAGAGTTCGTAGCTGGCAAATTGGAACTGCTCGACAAGGACGTGACGAAGAATGCGGCGGAGAAATGGAAGGTTGAGCCGGCGGTCACGCTGACGATTGCGGAATTCCAGCACTGCGACCGGAGCGCGGACTGTAGCCCGCTTCAGGCTGAATGCGGCGGATGCCATCGAAACTTTTGGTCGGAAATCGCAGGAGGCTGAAGCCGCGCTCCGTTTCATCCGTTCAACGCCCTTCCACGATGCTCTTCGTAGGCCACGATAATGCGCTGCACCAAGGGATGCCGCACGATATCGCGCTTGGAGAACTCGATGACGGCGATGCCTTCCACCTGACTGAGCACCTTGACTGCTTCGCGCAGCCCGGAGGTCTTGTGGTGCGGGAGATCGGTCTGCGTCGGATCGCCGGTAACGACGGCTTTGGAGTTGAAGCCGAGCCGAGTCATAAACATGAGCATTTGCTCGGGGGTCGTATTCTGCGCTTCGTCGAGCACGATGAAGGCGTTGTTCAGCGTGCGTCCGCGCATGTAGGCCAGCGGCGCGACCTCGATGATTCCGCGCTCCATGTGCTTTTCGATCTCCTCGCCGGGCAGCATGTCATGCAACGCGTCGTAGAGCGGGCGCAGGTAAGGCGTGAGCTTCTCATGCAAATCACCGGGCAGAAAGCCGAGTGCCTCGCCGGCCTCGACCGCTGGCCGGGTAAGAATGATGCGGGAGACGGTGCCCTCGCGGAGCGCGGAGACGGCCATCGCCATCGCGAGATACGTCTTGCCCGTGCCGGCTGGTCCGACGCCGAGCGTCACGTCGTGCGTGCGGATGGCCTGCACATATTTTTTCTGGCCGGTGGTCTTCGGCACGACGGTGCTTTTGCGCGGCGACGTTTGGATACGCTCGCCGTGCAGACTTTGCAACGCGGCGACGCCTTCATGTTGGACCACTTCCAAGGCGGCCGCGAAATCACGCTGCCCGATGGCGGAACCAGCTTTCAGGGTGGCCTCCAACTGCTGGAACAGGTGGCGCACCCGCTCGACGGCCTCCGCCGTGCCTTCCAGACGAATCCACGCGTCGCGCACCGTGACCAGCACGCCCATCTGCGTCTCCAGCGCCTTGAGGTTGCGCGGATCGTTGTGAAACAACTGCTGGGCGAACCGGGCGTTTTCGTAATGGAGGGTTTCGGCAACCATAAGCTCAGGCGTTATCCCCCAGCGCAGCGCGCAGCTTGGCGGCCGTATCTGCGAGGGCCTCGGGCAGGACCGCCGTGCTGCCGGTCACTGGCATGAAGTTAGTGTCTCCGTTCCAGCGCGGCACAATGTGCCAGTGGAGGTGTTCGACGATGCCCGCTCCGGCAACTTTGCCGAGATTCAAACCGATGTTGAAGCCATCGGGCCGCATCACCGCGCGGATGGCCGCCTGCACCCGCCGCAGCAGCACCTGCATTTCCAGCGCCTCCTCGTCCGTGAGGTCAGGGAGGTCGGCAACCTGCCGGTAAGGACAGATGAGCACATGCCCGGCGTTGTAGGGAAAGCTGTTGAGCACGGCGTAGGAAGTCCGCGCCCGGCAAATCACATAGTTCGCCACGTCCTCGCTGGACTGGGCGATGGCGGTGAACACCGAGCGACCGTCCGCATCCGACTGCTTGGGGCCGAGAATGTATTGGATGCGCCAAGGGGCGTGCAGGGCTTCCATGTGGGGACGCTAGCGAGTTCGCTAGGTTAAGTCAAAGGACCGCCGGAGCTCAGAGCACCCGCTGGGCGGCGAGGCGAGCCTTGAGTAGGTAGCTCAAGACTTTCACGCTCAGCTCGACGAAGACGAACGGCTTTGCGATGAGGTCGTTCGCCCCGCTCAAGGTGGAGCGTGCCCGGCTCTGAAAGTCACTGAGCCCCGTGACGAAGATGACCGGGGTGTCCCGATAGGCCGGTTGGGCCCGGAGCTTGGTGCAGAGTTCGTAGCCATTCATGCCGGGCATGTCCACGTCGAGCACGATGAGATCGAAGTGGAGCGTTGTCGCTTGATGCAAGGCGTTGGCCCCGTTATCGCAGGCCACGCCGCGCACGCCCGCCCTTTCAAGGGAAGCCAGGACCGCCCGGCGGGACAACTCCTCATCGTCCACAGCAAGAACAGCGGGATCGAAGTTGGTAAGCTGAGGAAGCTGCTCCGCCTTCTCCAGCAGTGCGGAGATGAACAGCAGGGTCTGGGTGGAGGTGCGGGTGGTGGATACGTTGATATTGCCCGGCTTGTCGTGCATCTCCCGGAGCAGCGCCTCGTAGGCGGCGGAGATGCGCGCGATGATGTCCGCCCCAACAAGGCCCGCACTGCCGGTGAGCACATGAATGTGCCGGTAAAGTTCGCCGACCACCGCAGTCTTCTGCGTGCGGTCCTCGGTTTTGAGAAAGGTCTGATGCAGATCACGGATGCCTTGGTTGAACTGGGGAATGCTGGCGACAAACTGGCGGCGCTGCCCGGCTTGAAACTCCTGATCGTCCGTGCTGGCGACATCCGCTTGCGCACGCCGGGTGGGCGCGTCGGTCGCAGCAGCAGGCGGAGCCGCAATGGCCGCCTCCGCATCGGCTTTGGCCAGCAGTTCGTGGATCGTCTCCGTCAAGAGCTTCGGGCTGGTGTTGGCCTTGGTCAGCACCGTCGTCGCACCGGCCTTCCACGCGGCGTCGATCACGCTGGTCATGTAGGCATTGGAAAAGACGATGATGGGCAACCGCTCGAACTCGGTCATGGCCCGGACGCGCGTGAGAATTTCCAGGCCCGTAAGCTTGGGAAGCATCAGGTCCAGTATGACGATGTCCGGATGCGAGGCACAAATCCGCTCCAACCCGGCCTCGCCATCCTCAGCCACCTCGACGTTGAACCCTTCGACGGCAAATTTCTTGGAGTAGATGCTCGCGATGATGCGATCATCTTCGATTATGAGCAGTTTCTTCATGAGGAACGGACCGACCAGCACCGCTCAACGAGCCATATGCTTCTCCAGAAAGGCTTTGATGCGGTCGAACTCGCGGCTCACCGACTCGATATGCGCGGGAGCCTCGGCAATGTCGCCGCATTCACCCATGCGTTCGAGTTCACGCAGCGAGGCCACGACGCCTTCCATGCCGCACGTTGCGTTGGCCCCGGCGGCGCTGTGGGCGATCCGCCGGACTTCGGCGGCCTGCCCCGCCTGAATGGCCGCGCGCATGCTCTCAATCTGGCCGGCCGTCTGGGTGAGATAAAGCTCGACGAGTTCGGCCAAGCCTTCCTCCCCGCCGGCCAAATCGGTCAACCGATCCATATCGACCGGGGGCGGGAGTTCAGAGGCGGACGCAGGCACGTTGGGCGTAGGCATCATGGTAGGTAGATGAGCAGGCATGGCGGGTTTGCGCGGCGAGGCGGATTCGGCGTTGCGCAGTTCTGGGACTGGTTCCGGGGGACGGGTGATGACCTTGCCCCACTTGTCGATCATGGCGCGCAATGCTTCCGGCCGGACTGGTTTGGGCAGGTAATCATCCATGCCCGCAGCCAGGCAGCGGTCGCGGTCGCCAGCCATCGCGTTGGCCGTCATCGCGATGATGACGATATGCTTGTTGGAGCGAGCCATGCCGGGCATTTGCTCAAACTCGCGGATGCGGCGGGTGGCCTCCAGACCGTCCATTTCCGGCATCTGCACGTCCATGAAAATCACGTCGTAGGGTCGGGCGGCGACGGCGGACACCGCCTCGAGTCCGTTGTGGGCTACATCCGCCCGGTAGCCAAACTGTTGCAACAGCCGCAGCGCGACCTTCTGGTTCACCGCATTGTCCTCGGCCAGAAGGAAGCGCAGCGGATACTGGTCCGCCAGCGCGCCCTCGGCGGGACGGGTGATGGGCTTCACCTCGGCGTGGGCTCCGGTGACCGCGCGCACCAAGGCGTCTCGCAACTGGGCGTGCTTGACCGGCTTGGAGAGGCATGCTGCGACATTGACCCCCGTCAGCTCGACGTCGTCCTTGCGGTCGGCCAGCGAGACGAGCAATACCATTGGAATCTGCTCCAAGCCCGGCAACTTGCGCATCTCCTTGGCCAGCGACAAGCCATCCATCCCCGGCATGTGGCGGTCGAGGATGCCCAGATGAAACCGCCCGCCGCCGCGCAGCCATTCCAAGGCCTCCATCGCCGTGGCCGCTTCCTTGACCCGCAGCCCCCAGCGGGCGCACTGCGAAGCCAGCGCATGTCGCTGGGTCGTGTGGTTGTCTACCAGCAGCACCGTCAATCCGTGCAACGCCGGCGGCGCCTCCGCGGGGCGGCCTGACGCGGGCTGGACCTCAATGGTGAAGTGGAAAGTGGAACCTTCGCCCGCCGAGCTGGTCACCCACATCTTGCCCCCCATCAGCTCCGCGAGGTTCTTGCTGATGGCGAGCCCCAAACCGGTGCCGCCGTAGTGCCGCGTGGTGGAGGTGTCCACCTGGCTGAAGGACTTGAAGAGGTGCTCCAGCTTGTCCTCCGCAATCCCTATTCCGGTGTCGCGAACGGTGAAGTGCAACTTCACCGGCAGCCCCAAGGCCGCCCGTTCTGCCGCCTCCTTCGCCACGCCATTCGCCGACCCGGCCTCATCGCGCGCGTGTATTACCTCGACCACCACTTCGCCCTTGTGGGTGAACTTCACAGCATTGCCGACCAAATTGACCAGAATCTGCCGCGCCCGCGTCACATCGCCCACCACCAGCTCGGGCACGCCCTCCTCCAGATGACTTACCAGCTCAAGCCCCTTCTGCGCCGCATTGGCCGCCAGCAAGTCCAGCGAATCCTCCACGCACTCGCGCAGGTTGAAGGGCTGGTTCTCCAACGTGAGCTTGCCGGACTCGATCTTGGAGAAATCGAGGATGTCGTTGATGATCGCCAGCAATGCGTTGCCGGAATTGCGGATGGTTTCGGTGAATTCCCGCTGGTCGGGCGAGAGCTTCGTCTCCAGCAGCAAGCCCGTCATCGCGATTACCCCGTTCATCGGCGTGCGGATCTCGTGGCTCATGTTCGCCAAGAATTCCGACTTCGCCCGGGCCCCGGCCTCGGCGGCGGCGCGCGCAGCGTCCAGCTCGCGATTGGCGCGCGTCAGCTCCCGTTGCAGCCGGTTGGCGGCCAGCGCTGAGTTCACGCGCGCCCGCAGTTCGGCGATGTCGAACGGCTTCGTGACGTAGTCCACCGCACCGCGCTGAAAGGCCTCCACCTTCTCCTTCGAGCTGCTGCGCCCCGTCAGCAGCATCACCGGGACGGGCTGGATGTCCGGATGCTCCTTGAGCTGCTGGAGCACATCGAAGCCCTCCATGTCCGGCAGTCCCAAGTCGAGCAGCACGAGATCAAACTTGTTCTCCTTTGCCAGTTGAATCCCCGTCATTCCATCGAAGGCGGACACCACCTGCACTTTGCTCTCCAGCAGGCAACAGACGACGGTCTCCTGCATGTTCAGGTCGTCGTCAACGAACAGGACCTTGAATTCCAAGTCATTCATGCTGGGCGCTGCGGGTCGGACACGGACAAACGCTAAGGGTTTGCGCCAGTTGACACCAGCGCTTTTTGCTCGTCACGCCCGCTCACCCACGGCTTCAATCCGCCCTGATGACCACCCCGACCCTCTTGCGACCGGAGGAACTCAAACCTGCCGCCGAACTTTGCGCCCCACCGGGACCGCTTGAAGTTCGCATCTCAGGGGCGTTGGCAACCGAGAAAAACCTATGAAGAAAACCATCCTGTCCCTGCTGCTGCTGGCGATGCTGGCCGTGGGGCGTCCACTGGCCGCGCAAATCTCCCCGGCCGTCTCCGTGCAAGGCACCAATGCCACGCTGCGCTGGGCTAGCACGCCGGGAGAAAGCTACGTGGTGGTGTATCGCCGCGCGTTCCACCCGGCCCCCGAGCTACAGTGGCAAGTGATTGGCACGAACGTTCCGGCCAGCGGCGGGATTGAGACCTTCTTCCAGCACATTGGCGGAGTTCCCCGTCTGCCAGCGGGATACACCGGAGGAGGGGGAGGCGGTGGTGGTAGTCCGCCCGTATTGCTGTCTGCGACCTCCCCGGCGACGGGCTCGAACAAAGACAAGGACGACAAGGTGAAGGCGAAGGACAGCGAGCTGCCTGCCTTTCCCTCCCTGCCCGATGAGAAGGAAATCGAGAAGTGGCTCAAGGAGCTGCTCAAGGAATACGAACGGCAGCAGCGCGAAGGTGGCGGCGTTCAGGCGTTCACCGCGCTCATGGCCTCCACGCTCACCGCCGAGCAGGCCACCAGCAACTCCATGGGCTTCTACATCGTTCTGAACGCGGCGGAGGATCTAAATGGCGATGGTGTTCCTGATGGCTTGGCGGCGCAGTTCGGGCTGAACCCGCTGAACGATCTGCTCCAAACCGATTCCGATGGGGACGGGCTGACCGACCAGCAGGAAATCGTCAACGGCACCAACCCATTCAGCAGTGACACCGATGGCGACGGGGCTTCGGACGCAGCCGAAGTCGCAGCCGGTTCCGACCCCAAGACACCGCACGGCTTGCCGGGCATTTCAGCGGCCTTTTACGAGGAGGCTTATGAATCAGTGGGCACCAATGGCAACCCCAGCTACTACCATGTTTATCGGGAGGAATGGGGCGTGCGCCTTTTTCAGTCCAACCGGCTCGTTTATCCCAGCCCGGTCAATGGTGAGTTGGGTTACACGGAGACGTTTGCGTGGCCCATGCAATACGCTCAGGTGCAGACTGGAACCTCCAGCTTCTGGAAGAACCTGGTGGGCGGAGGCCAGGCCGGCTTCACGCAGAACACCAACTTTCCAGCCTTGAGCACGCAAGCCCGGCCCCCATATGGCGGCTACTGGCGGACGGGCAACTTCAACGGCACGCGCTACCAGACCGCGCTGCAACTCACGACCCACGGCACCAACGCCACACTCAACCGCGCCTATGAGCTCCAGCTTGTTGGCTACAATGTGACGAATGGGGTGCAAGTGCTGGTGACGAATTTCACGGGCATCAGCCTGGGTGGAAAGCTCCTGACGACGAATGGGACCTGCGTGATGCTGTTGCCAGAGAACATCCGCACCAATCTTCCGCTCACAGTGCCCGCGTCCATGACGAACCTCGCCTGGGCCGTGACGCCCACCGAGCTGACCATTGACATCCAGCAGGTCATTTCGGACCAAATCGCGGGCAACGAGTGCAACCGCCTGCCAACGGCATTTTTCGCTGGCGAACTCAACAATCCGATGGTCATGGGAACCCGCAGCGGCAACGATGCTCGTCTCGGGGTGCGCCTCTCGTTCCAAAATTTCCTTGGTGCAAACGCCTTCGTCGGCGTGCGGAAGACCAATAGTTCCACGGTGCTTGGCTTCACTCGTGCCACAAACAACCTGGTGAAGACGCTCATCTCGTTCCCGGCTGAGAACGGGTCAAAATTCTATGAGGTCGTCGCCGGCTATGACGTGAACCAGAACGGAGCACTCGATAGCAACGAGGTTACCACAATCTTTCGCAAGACTCCCGCGACCGATTCCACGGGCAGAGTGGCAACCGCCTCATTGCACTTGCTGGATAAGATTGTGGTGGTCACTCAGGCCGACTTCGACTCTGCAAAGAGCAAGTTGACGACGTTGAATGTTTTCGGAACGGACTACGCCGGAGACCTGATTTCTGCCTTTGCGAAAGGCAAAACCAATGTTGCCACTGCCACGACCACGATGGGTGTTCCGATTTCCACTTCCACCCCCGGGTTAGCCCTTAAGGTCGGTGCCAAGTGGGATTCAAGCTGTAGCGACATCACCTATCGGTTCACCTTCGCGGACGGCACTGAAGCGTCGGATGACTTTGAGGATTCCAAGGCACTCAAGGGAATAGTTGCCAAAGCCATCAAGGACAATCTAGCCGCCCTGCTCCTAGCAGGCTCCCCGTCTGTTTCGGAAAGTGCTCCGCTGACTTTCAGCATTTCAATCGATTTCAATGTCACTGATAAGGACCCGGTCGGATATAATGAGCTAGGCTACGCCTTCGGCAAAGTGACCGTCACGGGCGAGCTGCGAGTGCGATATCACAAACCGACAAGCAACTCGATATTCGTGAGCGAGACGACCGTCAGCGGAGCGTTTGACGATTTGTATGATTACGCCTATGGCGGAGTGGCTGGACTGATTGTGGACCCAAGAGATGGAGCGAGAGTTCAAGCCGGCCATGCAACGCTCTCATCGGCTGCTGAACCCGGCGGCAAGGTTTTCTTCACCCGGCTCGAATACAGCACTGGCTGGAGACCGCACAGTCAAACCTACTCCAAATGAAGACAACTCAATCTCTTCTCACCTTGCTCTGCACGGTGATAGTCTCGCTTTTCCTTCCAGAGAATCTCTGCGCCATTGAACCACCCATCTCACCATTTGTGCTGGCAGAGAAGCTCGGGCAGCCGCGCGATACTTACTCTGTGAAAGACTTGACCGAGGACGCGCGGGCGAGAAGGAATGGGGATGCCATCCTCTCAGCCCACCTATTTGTGAGTGCGGATAAGACATCGCCCGAGCTCACCTTGGCTATCGCCCGTCCCGGGCTGCTCTGGACGGAAAAGTTTCAGACTCAGATTCGGACAGCACTGGAGCAGGCCCGCACGGAAGGAGTCACCAATGTGCCCATTCGGACGTTTCGGTTCGGCACCAATGGGGAAGGCGTTTACCGGTTGTCTGGGTTTGGCCGTGACGCGATGGAATTAGAAGTCACTGCAACCTTCCCCGCTCAGGCACGAGACATACGGTTAAAGGCCTTCATAAGGAATGACGCGGAGGACAAGCATATCAGCGACATTCCGGACACGCGGCCCGATGAATTGCTGCGACAGGGTTTCGCGCTGGCAGGTGAGGCCATCACGGGGGCACCGGTCGAAATGCGTTGGACTGACGGTCAGGAAGCGCCTTGGCAGAAGCTTTCTCCCTCGCCCTCATCGGTTACGAATCGACCGGCAACCAAAGCAGCCAAGCCTGTCGGAGTGCCCACGGCACCCGATTCCGCTGCGACCGCACTAGCCGCACAACCATCCGCAAGTAAATCGTGGCTGCTCCTGCTTGGCTTCGCCTCCTTCGCCGCCATCGCATGGTTCCTTTTGAGAGGGCGCGGGCAATAGGCGTGGGCCATTCGTTTTACCGCCCGTATGGGCGGGAGGCCGGTTTGGGGTGAGGCTAACGTGTGCCGCCCCAGCCGGCTTTTTCGTGTCTGACAGCGAGGATTTCGGGTGGGGAGGGCACAAAAGTGTCTCTTTTTGACCACCGACCGCCTGAGTTTTGACCCGAATCGGCTAAAACCACGTAAAACCCGTCTGGAAAGGCACTTGGAGCGCATATCAGTGCCCTCCCAAACCATATCAGTGCCCACCCAGGCGGTATCAGTGGCCTCCCAGGCCATATCACCGGCCACCCAAGCCGTATCACCGCATCCCCAAGGCGCATCACTGCCCGCCCAAGCCGCATCAGTCCATCCCCAGGCGGCATCACCGGCCTCCCATGCCGTATCACCGTCGGCCCACGCCGCGTCAGTGCCCTCCCAACCGGCGTCAGCGGCTAGGCAAGCCGCGTCAGTCCCGTGGCAGGCGGTAGCAGTGTCGTCACAGGCGTTTCGGGTTCGGGAGCATGAACGCAAGGTCGCAAGGCGCAGAGTCGCAATCCAACTACCGAACCGAATTGACCACCGAGCCACGATGGGCACAGAGGCTTTCCCGCAGTCGCCTGTCTCTGTGTTCAGCGCGCCTCTGTGGTGAAACATCGGTTGCGAAAAGCCTTCTCCCATCGCCGCCGCGCCTTTGCGCCCTTGCGGCTTTGCGTTGAAATGCCCCACCCGGACTTTGCCCTTTACACCCGTCACTGGCAGGCGTAGCAAACAGCCAATTCGCCCCGCCCTTTTGAGCGAGGCACAACCATGAACTAAAGCCCTCAACTCCCGCCCACCATGTCACGCCTCAACGAATCCGAACGCCTCACCATGATCGACCTGCACCTCCCCCACTGGAGTCTCGCGGACGCGCTCGCCGGTGGTCCCATCGTGCTGCCCATCATCAACCCCGATGGCACGCCGGGCACCTACGCCCGCGCGGACCTGGTGGCGCAGCGCGCCGCGTATCAGACCTTGAGCGATGCCATCCTCGCCTTGGAGGAAACCACGCTGCCCGCGTTGCGCTCGGAGCGGGATGACATTTTCGGGATTGATGGCACGGACGTGGACGGGGTGTGGATTCGGCTCCTGAGCTACAAGTCGCTGGTGGTCGCGCGGCTTGGTGCCCGCCACGCGCTCGCCCGCACCGTGCCGAATCTCGGCCTCATTCGTGTGTCCGACTACCTGAACATCATCGAGCGTTTCCACACGCATTGGCTGCGCGTGAACGCCGCGCTGCCCGTCGCCGCGCCGCTGGTCGTCGGCCCGCTGACCGCCGCGCTGCTGCTGGCCCGGCACGCCACGCTCACTGCAAAGCTGAAGGAGGTGAGCGACGCGGAACTGGAACTCTCGGTGAAGCGCGCCGACCGCGAGCAGCTCTTCGGCGATGAGGCGGCGGAAGTGCGCGAGCCGAACTCCATCATCGCCCGCCTGCTCCAGTATCACGCGACGATTGCAGGCAACTTCCCCGGCCAGCCCATCGCGGACACCTTGCCGCGCATCTTCCCGCAGGAGGCGGCCAGCCTGCCGCGCTTCGACTTCAACTGGCGCGACCTTAGCGGCGGGCAGTTGAAGACCTGGCTGCGCGACCCCGGCTTGAACGACGCAGCGGAGGCGCACCTGGAAGAAGGGGCAGTGACGTTGAACCAGGCTTACGCGCAAGGTGCCCCGGTGCAGGCGCAGACGTGGGCCGGGGTGACGATGGTGGGCGAGCTGGACGTGCTCGAACTCCGCGACGCCACGGGGCACACGATTGCGCGCGGTCGCCGCGACACGACGCTGGCGGAGGTGTGAGCGGAGCGGGTCTGCGCCCGGAGCTATTGGGAATACAAACGCTTCGTCTCGTCGGCGGCATTTCCACGAAGGAACCCCCTTCCCGCGTTGCTTCAGACGACGCCCCGACGGGACGTTTGCCTGGCCGCGAATGGATTCAGCGGAGCGCATTTTTGCTCGTCAGGCGAAACGGCCCGCGTTTTCATCCCGCCCGATGACCACCCCGACCCTCTTGCGACCGGAGGAACTCAAACCCGCCGCCGAGCTTTGCGCCCGCACGCTTGACCAGCTTGACCGCATCCTCCTCGGGCGCGCGGAGGTTCACCGGCTCGTGCTCATCGGCGTCCTCAGCCACGGCCACATCCTGCTCGAAGGCCTACCCGGCCTCGGCAAAACCGCTCTCATCCGCACCCTCGGCCGCATCCTCCAGCTCGACTTCAAGCGCGTGCAGTTCACGCCCGACCTCATGCCCGGCGACGTGCTCGGCACCCACATCTTGCAGGACACCGCCAGCGGCAAGCGAGAGATGACCTTCCAGCCCGGCCCCGTCTTCACGAACATCCTCCTCGCCGACGAAATCAACCGTGCCTCACCCAAAACCCAGTCCGCGCTCCTGGAAACGATGCAGGAAAGCTGCGTCACGCTCCTGGGCGTCACGCGCAAGCTGCCGCAGCCCTTCTTCGTCCTCGCCAGCCAGAACCCCATCGAACTCGAAGGCACCTACCCGCTGCCCGAGGCGCAACTCGACCGTTTCCTCTTCCGCCTCCTCTTCAACCACGTGGACGCCGACGTGCTCACCCGCATCATCAGCGAACGTCGGCGCGGCGAGCTGCCCGAGCCGACCTGGCAGATGGAGAAAGGCCAGCTTGAGCAACTCTTCGCCGTCATGGACCGCGTCTTCATGCCCGCGCCCGTCGCCCGCTACGTGGCCCGCATCGTCGCCGCCTCGCATCGCGGCGCGGCGGAAGCCACCGACGCGGTGAACAAATACGTCAACTACGGGGCCTCCCCGCGCGCCGCCATCGCCATCGCGGAAGCCGCACGGGCGCACGCACTCGTCGCCGGCCGCCCCACCGCCGGCTTTGAAGACGTGAAAGCCGTCGCGCCTTCCGTATTGAATCACCGCATCCTCCTCAACTACCAGGCGCGCTTCGACCGCACCGACACCACCGCCGTCGTCGCCGAACTGCTCGCCAAGCTGGACGAGACGGGGCTGAAATTGCCGAGCGACGTTGCATTGGAGCAGGCGGCGTGAGGTGCAGCGCGGAGCGAACGATTATTCAGGAAGCAGGCTCATGCCGTTGATTGATCACGACACCGTCGCGTCCGCCATCCGTGCGGCGGTGGACACGGCGTTGCTGCTTTCGCCGCTGGCGCTGGTGGTCATCGCCCTGCTGCTCCCCTCCGTTTACCGCCTCCTGTTTCTCCGTGCCAAGCTGGACAAGCGGAGCTACGAGGCAACCAAGTCTCAGACCGCGTCGGTGGTGCGGCGGTTGCGGCGGCATCTGGATTTTTCCGCGCGGCACTGGAGCGGGTATTTGGCGCACCAGCGGAGGAATCTGAAACACCGAATCGAGGTCAGCCTGCTCTACGACATCGCCAAGGCGGCTGCAGCGTATTATGCCACCGACCAATGGCGGGAATTCATGCGCCGGCAGGGTCTGGCAAATCCGGTCTTCATTGATGAGGACAAGTCGCTGCGGGACAACTTGGAGCAGAACGGCTTTTTCCTCAGTCCGTTTTTCAAGGAGGGCGTGGTCAACCGATACCTCATGCGGGCGACCGCCGGCGGCTTCGGCTCCGTTCACGTGGAGGGCGACCCCGTCCTGCTGGCCCGGGCGACCACCTTGTTCCGGGAGGCGCTGAAGGAAATCGAGCCGCAGTTCGAGCAAGGGCACATCTACCTCCCCTTCCTGACGTTGAGCCGATGGGAACGGCTCCGCTTCCGCATCCACACGATGATCATCACCCGCCTGCTCAGCGAGGGCATGGAGAAGGGCGTGGCGTTGATCCTGAGTTACGGGCTGATCGCCCTCTTGAAAGGCGAGGAAGTCAGCAGCGGCGCGGTGGATTTTGTCATGGACATCGTGGCGCTGCTCTTCATGGCGCATATTTTCGACAGCCTGTTCAAGGACCGTTGCAGCCAGTTCAAGATGAACTGGGAGGACCGGGAGCGGTATTACTACCGGCGGCAGATGCATCAGTTCATCGTCGGTCTCGACTCGGCCACGGCTCGCGAGGAGGCGCGGCGAGAGAAGGAGGCGATTCAACTTCTGGGTGCCCGCGCCAAGAACCCAAAAGGGATTAAACGCATCGTGCGCGCCCTGAAGCGGGCCAGCCGGAATCCGCAGGAAACCTCGCTGCTGCTGGGAGCGGCGCAGGATGTGATGGATTACGCACAGGAAGAGCCCTCGCCCATCGCCCTGGTCCTCATGAAGGAATTGGCGACCAGCTACCCGTCCGCGTATGCGCAACTCCTGGGTCACTGGCGCAGGTTTCGCAATTCTTGGGCGGACGCGGACAAGCTGGTGATCCTCCTGCTGAGTGACGCGCCGCTCGCGGCAGTTGCCGCCCGGAAGTCCCGGTCGTTACCGGACCGGGAAAATGAGGCGGAGTGGCACCGGGCGGCCCATGCGCTGCAAGACGTGCTTTCGGCTGAGGTGGATGAAGCCAGAGTCGAGCACGTCACCGAATGTCTCGCGTCGGAAACTTTGACGCCGAGTCAGCGACGGGCGCTGGTTCTGTGCTTCTTTTTCGGCGGCTTGCTCTGGCGTTTGCGGCAGATGGATCGCGAAAACCCTCTCGGTCGGCGACGGGATGCCCGTCTCCACCACGCGACGCTGACCTTCACGCTGCCGGCCTTGGAACGGATTCAGGCCCGGCAGTCTGCCGGGGTTTGTGATTATGGATTGCAGCCCTCCGAGATCGCCGGCTTGGGCAGCCGCATCAGGTCAGTCCTGCCGCTCGCGGCCGGTCATAAACTGAGGCTGAAGCTGGGCGACGGCCAGTCTCTCTCGCCTGCACTCGATGAGATACAGCGCGCGGTCGCGGTCAAGAAACAGCCGGCTTCATCAAGCCGGTTGGACTTGCCGACGCGACACCTGCGCGAGTGGTTGGATGCCAGCACTGGAGATCGGCGCGCCTTGGGAGGCCTGACTGCTGCCATCCACGAAGCCTCCCGGTCGGGCTTGGCCTCGAAGCTCGACAAGCACTCGCGGGCCAGCACGGACAGTTTGATTGTGGATCCGCAGGCGTTTGACTCGCATTACAATCAGCATCGCGCGCTGATGCTGCGGCAGCGTCTGGCGAGACGTGGCATTGACGGAAAGGACAACGAGCCTGTGCTCGCCTTGCTGGGCTTTTGGGGGAGCAAAGACGTGAAGCCAGTGCCGTTGGGTGAGATTCCGATTCGCCTGACATTTCTCGATTTGCAACCGGTGGTGGACTACGTCTCGGATCACGAGCGCGACTCCGAGACGCTGGAGGAGGTCACGCATCAGGCACTGGTGGAGTTCTACCAGACGGCCCGCATGACCGAGAGCGTCCACGAACTTCCGGACATATTGACCCGGCCCGCCGAGGGCGACGACGCCGGCGGTTCCATCGCCCGGCAAATGGCGGTGATCCGGTCGCTGCGGGACAAGATTATCGCCGATCAAGAACCACTATTTCTGCTGCTGCAAGAAGCGGCCCATCAGTTGGAAGTCATCCTCAACCCCTTGCACGCAAGTCTGGATCACTTGCTGGGCCATGCGGCCGGGCTTGGCTCCGTAATCGCCGAGGCGACGCGCTGGAACTTGAATCGCATGCAGGACGCCGGCCTGGCCTTGCTGATCCCGCTGACCTGCATGGCCGAGCGGTTAGGAGTCTTCGCCGAAGGCACGGATGCGTATTGGCTAACCTACGAGACGACGACGAACCAAGAGCAGTTTCTCCGGCAATTCGACGTGCAAGACCAAGAGCACGCGGACGCCCTCATCCAGGCACGGATCCTACTCCACCAGTTCGAGGCGCTGCGCAGCCTCATCCCGCCCCACGCCGCGAGGGATCGGACGGCGTTCGCGTCGTTCGACACGATAGCAGGCGACGCGGACCTGCTGCGGGCCGGAGCGGCGACGGTGATGACCATGATTGACCAGAGCGGGCTGCGCACCGACCCGCGGTTCCGCGCGATCCGGGAGGTCCTGGATCTGGCGATGGCGAGGCAAGGCTACAGCAACCGGGGGAATCTGAGTGACTTGATCCGCGTGACCCTGAAACAGCGCGACAGCTCGGGCAGCACCATCTTCCTGACGAAAGGCACGCTAACTCCGGCACGGGTTTCGGCCGTCCTCGCCCCGGACCTGCACGCCGCAGTCGTGGAACGGAAGCCGGCGCGGCAAAGCGGCCTGGCGGCGGGAAGCGGCGCTGGATCAGGCGGCGGGAGCGAACCTCGGCGGCCCCCTTTGTAGACTCGCGCTTCTGACAAGCAACTCAACGCTCCAATATGGAGAATCATCGGGCGCATCTCAGATTCTTGCAACCCTGCGGCTTCCCTAGAAAACTCACCGGTCGAAGTTCACGCTGGCCGAGGGAAAATCCACCGTTTCCTCGGGATCGCACAACCGCGTGCAAGAAACTGAGATGCGCCCGAATCATCCGTGTTGTCAGCGCCGCCGCACTCGACTTTGGAACGTCGAGTTACTTTCCCGCCACTCACCGCACGGCCTTTCGCACGAAGTATTCCAAGCCCACCGTCTGCTCCGGGTGCGGACTGCTCACCAGCACGCGGCCCTTGCCGCAGTTGCCACCGACGATGGTGGGTGAATTCACCACGAGGCTGACGGGCGTGACGATCTTCGCCACCCCGGTGCGGAAGAAGGCCAGCGGCTCGAAGTCGGGCAGCAGCTCGACATTCGCTGGCATCAAGATGGGCCGTTGACGTAGCGCCCGCGCTCGGTCAGTTCGAGTTTCACATTGCCTTCGCCGCGCCGCCACTTCGGCGACGCCGAGCTGCTCGCCAAGCTGGACGAGGCCGGTCTAAAGCTCCCCGCCGACGTCGCCCTCGACCCAGCCGCGTAACCGGGACACGCCTGCCCTCAGCTATACGGCCCCGCCCCGGCTCACATCGGCCGAATGGATTTCCTCCCTGCTGAGCGAGGGGCCGGTTCGTCCAGCTCGCCTCCACGGTCGCAGTTGCTGTCGGAATCCCGGCGGTGGACCGACTACCGGGGAGTTTCGCCACCGCTGTCCTGCTGCCGGAACGGCTGCGTCAGCATCCGGTCAAGCCGTTGTTCCTCGGGGTCGCGGAACTGATCAAGGCCCAGCGTCATGCCATCGTGGCCGGCCTCCGGTTGGGCGCGGTAGGTGCGGAAGAGCCAGTCCCACCACGGCAGGTTGAAGCCGAAGTTGCTGTCCGTCTCGCGCCGCAGGATCGAGTGATGCACCCGGTGCAGGTCGGGCGTGATGACGACGCAGCGTAGCGCGCGCTCCACCGCTGCCGGCACTTTCACGTTGCTGTGATTGAACATGGCGGTGGCATTGAGCAGCACCTCAAACAGCAACACGCTCACGGCGGGAGCGCCCAGCGCGGCGATTACGAGGAACTTGATGCCCAGCGAAAGGAGAATCTCGAACGGATGAAACCGCGCCCCGGTGGTGACATCCACATCCACGTCCGCGTGGTGCATGCGGTGAAGCCGCCACAAACTGGGCACGAAATGAAAAAGCCGGTGCTGCCAGTAAATGGCCAAGTCCAGCACCACGACCGAAACCACGACCTTCACCAAAGTCGGCCAGACGACGGTGTGGAAGAAGCCGAAGCTACGGGCCTCGACGAACAGGGCGAAACCAACCGCTCCGGCCGGAGCCACGAGCCGGGCCACGAAGCCATCGAGAATCGACACGCCCAAGTTGCCCGGCCACCGACGCTGCCGGGGCACGGGGCGTTTGCGGCGGGCGGCCAAGCATTCCCACACGCTCATCAGCACAAAGACGCCGAGGAATATACTCAGCCGTAGGACCGGCTCCCGGCTCAGAAGTTCATCGGTCATGGCAAGGCTGGGCAGGCTCAGTAGATTTTCACTCCCGCCGCCGCCGGGCAAGCCGCCAGTTCACCACGCCTTGAGCACAATCGCGGTGACATCATCTTCCTGTTCCGCGCCCTCACAGAACTGGCGGACCGCCTGATAAAGCGCATCCACGATCTGGGCGGCGGTGCGGTGGCGATGGGTGCGGAGCACGGCCAGCAGGCGGTCCGTGCCGAACATCTCTGCGCCGGGGCCCATCGCCTCTTCGATGCCGTCGGTGAGCAGCAAGGCGACCTCGCCTGGCTCCAGCCGCAGCGGCGGTTGGCTGCGATACTCCGTGTTTGGACGCATCCCCAGCGGCACGCCGGTGCGGCGCAATTCCAGTCGCACCGTGCCATCGGGAGCAAGCAGGTAGCCGGGCGGATGCCCGGCGCTCACGTAGGTGAGCTGACGATGCGCTGCATCCAGGCGACCGAGAAAGAGCGTGACGAAGCGCTCGGAACCGATGTCCTCCGCCAGGGCAGTGTTCGTCCGCGTGAGGACCTCTCCGGGGTCCGCGCGGTTCAAGGCCGCGATACGCACATAGGCCCGGGTTTCTGCCATGAGCAGCGCGGGCCCGATGCCGTGTCCGGTCACGTCGCCGACCACCAAGCCGATGCCGTTGTCCGCCATGGGAATGAAATCAAAGTAGTCACCACCCGCCGCCGCGGCTGGAAAGGATGCGCCTGCGATGTCAAACCCCGGAAGGCTGGGCGCAGCCTTGGGGAACAAATGCTGCTGGATCTCTCTCGCGACGCGAAACTGTTCGGCGTGTTCGAGCAATTTCCGCCGGTTGCGCTCGCGTTCGGTGATGTCCCGGATGAAGGCGACGTAGAGCCGCTGGCCGGCTAATTCCACATCGTTGAAGGCCAGTTCGAGCAGCACTTCGGAGCCGTCCCGCTTCAAGCCCCGGGTCTCCAAAATATGGCGTTGGGCCGAGGTCACCATGTCGCCTGGCCGCAGGAAAACCGTGCCCGCATCGCTGCGGAGCTTCTCCGGGAGCAGCCGGGAAAAGTTAGCGCCCACCAGCTCCTCGGACGGGTAGCCAAACACGCTCTGCACGGCCGGGTTGGCAAAGAGGATCGTGCTGCGCGCGTCCATGAGCAGGATGGCGTCGGTGGCCGTCTCCCACAGCAGGCGATAGCGCTGCTCGCTCTCGCGCACCTCGTTCTCAGCCTTCCGGCGGGCGTGGCGGACGGCGGCATCACGCAGTTCGCGCTCCACCGCCGGCACCAGACGCGCGAGGTTGCCTTTCATCAGGTAGTCGCTCGCCCCGGACTTCATGGCGGCGACCGCCACATCCTCACCAATGCCACCGGAGACAATAATGAACGGGATGTCGAGCTTGGTGGCTTGGAGGAGTTGAAGAGCGAGCGTGGCGTTGAAGCCGGGCAAGTTGTAGTCGGAGAGGACGAGATCCCACTCCTTCGTGGACAAGGCCACCCCCATGGCCTCCGCCGTCTGCACACGCTCGTGGACCGTTTCATAGCCGCCCCGGTTCATCAGGCGGATGAGCATCTTGGCATCAAACTCGGAGTCCTCGATGACGAGAACGCGCAAGAGCTTTTTCATGGGGGCAGAGTAAACAGAAATCAGCCGTGCAACAACTCCCGCGCCTTCGTGGCCAGGTCCGCCTCGCGCATGAGGGACTCGCCCACAAGGATGGCGCGGGCTCCCGCGCGCTTGAGCCGCAGCACATCGGCGCGCGTGTGGATGCCGCTCTCGGCCACCAGCAGCGCCCCATGCCGCGTGCCGGGTCCAGAGAAGAGCCGCGTGGCGATGCGCTCGGTCGTGGCCATGTCCACGGTGAAGGTTTTCAAGTCGCGGTTGTTCACGCCGATGAGCTGCGCCCCGGCTGCGAGGGCGCGCTCCAACTCGGCTTCGTCGTGGACTTCCACCAGCGCGGCCAACCCGGCCTCGGTGGCGAGTTGATGGAATTCGCGGAGTTGACGGTCATCGAGAATCGCAACGATGAGCAGGACCGCGTCTGCACCCCACTGGACGGCCTCGCGGATTTGCCGGGCATCAATGATGAAGTCCTTGCGCAGCAGCGGCAGCTCCACGGCAGCACGGATGGCAGCGAGGTAATCAAGCGAGCCTTGGAAAAACTTCTCATCCGTCAGCACCGAGAGACAACTCGCGCCCGCCGCTTGATACTCCAAGGCAATCCTCACCGGGTCGAAGTCTGTGCGGATGACGCCCTTGGACGGCGAAGCCTTCTTCACCTCGGCAATGAGCGCCACGTCACCGCACCGGGGCATACGCAGTGCGCCGAAGAAGTCGCGCAGCCCACGTTGCTGAAGTGCCGCGCGCAATTCAGAGACCGTCACCGGCTCGTTCGGGAGCTTGGCGATTTCAAGCCGCTTCTGGGCGACGATGGTGTCGAGGATGTTGGACAAGAGAAGTGTTCAGGAATCAGTATTCAGTATTCAGTAGCCAGTGTTCAGTGAGCCGTCGAGCCACGTTCGCGACTGAACACTGAACACTGAACACTGAATACTGCTTACTCTTCCTCATCGGGCACGCCCTGCATCCGCTTCCCGGGACAGCCCGCGCGGAGCCAGCCGTTCACATAATCGTCCAGCGCGCCGTCCATCACGGCCTGCACATTGCTGGTCTGCACGCCCGTGCGGAGATCCTTCACCATGCGGTAAGGTTGGAAGACGTAGCTGCGAATCTGCTGGCCGAAGCCAATCGCGCCCTTCTCGCCGTAGAAGCGTTCCATCTCGGACTTCTGCTGGTCCTCGCGCAGCGCGTAGAGCTTGGCCAAGAGCATCTTCATGCACGTCGCGCGGTTCTGGTGCTGCGAGCGCTGGCCCTGCGACGCGACGATGATGCCGGTGGGCACGTGCGTGATGCGGACGGCGGTCTCGACCTTGTTCACGTTCTGCCCCCCCTTGCCGCCGGAGCGAAAGGTGTCGGTCTTCAAATCCACGGGGTTGATGGTGATGTCGCCGGCTTCCTCGATCTCCGCGATGACGTCCACGCTGGCGAAGCTCGTGTGCCGACGCTGGTTCGAGTCGAAGGGGGAAATGCGAACGAGGCGATGCACACCGCGCTCGGCCTTGGCGAAGCCGTAGGCGTTCTCGCCTTCGATCGTCATGGTCGCACTCTTCACGCCGGCGACTTCGCCTTGGAGAATGTCAGTCACTTCGGCTTTCCAGCCGCGCACCTCGGCCCAGCGTTGATACATGCGCAGCAGCATGTTCGCCCAGTCCTGCGCCTCGGTGCCGCCTGCGCCGGCGTTGATGCTGAGGATGCAGCCGTTCTTGTCGTGCGGGCCTTTGAGGAGGAAGCGCAATTCGAGGGCGTCGAGTTCCTGGTTGAACTTGTCGAAATCGCGCGTGACCTCGGCCAGAACCGCCGGCTGGGCTTCGATCGGTTCGGCCTCGCCGAGTTCGACCATCATACGGAAGTCGTCGAGCTGCCTCTCGGCCGCAAGGAGCGGGTCCACCTGCTTGCGGAGGGCGTTGGCCTCGTCAATCGCCTTTTGCGCCAGCTCGCGGTTGTTCCAGAACGACTCCTGCGCCATCACGGAGTCCAGCTCCGCGAGGCGCTTGTTGGCACCCGGCACGTCAAAGAAACCTCCGTATCTGGGCAAGCTTTTCCGCCGTGGCAATCAATTGGGCCTTCACCAAGTCGAACATAAGGGCGCGAATCTAGGGGGAAACGGCCGATTGCCCAGCAGAAATTCCGGCGGAAGCTTTTGCTGGCGGCAGCGGCGGCAGCGTTTAGTCTGTGCCCGAATCATGCGCGCCCGTCCGCTCATCCGCATTGTGCAGCTTGGCATCAAGAGCCTGCTGCTGCACAAGATGCGCTCCGGCCTGACCATGCTGGGGATCATCTTCGGCGTGTGCTCGGTCATCGCCATGCTGGCGATTGGCGAAGGCGCCAGTTACGAAGCGCAGGAGGCCATCAAGAAGCTCGGCTCCAGCAACATCATCCTCCGCAGCATCAAGCCCGCACAAGATTCCAAAACCGCCAGCACCGGCCGCAGCTACGTCAACGAATACGGCATCACCTACGCAGATGTCACCCGGCTGGAGAGCACCATCCCGGGCATCAAGCGCGTCCTGCCCATGCGCATCATCCGCGACGAGGTGCGCTTCAACAATCTCGTGCAGCAGGCACAGATCATCGGCACCCATCCCATCTACGCCGAGATGGGCAACATCGAACTCGTGCGCGGCCACTTCCTCACCGAGACCGATGAAATGCATCACAACAACGTGTGCGTGCTCACCGTGAGCCTCGCGGAAAACCTGTTTCCCTACCAAGACCCCATCGAGGAGGAGATCAAGATCGGCGCGGACTATCTCACCGTCGTCGGCCTGGTGCGCGAACGCGGTGCCGCAGATAAGCGCCCGCAGTCCGGAAAAATGGAGGGCCAGCCGCTGGACAGCAATGTTTACGTGCCCCTCTCCACCACCCGAAGCCGTTTCGGCGAAACCATCTTCAAACGCAGCGCCGGCTCCTTCGAGGCGGAGAAAGTTCAGCTCCATCAGGTCACCGTGCAGTTCAACTCCGTGGACGACGTGGAGGTGGCCGTCCCGATGATCCGCACGCTCTTCAAGCGTTTCCACGGCAAGAGTGACTACGAGATCATCGTGCCACTGGAGCTGCTCCGGCAGGCCGAGCAGACCAAGCGCATTTTCAACATCGTGCTCGGCTCCATCGCCGCCATATCGCTGGTGGTGGGCGGCATTGGCATCATGAACATCATGCTGGCGACCGTCACCGAGCGGACCCGCGAGATCGGCATTCGTCGCGCGCTCGGGGCCAAGAAGAAGGACATCATCACGCAGTTCCTCGTCGAAACCGTGGTGCTGTCGGTGGGCGGAGGTTTAATCGGAGTCGTCGTCGGCGTAGCCACCCCGCTGCTGGTGTCGCAGCTCACCGACATGAAGACCATCGTCACCCCGATGTCGGTGCTGATCTCCTTCGGAATTTCCGGTGCGGTCGGCGTGGTGTTCGGCATCTACCCGGCGTCCCGCGCGGCGGCGCTGGACCCCATCGAAGCGCTGCGGCATGAGTGAACCCGAACTCCGAAGTAGCGGCCGCGAGGCTGACGGGTGGCACAGGCCACCGGCCTGTGCCGAGCGGCTACCAGCCGCTCGGAACGGCGGCGAGGTTTGAACTGCTTCGGGCCGTGCTGGCCAAGGGTAGCCGTCTTGTCATTCCGTCGGGCTGGTAGCCCGTGCCACCCCGTTCAACGACACAGCGGTCAGGCGGGAAGCGCTGACCTACGGCACCAGCCCCTTCAGCAACTTTTTCGCCCGCGCCACCCACGGCTGCTCCTGACGGCGCTGGTAGTCCGGTGCCACCTTGTCATCCGTCACGACTTCCTCCGCCAGCTCACGGGCCCGTTGGTGCTGGCCCTTTGCCGCCAGCAGTTCGGCCAATTGCACGCGTGCCCGGGCATGCGAGTGCTGGCTCACCACCTGTTCCCAAGTCGCAATCGCGGCCTCCCCCTGCCCCAGTGCCGTCTGCGCCTCGGCCAGCGCCATGAGGGACTCCCCGTATTCGTGCTTGGGATTCTCGGCACAAACCGCCGCCAGATAAGTTTGCGCGTCGGCGGCGCGGCCCTGCCGCAGCAGGCACTGGCCGAAGTGCGCCCGCGTGTCCAGGTCTTGCGAATCCCGCTCCAAGGCCCGCAGGTAGCAGGCTTCCGCTTCCTTGAGTTTGCCCTGCTCGAAATAAACATCCCCCAGTTCCGTGTGGTGATGTGCCTTGTCCAACAACTGAATCTGCTTCTCCAGCTCGGCAATGCGGCCGCGCGCACCCTGCCCCGGCAGCACAAATCCGCGCGACGGCAGCGACGGCGCGGCCCGATAAACCATGAAGAAGTAGAGCACCGCATTCAGCAGCGGGAAGAGGATGATGAACGCCACCCACATCCACTCCTCGCGCCGGAAGGCGTCCACCAACATCCACAGGCAAAAGGCAATAATCAACCAGCCCACCGGATGCGTGAGGAACGCGGTCAGCTCAGTGAGAAATAGGGCAAGCATGGTGCGAGGAGTGGGAGAGCAGAACCACCACCCGCCTCACGCCGCCACCCAGTGCTGCTGCTCCCACAGTGCGGCGGATTTCTCCTTCGCTTCCTTCTCCTTTTCCTTTTGCAGCTCGTTGTCCAGATCAGGACCGACTTTGAGGTCTTCCTTGATGGGCAGAGATGGGTTCTTGAAATCAATCCCCGCGAGCTGCGTGTAGTGGCGGAACACATCCGTGTTCAGGATGAAGCCGCGGAAGCGCTCCGCCCCCGGCCCGGTGGCGACCAGCGGCACGAAGTCCGAACAGTGCGCCGTGCCCGTCCAGCCGATGCCAATGTGATTGGCGATAAGCTGGCCAAGCTGGGCGACGTTGCTGTTCATCAGGGTGAACTGCGCCTTGCCTTTGCGCACCAGAAAGGGAGCGAAAGCGGCCGCCTTCTCCAGCGACACTTGGTAGTCCGTCGCCTCGCGGATGGTGTCAGCGATGAACTTTGGGTCTTGCTCGATGGGCGGCGGGATCTGCCCCTTGGCCAGTGGCAGCGAGTCGGGGCCGGGCACGTTCAAGCGCTTGAAGATTTCGCTGAAGGACCGTTTCACGCGCTGCACGTTGGTGAAGAGCGCGGAGCTGAAGCCGTAGCTGCTGCCAAAGCCACTGAGGCCGGGGTTGCCGGTCGGATGGTCGGTGGTGATGACAAGCAGCGTGTCCGGGTTGCGCTTCTGAAAATCAAGGCACACGTCCAACGCCTCGTCGAAGGCAATCTGATCGTAGAGGGCGGCCACCGCGTCGCACATGTGCGCGCCGTGGTCCACGCGGCCGCCCTCCACTTGCATGATGAAGTGACTTTCGTTCTCCAGCTTTGCCAGCGCCTTGCGGGTCAGCTCGGCGAGGTGCGGGACAGTCTCGCGATTCTTCGCGTCGTGGTTCCAGTCCACGGTAAATGGCAGGTGACTGTTGGAGAAAATGCCGAGCCATTTGCCATCGTTCTTCGCGGCGGCGAACTCCTTCGCGGTTTTGAAGACCTGATAGCCAGCAGCTTGATAGTCCGGCAGCAAGGCGCGCTTGTCCTTGCGCCGGGCGGCATCGAAATACTTCTGGCCACCGCCAAGGAGCACTTCGACGCCGCGTTCCATGTATTGCACGGCGATGCCCTCGGCCGCCTCGCGCTTAAGCCCGCTGGCCGCGAAACCGGCCGGCGTGGCGTGCGTGATTTCCGTGGTGGTGACGAGCGCACGCTTCCAGCCCTGCTGGCCGAAGAGCGTGTAAAGCGGCGTCAGAACCGTGCCGTCAGGCAAGATGTTAACCGTGCCGTTGACGATGCGCGAACCGCTGCCCCACGCGCAGGACGACGCGGAAGAGTCGGTCACAATGGAGTTCAACGAACGCACGTCCATGAGCGAACCCACGGTGCCGGGCTGATTGTAGAGGTTCATCCACGACAGCCCGCGCCCGCGCACCGCGCGCGAAAGGTGGTCCGCCATCGAGAGGGTGGCCATCGCCATTCCGTCGGCGACCAGGTGGATGATGTGACGGGGCTTTTGGCCGGGCTTGGCGTTGCCCGGTTCAGCGGCGTCAACAACGGCGGGCGCAGCGGCGGTTGCGGCGGCCAGCAAGCCGGAGCGCGTAAAGAAACGGCGGCGGTTCAAAGACATGGCGGCAACTTAGGCAGGGGCCGCGGGTTTGCCAATGCCGAAGCCGCGTGACGCGGACACTCCTGTCCGCCGTGCATAGATTGGGGTCAACGCATCGTCATGGGGGACAAGCGTGTCCCCTGCACAGAGTTTTCCCTTTGCCCCACGCCCCGGCTCCCGCAGCATTCTTCCATGCTCGACTTGACCCGCGATCCATCGGCCGACCCGCTGCGCATCTATCGCTACCGCGACGGTATTTACGCCGTGGACCTGCTCAACGCCGCCGTCGTCCACCTCGACTTCTTCACTTGGCTCGCCGCACACCCATCGGACGCCCCGACGATTTGCCGTGAGTTGCAACTCGCAGCCCGGCCAGTGGACGTGATGCTGACGTTGTTCAAGGCCAACGGCTTTGTCCGCGAGGAGAAGGGCGTTCACCACGTCACCGAGGTCGCTCGCGAGCACCTCGTGCAAGGTTCGCCGTGGTTTCTCGGCCCCTACTTCGGCTCGCTCAAGGACCGGCCCGTGACCCTCGACATGCTGAAAGTTCTCCGCACCGACAAGCCCGCCAACTGGGGCAGCTCGAAGACCGAGAAGGAATGGTCCAAGGCCATGGAAGAGCCGGACTTCGCGCAGCGCTTCACCGCAGCCATGGACTGCCGGGGCATCTACCTCGGCCGCGCGGTGGCCAAGGCGCTAGACTTGGGCGGCCGTAGTCGGCTGCTGGACATCGCCGGCGGCTCCGGCATCTATGCCTGCGCGATCACGGCAGCGCATCCGCACCTGCGGGCGACGGTGTTCGAGAAATCTCCGGTGGATCAGGTCGCGGCACAGCTCATTGCCGAACGCGGCCAAGCCGGCCAGGTTTCGGTGCAGGCAGGCGACATGTTTCACGCCGACCTGCCGACGGGCTTCGATGTCCATCTGTTTTCCAACGTGCTGCACGACTGGGACACGCCCGTGGTAAAGCGGTTGTTGGAAAAGTCCTTTGCCGCCCTACCGCCCGGCGGATTGCTCGTCATCCACGACATGCACCTCAACGCGGACAAGACGGGCCCGCTCCCCGTGGCTGAATACTCCGTCATCCTCATGCACTCGACGGAGGGGAAATGCTACTCGCTGGGTGAACTGGCGGAGCTATTCGCGCAAATCGGCTTCCGTGACCTGAAGCACACACCCACCGCAGCGGATCGCAGCATCGTGACCGCCGTGAAGCCGGGCTGACCGGCGTTCACTTCACCGGTGCCTTGAGCGTTGCGATGAGGAAGTCGTGGATTTGCGGATGCTTCACCTCAGGCGCACCGGGATAGACCAACTCGCACTTCACCCCCAAGCTTCGGCACTTCTCCTGAAGCTTCACTCCGTAGTTCGCCGTGTGTGTTGGGTCCCGCTGCTCCTGCCCCAGCGCGGGCGCGGCGGAATAGTGCAGATACACCGGAGGATCATCGGTCGTCACATGCTCGATGGGCGAGTATTGCTTGATCCACGGCAGCATCTCCTCGCGTTTGCCCAGAAACTCGGCGAAACGCGTGTCGCGGGTCTTGAGATCGTTCGGGTCCATGAAGCCAAACGCATGGCCGCCGTAGCGACTGTTGGGCGTCCACTCCTTCAACTGCAACGGGTCGAGCGAAGTTTGCGCCCCGCTCACCGCCGCGCACCACAGTCGGGTGGATTCACGGGCCACGGGGTCGCTGCTTTTCGGGTCGGCCATGTCGGCGTGAAAGGCGAGATACAAGCTGGAGCACGCTCCCGCTGACCCGCCGCTGGCCCCGATGCGTTGTTTGTCCAGATTCCACTCCACCGCCTTGCTGCGCACGAACTGCAGCGCGCGCGCCGCGTCCTGCAACGGCCACTGCACCGGCGGCTTCACGCCCGCGAGGTGGGCCTGCCAAGAGTAACGATAGTTGATCGAGATCACGGAAATGCCCGCCTTCAGGCAGGCCGCCAGACTGCCGGGGTTCTTCTTGTCCCCGGTCACCCAACCGCCACCGTGGATGAAGAACAGCACCGGCGTGGGCTTGTCCGACTCGGCCTTGTAGAAATCCAACACCTGCCGCTCATGCGGGCCGTAAGCAACGTTCGTCTGCGAGGGCGGGCGCGCCGGCTCGACGGGCTTGGGCTTGGCGTCCGGTTTCGTGGGCGCATCAGCAGCGAAGGCGGCGGCGGGAAAAACCGCCAGCCCAAGAACGGTGGCGAAGAGTGCGGTGCGGAGCATGAACGGAGCATGACGCAAGCGGCAGCCCGATTCAACCGAACAAGTGGCGCGACCAGTCGAAGGCTACCTTGGCCATGGCCACCGCGACTTCACGCTGCTCCGCTCTACTTTCCAAAGGCGATGACGTTCTTGATGCCAGCGGCCTTGCCGGTGAGCAGCTCGCGAAAATTTTCCACCGGATGGCGGGCGGAGATGACCTTCTCCAGCGCGTGTGGCCACCGATTGTTGAACTCGCCCAAGTCGCGGATGGCGGCTTGGAACGCGGCCTTGTCCGCGTTCACGGTGCCGACGATGACCTGGTTTTTCAGCACCAGATTGCGCATGAGCTGGTTGCCCTCGACCTGGATGTGGCCCTCGGGTGCGGGAATGCCGGTGAAGACAAACACGCCGTTCAGTCCCAGGTGCATCATCACCTCGAACGACGTCTTTGACACGCCAACCGCCTCATAAACGAGGTCGATGTTTCCGACGCGCTCGGCGAGCTGCGCGGGCGTGCATTCCGCAATGGAGATGTATTTCGCGCCGAAGGACTCGACGAGTGCGGCCTTGTCATTCGGCTTCGGCGAGCGCGAATAGACGTAGGTGTCGAAGCCGTTGAGCACGCAGGTCATCGCGCCGAGGATGCCGATGGGGCCAGCCCCGAGGACAACGGCGCGCAGGCCCTTGCCTTTGGGTTGACCGGGCTCTTCACACGCCCACGGGAGGCGGGATTGAATCTTCCAGACCTGCGCCAAGCCTTTCTCCGCGATGGTGAGCGGCTCGGCCAGCACGGCGAAGTCGCGCAGCTCCTTCGGCACGAGCACGAAGTTTTTTTCGTCGTCCACGAAGAACTCCGTCATGTAGCCGTGGTGTTGGTTGATGCCGCGTTCGTTGAACTTCCAGGTGGCGCAGAAATCTTGGCGGTCCACCCGGCAGGGACGGCATTCCGGGTCCGGGCACGGACGGCGCACGGAGGGCACGACGAGATCCCCGACCTTGATGTGTTTCACCCCGGTGCCGACTTCGACGACTTCCCCGAGGGCTTCATGACCGAGCACGAGGTAATCGGAGCCGACTGGCGGCGCACCATAGACGAACGTGCAAATCTCGCGGTCGGTGCCGCAGATACCCACATCCAGCGTGCGGACCTTGATGTGTGCGGGTTGGGAAAGCTCGGGGTGATCGTGTTCGAGCTGGGCGACCTGTCGTTGAGCCGGCACCACGCCCACCGCGCGCATCTTGGATTTCTTCATGTTCGTTGGTTCAAGCGCGACGGCATTCAGCGCGCCGCGGTGGCGCATCATATACGAACGACACCAAGGCGACTCAAGCACAAGAGTTGAAGCGCAGCGCGGCATGAAGAAAAGCCCGGCCCATTCGTCAGCCGATGCGCATGAAACAACACCTCGGTCTGCCCCGCTTCACCCAGCCCTTTGCGATGCTCGCCGCCTTGACCGCCGTGTCCGCCTACGCGGACGTGAAGCTGCCGGTCATCTTCAGCGACCGCATGGTCCTCCAGCGTGACCAGAAAGTCCCCGTCTGGGGCTGGGCGGATGAGGGTGAAAAAGTCACCGTCGAATTTGCCGGTCAAAAGGCTGAAACCACTGCGAAAGGTGGTAAGTGGGCGGTCGCGCTCACTCCCTTGAAGGCCATTGCCACCGGCGCAAAGTTCACCGTCAGCGGCAAGAACAAGGTCGAGTTCAGCGACGTGGTCGTCGGCGAAGTGTGGTTCTGCTCCGGCCAGTCAAACATGGAGTGGAGCGTCGCCGCCTCGAAGAATGCGAAAGAGGAAATTGCCGCCGCGAACAATCCGCGCATCCGCCACTTCAAGGTGCCGCACGTCACGGCCACCGAGCCGCAGACCGAGGTGAAGACCTCCGGAGGGTGGCAGCTCACCGCGACCAACACCGTGGGCGGCTTCACCGCCGTGGGTTACTTCTTTGCGCGTGAAATCCAGAAGGAGCTGGACGTGCCCATCGGCCTCATCGGCTGCAACTGGGGCGGCACGCGCATTGAGCCGTGGACTCCGCCCGTCGGCTTCCAGTCCGTGCCCGCGCTCAAGGCGGACTTCGCCGACAAGCTTGCGAGCTTCCCCGCGCGGTCGCCTCAGATCATTGCCGAAACCCAGCCCGTGCGGGACGCCGCGGGCAAGGCCGTGCTCGACAAAGCCGGCCGCCCCATGACCAAGCCCGTCCTCGACGACAAGGGCAAACCCAAGCAGCGCGCGGTCCTCGACAAGGATGGCAAGCCCGTGCTGAACGTCAGCAGCAGCTCCCCCCTCTCCATCTACAATGCGATGGTCCACCCGCTCATCCCCTACGCCATCAAGGGCGCGCTGTGGTATCAGGGTGAATCCAACAACGGTGAAGGCATGCTCTATTTCGAGAAGAAGAAGGCGCTCATCAACGGCTGGCGCACGCTGTGGAACCAAGGTGAGTTCCCGTTCCTCTTCGTCCAACTCGCGCCCTACAACTACGGTGCCCCGCGCGCTGAGGCCTTGCCCGGCATCTGGGAAGCCCAGACCGCTACGCTCTCCATCCCGAACACCGGCATGGCCGTGACCACTGACGTCAGCACCGTGGGCAACATCCACCCGCCGGACAAACAAACCGTCGGCCACCGCCTCGCGCTCTGGGCCTTGGCGAAGACCTACAACAAGCCCGTCACCAGCTACGCCAGCCCGCTCTTCGATACGCTCAAGGTCGAGGGCAACAAGGCCACCGTCTCCTTCAAGCACGCCGAGGGCGGCCTCAAATCCCTCAACGGCCAGCCCCTGACTTGGTTCACCATCGCGGGCGAAGACAAGAAATTCGTCGAGGCGAAGGCTGAGGTGAACGGCACCACCGTCACTGTGAGCGCGGAAGGCGTGGCCAAGCCCGCCGCCGTGCGCTTCGGTTGGAATCAAATCGCCGAGCCGAACCTGGCCAACGCCGCTGGCCTCCCCGCCTCGCCCTTCCGCACGGACAAGTGGACGGATGCCGTGATGCCCGGAGCCGCCGCGCCGGTCCCGGCTAAGAAGTGAGCTCCCCGCCATGAACCGCCTCCTGGTTTGCGCCCTCCTGTTCACGCTTCCGCTTGCGGCCTGCAAGCGGAAGCCCGCCGGGGCGGACGCCTTGCCGGCCGTGCCCGCCGCGCCTCCTAATCCTGAAGCCGACCTGAAGGCGCTGAACGAAGCCGTGCGCGCACACGTCATGGGCCAGTTGAAGGATCCGGCCACCTTGGAGGACTTGGTGCAGGCGGGCTTCTTGCAGCGACTACCCACCGCGCCGACGGGAAAGAAATACGTCCTCAGTGCTGACAAGAAGTCCGTGCTGCTCGTCAACCAGTAACCCACCGAGACGAGGGGGCCGGGTAAGGCCACTCAAAGCGGCGTCTGGCCCAAACTTCGGCAACCCGTGATTGCACGCGCCGGAAACTTTCCCTTACGCTGGCCGCCATGATGTTTCCGTTGGGCCGAGGCCTCGGGTGGTGCGGGCTCCTGCTGCTGTTCGCGGCGGGGTGCATCCCCACGCGGGACGCCAGCCAGGACGAGCAACGCGAACCGCATTTCCTCCACGGGCAGGAGCTACGCAAGGCCGGGGAGTTCAAGAATGCCGCCGCCGCCTTTGAAAAGGCCCTCGAAGCCAATCCGCGTTCCGCCTTCGCCCACTTTGAACTGGGCCTGCTCTACGAACAGCCACTCAACGATCCCGCGACCGCCGTCTACCACTTCGAGCGGTTCCTGAAAATGCGCCCGTCCTCGGACCGCGCCGAGATCGTCCGCCAGCGGGCGAGCAACTGCAAGATGGAGCTGGCCAAGCTCTTCCTAATCGCTCCCGGCGCCCCCTCGGTGCAGAAAGAATTGGACAAACTTAAGACGGAGGTGGAGCGGCTGGGGCTGGAGAATCACCAGCTCCGGCGGCAGGTGGAAGTGCTCTCTGCCCAAGCCCCAGCGCGGGGCAGCAACGCGCCAGCTCCCGCGCTCGCCAGCGTGTCGGCCCCAGCCAAAACCATCCCCCCACCGGTCCCGCGCGGGCCGCTGGCCGCCAATGCCGCCCTGCTTCCGCCGGCCGCCCCGCCCGCTCCAGCGGAGCCGCCCAAGACCGTGAAAGCTGCCCCCAGCCGCACGCATGTGGTGAAGTCCGGCGACACTCCCGCGACCATCGCCCGGCAGCACAATGTGAAGCTGGAGGCGCTTCAGGCAGTTAATCCCGGACTTGATCCCAAGCGCCTCAAAATTGGGCAGAGCCTCACCGTCCCCGCCCCATGAAGCCCGCCGGTCAACCGCGCCCACCATGCTGAAATCGCTCGGTTTGCTTGCGCTCACGGCGTTCTGGATCACCATGAACGTGCTGCTCTGGCGCTCCGAGTTCCGGGGTGAGGGCGAGGGCACGCCGGTGCCGTTGGCCGCAGTGTGGGAAAAAGTGCTGCGCGCCCCGGATGACTCCCACCTCGAAGTCTTCCACCAGAAGCGGAAGGTCGGCCATCTCCGTTGGTCTGCGAACGCCGGTGAGCTGGCCAGCACCAACACCAACGCGAACTTGGAGGAAGGCATGGTGCGCCGCGTCGGTGGTTACACCATCGACATCCTCGACGGTCGCTTCGATCTCGGCGCGGACCGGCGGCGCATCCGGTTCACGATGAACAGCTCGTTCACCACCAACCACCAATGGCAGTCCTTCAACGTGCAACTGAACCAGCGCCCGATGAGCCTGGAGGTCAGCGCCGCCGCCACGAACGAGACGGTCTCCGTGCGCTTTCAACAAGGCGAGGAGACTATCAGCCGCACCTTCACCTTCGCGCAACTGCGCGACCCCGTGAAGCTGTTGCAGGAAGTCGCCGGCCCGGTGCCGCTGGGGCTGCTCACCGGTGGGCTGCTTGGTGGCGGAGTCGGCGAAAGCGCGCCCCCGGAGCTGGCCGCCTTGCCCGCCTTGCAGCGCCTCTCGCTGGGGCTTCAGTGGGATTCACGGCTCGACTGGATCAAGATTGGCCAGGCCAAGTTGCGCTGCTACCGGCTGCAAACTCGCTGGCTGGAGAAGCATCAAGTCACCATCTACATCAGCCGCGTCGGGGAAATTCTGCGGGTGCAATTGCCCAACGAGATCGTCCTCCAGAACACCCGAATGCTCCTGCTGTGAACGAACGCACGAGGCGAAACGGTCTCCAAAAGCTCACGCTCATCCCGCCTTGTAGCCGCCACCCATGATCGAACTCATCAATCTCACCAAGCGCTTCGGCGAGCTCACCGCCGTCAATGACGTGACGCTCACGGTGAACCGGGGCGAATTCTTCGCCGTGCTGGGCCCCAACGCCGCCGGCAAGACCACGACCATCAAAATGATCACCGGGCTCATCAAACCCAGCGCCGGACAGGTCCGTGTGGCCGGCCATGATGTGCAGACCGAACCCTTGGAGGTCCGCCGCCGGCTGGCCTACGTGCCGGACTTTCCGTTCCTCTACGAAAAGCTCACCCCGTGGGAGTTCTTCCGCTTCATCGGCCAGTTGTTTCAGATGGCGGACGACCGCATTGAGGCCGCGTCGCGCGAGCTGATCCCGCGTTTCAATCTGGAGCCTTATCTGCGCAAGTCCGTCGAAGGCCTCTCGCACGGCACCCGGCAGCGGGTCGCCATCGCCGCCGCGCTGCTGCATGACCCCGAAGTCTTTGTGATCGATGAGCCGATGGTCGGCCTCGATCCGCACCACGCGCGCGTGGTGAAGGACATCCTCAAGGAACGCTCCTTGAAGGGGATGACCGTCTTTCTCTCCACCCACCAGCTCAGTGTCGCCGAGGAAATGGCCGACCGCATCGGCATCATCCACCAAGGCCGCTTCGTGGCGGTGGGCACGCGCGATGAACTGCGGCAGCAAAGCGGTTCGGATGGCGTGCTCGAACACTCCTTCCTCGCGCTGACGCGGCAGGAAGCGAACCTCAGCGAGGAGAACGCGGCGAAGTCGAAAGCGTAACGCAGCTCGGCGAGGCGCGCGGCTGTGTGCGCAAGCACCAGCCGCAGCACATGGACTGGCGGGCCTCCTCCAGCTTGGCCGGCGGGCCGCTTCAGATGCGCTACATGAAGGCCGCGATGGCACTCACCGCCCCGATGGCCGCACCCCCGCGCTGGTGCAGACCGACATCACGGATGGCATCACCGTGCGCGATGACTTCCAGACCAAGCTCAGCGTGCGCAACCTCGCCAGCGGCGAGTGGGACGAGGCCATCACCGCCGGCCACACCCTCTGCGTGCAGGTCTATCCCATCATGGTCAGCCGCTACCGCAAGGACACCGACAGCTCCAAGGCCATCGCACGCCTCCCCGTGGACGACCGCATCGCCGCCGAGACGCGCGACCGCATGAGGGCCATCTCCGCCCTCTGGACCAGCCTGCCCAACCCGCCCGACAGCGCCACCCCCTTCAAGTCCTGGGACACCTGGGCCGCCCTCGCCCTCCTGATCACCAACGAGGCCGCCTTCCTCGCCACCGAGCAGCCCTACGAACTCGCCCAGGGCAACCACTACCGGCCGTCCTAAGTTTGGAACGCAAGTGGGTCGTCTGTAACAGCGGGGTGCCAACGCTCGCAATCAAACGGATTCTGCTTTAGGGTTTCCCCATGACCGCGCCGGAACTGCCAGCAGACCCTTGGGCCGGGGAGTTTCTCGCGCATCTCGCCACGGATCGCGGGGCCTCGGAATACACGCAGCGGAATTATCAGACGGCGGTGGTTGAGTTCCAGCGGTGGCATTTTGCCGAGCGGCAGATTCTGGTGGATTGGACCCGCTTACAGCGCGAGGATTTCCGCCACTTCCTGCGGCACCTCAGCCGCAAACAGTTCAATCGCGCCACGATTCACCTGACCTTCAGTGCGTTGCGCACGTTCTACAGATTTCTCATCCGCCGGGGGCACGTCAGCACCTCCCCCATCCGCAATCTCACCCTGCCGAAGCCAGAGAAGCGCCTGCCGAAATTCGTCACCGTAGCGCAAGCCAAGCTCCTGCTGGAAGCGCCCCTCCGCGAGTTTGAACGCGCAGGCAAAACCAGCGACCAACCTGGCGCGAAGGTGGGTTTTCTCCGCGATGGGGCCGTGCTGGAAACCATCTACTCCAGCGGCCTGCGCATCAGTGAAGTCTGCGGCCTGCGCGTTGGGGATTTGTGCCAGACGGAGCGACTTCTCCGCGTGCGCGGCAAAGGCAAGAAAGAGCGCCAAGTGCCCATCGGGCAACCCGCGTTGCGGGCGATCCTCCACTACTGGAAGGCATTGCCCAGTGCCCCCAAAGAGGATGAGCCGATCTTCCGCGCCACCGCCGAGGGCGCCAAACCCATCCGTCCCGCCCAAGTGCAACAGCGCCTCAAACGCTACCTCCTCGCCGCCAGACTTGATCCCCGACTCAGCCCGCACAAGCTCCGGCACAGCTTCGCGACGCACTTGCTCGACCACGGGGCCGACCTGCGCAGCGTGCAGGAACTGCTGGGGCATCGGAACCTGGCCACCACCCAGGCCTATACCCACGTCACGACCGAGCGGCTCAAGCTGGCCTACGCGGCCGCGCATCCCCGGGCATAGTCTTTACCTATGAAACCAATCCTCGCCGCGCTGGTCCTAATCCTGTTCACGAGTTGCACGACGCCACCGAAGGTGGACTGGGACGCGCGCGTGGGAAAACTCAACTTCGATGAGGCCGTGCGCGAACTCGGCCCACCCGAGAAGAGCGCCAAGCTGACCGACAACACGCGAGTGGCTGACTGGATCTTCGTGCGCGGCCGGAGCGAGCCCAGCTTCCACACCTTCCCGGACGGGCGCGTGCTGCGCACTGAAGGCGTGCGTGGCTTTGATCAAATCCTACGGCTCACCTTTGCTGCTGACGGCAAACTCAGTGGCTGGAAGCGCGTCTGGCGCTGAGGCAGATCAAGCGCCAAATTCCCCTTCCGTTCCTCCGGGGCATTTGTTCTACTGCGGCCACGCGATGAAGGAAGAAAGTGTCGATCTTGGCATTTGGGACAAGCTCACCCGGGCTGTCTTGGTTCTCTTAGTCGCCGCCGTGGCCGTTGGCATCGGCTTCCTCTGTGTCCCGCTCATTCAGCAGAACGAGCGCATGCGCCAGAAGAATCTTGAGTTGGAAACCCAGATCCAACGCGAGGAGGAAACCGGCCGCCAACTGAAGGCCACACTCGACGCCCAACGCTCCGACCCCAAGGCCGTGGAACGACTGGCGCGTGAGAAACTCGGCTACGCCAAGCCCGGCGAGGTGGTCATCCGCTTTCAGGAACCCGCCACCAACGCGGTGCCGGTTCCCTGATGCCGCGCGGCCTTCCGGCCGCTTCAGCGTTCGAGTAACCGCTGGCAAACAGTTGCCCGATGTGCGCACGGATAGTGAAGCGACGTAAACGTCGCGCTTCATTTACCAGGCAGTTTGAAGCTGGCGCTTGCCAGAAATGCTCGAGCCGTTAATCTCCTCGCCCATGAACTTTTTCAAAGCTCTGTTCGTTTGGTTGCTGATCTCCGTGTTTCTCGGCTGGGGCGTTTACATGACAGTCCACCCCACCAAAGCCTCTTGGCTGCCGTTGGCTGTTTCCGTGGTGGGCCTGCTGGCGTTTATCGGCAAGGTGGGCTGCCTGCCGCCGAGCGACGAACATCATCACTGATTCCATCTTTCAACGTTCGGCCCAACGAAAGCGCGGAGGTTAATTCCTCCGCGTTTTGCTTTGTTAACTTGCCTTGTCGCGCCCGACCAGCGTCGTCGGGTCTGCCCGGAAGCTCTGCCGCTCAATCCAGCAACGGCTCACCGCGCGTGTATTTCCGAACGGCGTCTCGGTCGAGGGTCAAACCCAGCCCGGGCCGCGTGGGAATCGCCAGCATGCCGTCCGCGTCAAGGTGCCAGCCGCCCGCCGTGATTTCATCAATGAACGGTGAACCGGTGAGATACTCAACCAGATCGGTGCCCGGAAACGCGGACGCCAGATGCAGATCCGCTGCGAGGCCAACCGCTGTGTTCCAGCCGTGCGGGATGAAGCGCACGCCATGCTCCTGCGCCATCCAACCAATGCGCCGTTCCTCGCTGATGCCGCCGACCTTCGTCACGTCCGGCTGCACGATGTCCAGCGCGCGCGCCTCCAGCCACGGCTGGAACGCTTGTCGCCGGGTAAAGACCTCCCCACTCGCAATGGGCACCGGCGAGTGTTCGCGGAGCTTCGCGTAGTCCTCCAGCGCATCGGGCACGAGCGCCTCCTCAAACCAGAACACGTCGTAGTCCGCCAGCATCTTGGCCGTGTTGAGCGCCCACTTGTAGCCGTTGTTCCAATAGGCATCGCTGCCGCCGGCGTCCACCATGAGCTTGTTCTCCGGGCCGACCGCCTCACGCGCGGCGCGGACGATGGCTTCATCGGTGGCCGCGTTGCGTCGGCCAAACGGACCCCAGCCAATCTTGAAGGCGCGAAAGCCCTGCGCCTTCACGCGTAGCAAGTGGTCGCGCAACTTCGCCGGCTCATCCATCAATAACGACGCGTAAGGCTGCACGCGCTCGCGATAACGTCCGCCGAGCAGGCGTCCGACGGGCTGCCCCGTGGCCTGCCCGAGCAAATCCCACAGTGCGATGTCGATGCCGCTGATCGCGTGCGTGATCGAGCCGCCGCGCCCCAGCCAGAACATGTGCTGACTCAGCTTCTCGCTCACGCGCTCCGGCTCCAGCGCGTTTTCGCCGCGATAAAGCGGCTCCAGCACGGCGAGCGCGGCGCGCACGAGGGCGTCATTGGTGAACACGCTGCCCAATCCGACCAAGCCTTCGTCCGTATGCACGGCGATGAGCGTGTGGACACAGTCTTCCGGCCGAAGCTCGTTGCTCCAGCCGCCTTCAGGGGTGGCGCCACGCAGGCCGGCGCATCGGATTTCTCTAATTTTCATGCAGGTTTCGCCAGACTCTAGCGCGGGCGCTGCCCGAGCGGAAGCGCAAGCTTTCGGCCGCTGAATACCACCCCCCATCGACCAGTCTTTGCACACGATCATGATGACTTGGCCTGCGCATTTTCCTCCTCACTTCTGCCGCGGGTTCGCGCGCGTGGCAATGTCACTCGCGACCTTGGCCAGCCTTGCCATTGCCCCCACTGGGCTGGCCGCCGCGAGCCCGCACCCCGATTTTCAAAAGCACGCGGCCGCCTTCATCGAGAAGTATTGCCGCGACTGTCATGGCGGCAAGACCACCAAGGCGGACCTCAATCTGGTGACGCTGGCCCGCTCGGACGAAGCCATCCTCAAGCAGCGCAAGGTGTGGATGAACGTGCTGACGCAAGTGGGTGCCGGCGAGATGCCGCCCAAGAAGCAGGCCCGCCCAACCTTGCCGGAAATCGAGCAGTTCACACGCGCCGTCGAGGCCGCCTTCGAGCGAGCCGAGGCCACGATGAAGCCCGACCCCGGCCGCGTCACGGTCCGCCGTCTCAACCGGAACGAGTATCACAATACCGTTCGCGACCTGTTGCTCGTGGACTTCAACCCCACGGAGAATTTCCCCGCCGACGACATCGGCCATGGCTTTGACAACATTGGCGACGTGCTCACCCTTTCGCCGTTGCTGATGGAGCGCTACCTCGACGCGGCTGAAACCATCGCCCAGCGCGTCATGGTGGAGAAGCCGGCGAAGCCCGGGGTGCGCTACCTCTCCGGCCGCTACCTCCAGCCCAACAACGCCAAAACCCCGCAGGATCGTTTCCGCCTGATGGATCCGACCGCCACCGAGGCAGTCACCTCTGGCCCCTTCGCTGCGGCAGGCGACTATCTCAAACTCACCGACGATGCCGAACTTTTCCTCCGCGCCACCCTGTATGCGGAACCGCGCGGCACCGCCGCAGTGAAAGTGGCTTTGTTCATTCAAGGCAGCAACTTGGCCGAAACGTCCGGTGACGCGGAGCTCTCCCAGCTCCTGGGCGCAGGCTTGGCTGGCATGAAGCCGATGAAGATTCTGAAGACCTTCGAAATCACCGCTCGCACTGCGGCCAAGCTACAAACCATCGAAGTGCCGCTCCGCAAAGTGGCTGGGGCCAGCCGGGCGGGCATCGCTGTGCTCAAGCCAGCGAACGGCGAAGAACCGCCCAAACTCTTCATCGAACACATCTCGAGCGAAGGTCCGCTGGAGACCCGCCCCGCCGGTCAGTTGATGCTCACCGAGGGACTAGCCGGCAAGCCGCCGGCCCAGCAAACCCGCGAACTGCTCACCCGCCTGCTCACGCGTGCCTACCGCCGGCCTGCCACCGCCAAGGAGATCGAGGCGATGACCCGACTCGTCGAGCAAACCGTCACTAGTGGACGGCCATGGGAGGCCGGGATCCAACGCACGATCGCGGCCATCCTCTGCTCGCCCAAGTTTCTTTTTCGCGTCGAACTGGATCATCGCCCGGAAACTCGCACGCCGCACCCGCTGGACGAGTTCCAACTGGCCTCGCGCCTCAGCTACTTCCTGTGGAGCACGATGCCGGATGCCGAGCTTTTCGCCCTCGCTGAGAAACGCCAACTCACCGCCAACCTGGACGTGCAGGTCCGGCGCATGCTCAGGGACAAGAAGGCGACCGCGCTGGTGGACAACTTCGCCCTGCAATGGCTGCAATTGAAGCGCCTGCAAACCTTCGCCCCCGACACGAAGCTTTTCCCCACCTTCAACGATGCCCTGCGTCGCGCCATGTTCCGCGAGACCGAGCTGTTCTTCACCGAGATCGTCAGCGAGGACCGCAGCGTGCTGGACCTGATTGACGGCGATTTCACCTACCTCAACGACGTTCTCGCGCGCCACTACGGCATAACCGACACCGTGGGCAACCGCATCGGCGGAACCGCCAAGGCAAAACTGCCCGGCGGCAAGCCCTTCGCGCGCGACACCTTCACCCGCGTCTCCCTCCCGCTGAAAGAGCGCGGTGGCCTGCTCGCGCAAGCCAGCGTGCTCACCGTGACGTCAAACCCCACGCGCACCTCGCCCGTGAAACGCGGCCGCTGGGTGCTCGAACAACTTCTCGGCACCCCGCCGCCCCCGCCCCCGCCGAACGTCCCCGAACTCGAAGCGCAGGGCAAACTCACTGGCACACTGCGCCAGCGAATGGAGCAGCACCGCGCGAACCCCGCCTGCGCAAGTTGCCACGCGCAGATGGACGCCCTCGGCTTCGGCCTCGAAAATTTCGATGCCGTCGGCGCTTGGCGCGCGAAGGACGGCGAGGAAGTGATCGACGCCTCCGGCACCTTGCCGGACGGCAAATCCTTCAACGGCCCAGCGGATCTCAAGGCGGTGCTCAAGGAGAAGAAGGAACTCTTTGCGCGCAACCTCGCCGAGCAACTCCTCACCTACGCGCTCGGTCGCGGCTTGGAATACTATGACAGCCGTGCGCTCCGCCAAATCACCACCGCCACCGCCAAGCAGGACTACAAATTCTCCGCCCTCGTCACTGCCATCGTGAAGAGCGACCCCTTCAGCCAGCGCCGCGGCAAAGACCTCAATGACCAACCGTCCGCTGCCCGCCCGTAGCGCCAGCGGCGGAGCCGGTGACGGGAGCGCGGCGGCACTGGCCCAGTCAGCGCCCGCGTTGGAACAGCCGGACCTTAGGCGTAAATGGGCCGGTTTCATCCAACGGAAACATCGGGCGCACGCATCGCGTGTGACCGAGACTGCGGAGATTCGCGCTGGTGGAGCCCGGCGCATCGACATCCACGTAGCGCGCCGCCCAGGCCTTGAACATGTGCGGCTCGCAATGCGGCGACTTCACCACCACCGCGCCGAAGTGCCGCGGGTCCAGCCCGTGCGCGAGGAACAAGGCGCGGTCATACAGACTCACCGGCCGGCTAGTCAGCACCAGTGAGTAGCCCCCCACCTGCACCACGGCCGTCCGCCCCGCCTGCCAAAGTTCGCGCGTCGTCTCGCTGTGAAACCAGCCGTCCGACAGCAGCCGCACCCGGCCTTCGATGGGCAGTGGGGTAAACCGCGCTGAGTCCAGCGCCCCGCCAACAGTGGTCCGCACGGTCTGGCCAATCCCAGCCGCAAAGGCCGCCGCCACTGCTCCCGGGTCCACCAGGGGAATCAACGCGGTGCCTTGATAACCCGCCTCCACCAGGGCGCGCAGGATGGCATTGCTGTCGCCGGATGCGCCGGAACTCGTCGCATCCGCCGCATCCACCAACACCACAGTGCCTGACGGGTTCTCCTTCGTGATGCGGGCGGCATCGGCGAGACTTGTCAGCGGCACCTGCATTTTTTGGTGGTGCTCCCAGAACAAGTTGGCGATGCGCACCGCTTCACGCTCCGCCCGCGCGGGGTCGTTGTCCGTGACCACGAAACTGTTCGAGGCGAGCGCCGGCACATCGGTAAAGGGATTGCCCCACATCATGGCCGCCGACAACCCACCGGGGGTTTGCTCAATCTCCTTCGCCAGATTCACCGCGTGCCGGATGGAACCGATCTCCGTGATTAGCTCGTCGCCGCGCACCAGTGCGGGCACCGTGACCTTGGCTGTCACCGGCCGGACTTCCCCCGCCACGATGCGCAAGAACAGTCGCGCCGCCCGCGCCCCGGTGCCGAAGAAGTCCACATGCGGATAGGTGTGAAACGCCACCGCCGCGTCGCTGTGCTCCAGCATCCGGTCAGTGAGAATGCCATGTAGATCTAGAGAAATCACAATCGGCACCCGCTCGCCGAGAATCTTCCGCAGCTCCGCCAGCAAGTAGCCTTCCGGATCGCCCTCGCTCTCAGTGGCCATCGCCCCGTGCAGCGAGAAGTAAACGCCGTCCACTTTCGGAGCCGCCTGCACGCTGGCCAGCAGCTCGCGGGCGATGCGCTGGAAAGCGGTGTCCGCGAGCGTTCCGCCGGACGTGATGAAGTGCGCGCTGTAGATGGGCACCAATTCCACCCCGGGAGCGGCGTCGAACACGCTCAAGGCCCCGCCCACCTCACTGCGCACGCGGCGGTGGTATTGGAGGATTTCGTCGCCCCGGCGAATGGTGAAGTCATCGTATCCGCTCAACACGGGGTTGAACGTGGAGACCTCTTGTTTGCACTCAACGATTAGGATTCGTGGCATGGTGAATTGCCCCGAGGCTAATCAAACGCGCCGATTGAGCAAGCGCCCTGCGAGGCCACGCTTCCCACCAAGCGGCATCACTTCGCCGCCTTGTCCAACGCTTCCAACACGATCCCGGGCGTAAGCAAGGTCGGCAGCAGCAGCGGCTCCGCCTTCGGGTCGCGGGGATAGACCAGCACCATGGGCACACCCGCGCGGCCGAACTTCTTCAACTCGCTGATGATGGCGGGCGTTTCCAGCGTGTTGTCCGCCAGCAGGGCCACGGCATTCACTTCCTTGAGCTTCTTGCGCGTTTCTGGAATTTCGAGGCTGCTCTTGAGGTTGGCCTTGCAGGTGAAGCACCAGTCGGCCGTGAAGTCCACGAGCACAGGACGCCCCTCGGCGCGGGCCTTGGCGACGGCATCCAAACTCCACGGTAGCCAGTCAATCCCGTCGGGGCTGGACTTGGTCACGCTGCCGGCTTCGGCGGGTGGCGCGGGGTTGCGCCAGTGCAGCTGGCCTTCGAGCGCATAGGCATACGCACCGGCCACGAGCAGCAAGCTCAGGCCCATCGCCAGTCCGCGCCGTTCGCCACCGCGCTGCACGAACTCGCCCCAAATCCACACCGCCAGTGACAGGACGACGAGGAACAAGCCCAGCCAGAGCGCGCCGTCGCGGCCGAAGATTCGGGTGGAAACCCAGAGCAGCCAAATGGCGGTGGCAAGCATCGGAAAGCCCATCGCGTGCTTGAAGTGGGTCATCCAGTTGCCGGGCTTGGGCAGGAACCTCAGCCACGCTGGCTGAAGAGTGAGCAGCAGGTAAGGCAGCGCCAGCCCCGCACCAATGGCGAGGAACAGCACGAGGATTAGCACCGGCGGCTGCGCGAAGGCAAACCCCAGCGCGGGGGCAAGCAGCGGCGCGGTGCAGGGCGTGGCGAGCGCGGTGGCCAGGATGCCGTTGAAGAACGCGCCGGTCGGGCCTTCCTTCCCGGCCAGCTCGCTGGCGGAAGTCATGGCCCCGCTGCCCAAGGAAACTTCAAACAGCCCGAACAAGTTCAACGCCACGAGCGTGACGAGCGTGACCATGCTCACGAGGAAGATCGGGTTCTGGAATTGCATGCCCCAGCTCGCGTTCTTGCCCGCCTGTTGCACCCCAATCACGACGCCAGCAAGCACGACGAAGGACACCAGCACGCCGAGGCAATAGACCAGACCGAGCATCCGGACCCGCGCCGGCGATTCCTTCGCCTGGTTCACGAAACCAAAAATCTTCAACGCAATCACCGGCAGCACACAGGGCATGATGTTCAGGATGAGGCCACCGAGGAACGCCAGGAGCAGGGCGTGGCTGAAGGAGGTGATTTCCGCGGCAGCGGGAGACGCAGCAGCCGCCGGAGCCGGTGTGCCGGTGGAGGATGCTGCGGCAACGCCTGCATCACTGACGAGCAGGTTGACCTCGTAGCCGGTGGAGGGGCCGGTTTCGGAAACTTCGACGAGCAGGCCCAGCAGTTGTTTGGGCCAGTCGCCTTCGGTCTTTTTGACCTGCTTGCGCAGCACCACCTTGCCGCCAGTCTGGCTGACCACCTCCGTCGGGCCGTCCACCTCGAAAGCTTCGGCGGTGAAGGGAAAGAAGTCCGGATGTTTCGCCGTCGTGGGCCATTCGATCAGCAAGGCACGAGTTTCGCCGCTCGCCGGCTTCTCCCACCGGGCGGTGGCGGCAAGGTCCGGCTTCACGACGGGCAGGTTCTTTTGCACGGCGGCAAGCTGGGCGGCAACGGTCGACGGCGTCGTGACCTCGCCCACAGTGAGACGGGCGGTGACCGTGGTTTTTTGCGGCACGCATTGCCCGCCGGTCACGCACTCCAGCCAGGAAACCTTGGCGTTCAGCGTATGGGTTCCCTTGGCCAGATCCGCCGCCAACTTCAAAGGAATCAACAGGTTCACCTCATTCGCGTATTCGTAGGTGGTGAGGCTGTTCGTGATGAACTTGTGCGGCACCGGCCATTGGATTTCCCCGGCCGTCACTCCCGCCGGAAGATCCCATTGGATGGCGGGAGGGAAGCCTACGCCGGGGTTGCGCCAGTAAACGTGCCACGGCGGGTTCATCGTCATGCGCAAGCCGCCCAGCACGGTAGCCCCTGCCCTCGCGGAGTCGCTGCCGAGTTGAAGCGCAACCTGCGTGGCCGCTGGAGCAGCTTGCAAACCGCGCGGGGCAAGGCACGGCAGGAGGCCGATGACGGTCAGCAGGAGAAGCCAGTGTCGCATGGGTAGTAAGATGACTGGGAGGGCGAATTGTTTGAAAGAAGTTTGCGCAAAAGCAAGGGAGCCGGAGTTGGCGGCCAAAGCATGCAGCGACCCCGGTGGCTGCCCGACTCCTCCGCGAACCGGCTCCCAGCTAGGTGGAAATGAGCGCTACGTCCGCTGCCGCCGCCAGTGGGTGATCTTCTTCCGGAAGCTGGCCGCCGTGATCCAATACCAGCGTTCGTAACGTCGCAGCGCCTCGGCGCGCTCGTTGGGATCATCCCGGATGAACTTGGTCGGCACGTCCACCTCGGCAGCAACGGGCTTCTCGAACACCGCATTGAGCCGGGTCTTGGGCAGATCACCCTCCAGTTCGTCCACGCGCTTGACCTTGAAGCCGGTCTTCTGCGCCAGCCGCTGCAGGGTGCGCGGGGAGAAACAGTAGTGGTGCGCCACGTGGAAAAAGTGCGAGAGCCGCGAGCCGGGTGCCTCGGCATTCGGCACCTCGACCACGTAAAGCCCGTGCGGCTTGAGCAGCTTCTTGATGGTGAGCAGCGTCGCGGTGGGGCTTACGGTGTGCTCCAGCACGTGGTTCATCACCACGAGGTCAAAGCTGCCCGCCTTTAGCTTGTGGGAAACCTCCTCCAACAGGCCGTTATGCACATCGAGCCCCTTCTTCTCGCGGGCGAACTGCGCGTGACCGCCGTGCGGCTCGATGCCGGTGAACTGCCCGGTTGAGCCAACCACTTCCTTCATGCTCCACAGTAGCGCCCCGACGCTGCAGCCGATTTCCAGCACCCGCACGCCGGGCTTCAGGTAAGGCCGGAGCTGAGTGAGCATCGGACGAATCTTTGGCAGCCGCCGCTGAAAGAAGCGTTCGTCCGGCATGGACTGGTTCTTGTAAGCACCCCAGTAGTTCTTGTGGTAAAATTCGGCGTTCTCCCGCTCGGTTGGCCGCGGGTTCGTGTAGACCATCCCGCACTCATTGCAGATGACCGTCGTCAGTTTCGATCCGCCGCGGCCCTTGGTGGCAAAGACCTGGTGCTGTCCGCTGCCGCAGAGGTCGCAAACTTGCTGAGGCTCTTGAGTTGTCGTGCTGTTGGATTTCATCCGCTCCCGGTTGCCCGGAAAAAGTCACTCAATGTTTGCGAAGCGGACTGAATTGTAAAGGCGCGCTTGAAGCTGAAGCTGCGGCCCACACGTCCAACGCGGGATGTCTGCCCGCACTTGGCTGAAGCTTCTTAACGTCTCCGTCACCGCGCTTGTGCTGGAATGCTGCTTAGATGCGGCAACTCCGCTGGAGACGCCGCCGAACTTTGCCTGGGCGGTGCAGGCCGGCGGCAAGGGCCATGACAAGACCCGCTGCGTCGCCGTGGACGCAGCCGGAAACGTATTCCTCGTGGGCGAGTTTGTGGGCACTTCGCAGTTCGGCACGCACACGCTGACCAGCGCGGGGGACATGGATTTTTTCATCGCGAAATGTTCGCCCGATGGAAAGTTTCTCTGGGCCCGCAGCGCGGGTGGCAGCGGCATTGACCGGGGCTACGGGGTGGCTACGGACGCCGCCGGCAACTGTTACGTCACCGGTCATCATCAAAGCACCAACGCGACCTTTAGTGGCGTGGCCGCGCCGAACGCGGGCGACTACGACATTTTCATCGCGAAGTATGATCCCGACGGCAAGTTGCTGTGGGTCCGCACCGCCGGCAGCAAAGGCTACGATTACGGCCATGGAATCGCCGTGGACTCCGCCAGTCATGTATTGGTGACCGGGGCGCTCGTGGGCGATGGCGCATTTGGCGACGTGAAGGTCACTGCCGCAGGTGGCGCGCATGTATTCTGCGCCCGCTATGACAGCGCGGGAAAGCCGCTGTGGGTCAGGACCGCCGAGGGCAACGCCCGCAGCAGCGGGCACGGCATCACGGTGGACGCCGCTGGCAACGCCTACGTCGGCGGCATGACGGGCGGTGTGGGAACACTCGCTGGCGTGGCCCTTACGAATGCCGCCGGCCGCGACATCTTCCTCGCCAAGTTCACCCCGGACGGCAAGGTCGCCTGGCTCTCCGAGGGCCATGGCAGCACCAACGCGATGATTCACGACCTCACCTGTGACCGCGCCGGCAACGTCTGGGCCGCCGGCATGTTCAAGGGCGCGCTTAAGCTGGCCGACCGCACCGTCGCCAGCCTCGGCGACAGCGACCTGCTGATCACCCACTTCGACGCCACCGGAAAGCGACTCTGGACGCGCACCGGCGGCGGCCCGCGAGTGGACTATGGTTTGGGTGTCGCCACGGACGGCGCAGGCAATGCCTTCCTCACCGGCGAGTTCACCGACACGGCGGAGATTGCTGGCTCACCGCTCACCAGCAGCGGCAGCACGGAGATTTACGTGGCGAAATTTGACCGCGCCGGGACGCTGCGCTGGCTCACGCAAGGTGGCGGTGACAAAGGCGACAACGCCTACACCATCGTCGCCGACGCGCACGGCAACCTCTACCTGTCCGGCAACATCAGCGGCACGGCCAAGTTCGGCCCACACACGGTGACAAGCGCCGGGGGCAACGATGTTTATCTCGCCAAGCTGAAAGCCCGCTGATTCGGAGCGCTGCGATCGCTCGATTTGCGGCTGCCGCCTCTCCTGCCCGCCGAACTTTCCACTTTGCACCAAGGCGGGCCTCGCGTTCCATCGCGTGGTGGACCAAGTGCTCCCCAAGTTGCTGCCCCTGCTCGCCGCGCTGCTGTATGTCGTCGGCGCGCTGCTGGCGAAGCGTGCCACGGAATTCGGCGTTGGCATCTGGCGCACAGCCTTCATCGCGAACCTGATTTCAGCGGCCATCTTCGCGCTGCTACTGCCGTTTGGTGGCACCTACCACCCCGGGCTGCTGTGGCAGCCCGCGCTCGTCGCGGTGTTCTACCTGCTAGGCCAGTTCCTCAACTTCCTGGCTTTGCAGCACGGCGACGTCTCGGTGGCCACCCCGGTGATGGGCTTGAAAATCATTCTCGTGGCTGTGTTCACCACGCTCCTGCTCACATCGGGCGTGTCGTTGAAGCTCTGGGTTGCGGCGGGGCTCAGCTCGGTCGCCATCGCGCTGCTGAACCGCACGGACGGCACCCCGCACCACCACGTGGGCCGGACGATTCTCTACGCCGGCAGCTCGGCAACGATGTTCGCGATCTTTGACGTGCTCGTGCAGAAGTGGTCACCCGGGTGGGGGCTGGGGCGCTTCCTGCCAGTGATGCTGGGCTTCACCGCGTTGTTCAGCTTGGTCTTCGTGCCGTTCTTTCATGCGCCGCTTCGGGAGATTCCGCGCCCGGCGTGGCCGTGGCTGCTGGGCGGATGCGGGTTCATCGGCCTGCAATCGGTGGTCTTCGTGAGCACCATCGCGCAGTTCGGCGCAGCGACGACCGCCAACGTGATTTACAGCTCGCGCGGCCTGTGGAGCGTGCTGGCGGTCTGGGCGATCGGCCACTGGTTCGCCAACCGCGAGCAGCACCTCGGCGCGACCGTGCTGCGCTGGCGGTTGGCGGGAGCGCTGCTGATGATGGCGGCGATTGCGCTGGTGCTGGCGTGAGCTTGTGCCGGCGGCGTGCAGCCGCCGTCCGTTGATTTCGCGCGCGCCTCAACGGCGTCGCCAAGTGGCTGGCACCGTTTGGCACGCCGAACTTTCTCCTTCTCCGTAACTCCCGTTCGGCGACACTGCGTCTGAACACAGCATGACACGCCGACAACTCGCCCTCTTCCTCTCTGCGCTGCTTTGCGTTCTTTGTGGCCAGTCCTCCGCCGCGCCGAAGCCGAATGTCCTCTTCCTCGCGATTGACGACCAAAACGACTGGATCGGCTGCCTCGGCGGGCATCCGCAGGTGAAGACGCCGCACATCGACCGGCTCGCCAAGCGCGGCACGCTCTTCACCAACGCCCACTGCCAGGCCCCGCTTTGCAACCCCTCGCGCTCCAGCCTGCTCACCGGCTTGCGCCCGTCCTCGACCGGCATCTACGGACTCGCTCCAGGCATCCGCGATGTGGATGCGACAAAGCAACACGTCACGCTGCCGCAAACTTTCACCAGCGCGGGCTACTTCACTTACACCTGCGGCAAGATTTACCACGATGGCTCCGTGAAGCCGAAGGATCGCGCCGCCGAGTTCAACGAATGGGGACCCGCTCCCGGCATCGGCAAGCCAACCCAGCGCATCAACAAACTTCCGCCCCCACAGCACCCCGCGATGGACTGGGGGCCGTTCCCCGAGAAGGACGAGGACGGGGGCGACTTCAAAATTGCGACCGCCGCGATGGAAGCCTTGCAGAAAGCGCCGAAGGACAAACCGTTCTTCATCAGCGCCGGCTTCCGTCTGCCGCACGTCCCCTGCTTCGCGCCGCAGAAGTGGTTTGACCTTTATCCCGATGCAACGCTCCAAATGCCGCCCCTCAAGCCCGGCGACCGCGACGACACGCCGCGCTTCTCCTGGTATCTGCACTGGAAGCTCCCCGAGCCGCGCCTCTTCACGTTGGAGAAGCTCAACGAAATCCGCCCGCTGGTCCGCGCCTATCTGGCGTGCATCAGCTACATGGATGCGCAGGTCGGCCGCGTGCTCGACGCCCTCGACGCCACCGGCCGGGCGAACGACACCATCATCGTCTTGTGGAGCGACCACGGCTGGCACCTTGGCGAGAAAGGCATCACCGGCAAGAACACGCTTTGGGACCGCAGCACGCGCGTGCCGCTCATCTTCGCCGGGCCGGGTATCGCCAAGACGGCGAAGTGCGGCCGTCCCGCCGAGTTGCTGGACATGTTCCCCACCCTGCTCGAACTCGCCGGCCTGCCCGCCCGCAGCGACCTCGAAGGCCACAGCCTTGTGCCGCAACTCAAGAACGCGCAGGCCCCGCGCGAGTGGCCCGCCATCACCACGCACAACCAAGGCAATCACGGCATCCGCACCGAGCAATGGCGCTACATCCGCTACGCCGACGGTTCCGAGGAACTCTACGACATGGCCCGCGACCCGAACGAATGGACCAACCTCGCCGCCGACCCAAAGCACAAGCAGAACAAGACCGACCTCGCCAGGTGGCTTCCGAAGAAGGACGTGTCCGCCGTTCCCGGCAGCAAGCACCGCATCCTCACCTACGACCCGCAGACCAAGGCCGTCGTGTGGGAAGACGAGCCAGTGAAGGCGAGCGACCCGGTGCAGGTGTTTTGAGTTGGATTGTTGCTTGCCAGCCTCGGAGTCGTCCGGCTTACTTCGCCGGAATTTTTTCGCGCCATGCCGCTCTCCGCTGAACAACTCGCCAAAGCCAAGTCGCTCGGATTTTCCGACCGCCAAATCGCCCATCTGACCGGTCGCACCGAAGACGACGTCCGCGCCGAGCGCAAGCGCATCGGCCTAGTGCCCAGCTACCGCCTCGTGGACACCTGCGCGGCGGAGTTCGAGGCTTACACGCCTTATTACTATTCCACTTACGACCGCGGCGACGACGAGGTGAAGGGCAACACGGCAAAGAAGGTGATGATTCTCGGCGGCGGGCCGAACCGCATCGGCCAGGGCATCGAGTTCGATTACTGCTGTGTCCACGCGGCGTTCGCGCTCAAGGAAGATGGTTTTGAAACCATCATGGTGAATTCGAACCCGGAGACGGTTTCCACCGACTACGACACGAGCGACAAGCTCTTCTTCGAGCCGCTCACGCTCGAAGACGTGCTGCACATTTACGAGCGGGAGCAGTGCTGGGGGGCCATCGCGCAGTTTGGCGGGCAGACGCCGCTGAACCTCGCGCTCGGCCTCCAGAAGAGCGGCGTCAACATCATCGGCACCTCGCCACAGAGCATTGAAGTGGCTGAGGACCGCAAGCTCTTCGCGGCGATGTTGGACAAGCTCCAGATTCCCCAGCCGCCAAACGGCACGGCCACGACCGTCGAGGAAGCTGTCATCATCGCGCGGCGGCTGACTTACCCGGTGCTGGTGCGGCCTTCGTTCGTGCTCGGAGGACGCGCGATGCAAATCGTCTTCTCCGAGGCCGAGATGCGCGATTACTTCCACCACAACGCCGCGCTGGAAATCTCCGCCGGCCGCCCCGTGCTCGTGGACAAGTTCCTCGAAGACGCGACCGAGGTGGACGTGGATTGCATCACGGACGTGGGGCAATTCGAGAACCCGGCGGACGGCACCATCGTCATCGGCGGGATGCTGGAGCACATCGAGTTCGCGGGCGTTCACTCCGGCGATGCCGCGATGGTGCTGCCGCCGCACACCCTTTCCGAGTCGGTCATCAACACCATCCGCACCTACACCCACGCGATGGCGCGTGAGCTGAAGGTCATCGGCCTGATGAACGTGCAATACGCCGTGAAGGGCGAGATGGTTTACGTCCTCGAAGTCAACCCGCGCGCGAGCCGCACGGTGCCCTTCGTCAGCAAGGCCATCGGCAAGCCGCTGGCCAAGCTCGCCGCGAAGGTCATGGCTGGAAAGACCTTGAAAGAACTCGGCTTCACCGAGGAAATCTGGACGAAGTATTGGGCCGTTAAGGAATCGGTCTTCCCGTTCAACAAGTTCCACGGGCAGGACATTTTGCTCTCGCCCGAGATGCGTTCCACCGGCGAGGTCATGGGCCTCGACGCCGACCTTGGCGTGGCTTACGCGAAGTCGCAGATGGCCGCGAATTCGCCGTTGCCTCTAAAAGGGAGAGTCTTCATGAGCGTGAGCGACGCGCACAAGCAGGATGTCGCGGCGGTGGCGAAACAGTTTTCCGACCTGGGCTTTGACCTGATTGCCACCGGTGGCACCGCGTCCGTGCTGGAGAAAGCCGGGCTGAAGGTGCAGCGGATCTACAAGCTGGCCGAGGGCCGACCCAACGCGATTGACCTGCTCAAGAACAAGGAAATCCAGCTCGTCATCAACACGCCTGCCGGCCAGACCCCGCGCGCGGACGAAATCAAGATTCGCACCACGGCGGTTTACACCGGCACGCCCATCATGACGACGCTCTCCGGTGCCCGTGCCGCCGCCCTCGGCATCGCCGCGCTGCAAAAGAGCGGCTACGCGGTGCGGACGGTGCAGGAGTATCACTAAAAGCCGTGCCGGCGGCTTGCCGTCGCCGTCCGCCTGCCGCAGCAGCAAGTGGGCAACGCTACGAAGGCACTCGGCGGGAGCGATCTGCCAGCACGGGCTCTTGTTCCAAGTCCGGAAACTCCTGTCGGGGCGGGAACAAAAGGGGACGGCTGCGAGTTCAAAAGGGGACTGGTGGTTTGACTGCGGCCATGAAAAAAAGCAAATCGCCAAGCGCCTCACCAACCTGTTTCTCCAGCAAATCCTTCAGCAGTTCAATGCGGGGCTGATCG
>CAMCFN010000015.1 GCA_945874145.1 Akkermansia muciniphila
GCCACGCTGGAAGGCGCGGTGATGGGCACGCCGCACTTCATGTCCCCGGAGCAGGCCGAGGGCAAGATTGCCGAGCTGGACGGCCGCTCGGACATCTTCTCGCTGGGTGGCATCCTCTACGCGCTGCTGACATTGCGCCCGCCGGTGGAAGGCGATTCGCTGGAAGAGATTTTGTCCAAGGTGCGCAGCGGGACCATCGCGCCGCCCACGGCTTTCAACGCGCCCAGCTCCACCACGCGTGCCAAAGCCCCCGCCACCGGCACCGTGACCGAGCCGCGCAAGATTCATCCGCTGCCGCATTGTCCGGACGGGAAGGTGCCCACGGCGCTCTCCGCTGTGACGATGAAGGCGCTGACGCGGGACAAGACGCGCCGGTATCAGACCGTGGCGGAGTTCACACAGGACATCGTGGCGTATCAGGGCGGGTTTGCGACGAGTGCGGAGAACGCCAATGCGCTGACCTTGGTGCGCCTGTTCATCCACCGGCACAAGGCGCTGACGGCGGCCGCCGCGCTGCTGGTGCTGCTGACGGTGGGCTTCTTGTTCAAGGTCAACGCCGAGAAGCAGGCCGCACTGGCGGCAGAAGCGCGGGCCAACCAGAAGGCCGATGAGGCGGCCAAGGCCAGTAAGGCCGCCCAAGCCTCCGAAGCTGTCGCTAAGGCCGCTCAAGCCATCGCGGTGGAGAAAAGCGAGGCTGCGCGGGTGGCGCTCGCGCGTTCGCAGACTTCGCTCGCGGAGGCGGCGTATCGGGAGTTCGACAGCCTCGCGATGCTCGCCGCGCTTGAGGGCGTGCCGGAGGATTTGCGCGACTCGGACTGGCGCTACTTGCGCGCGCGCGCGGACAATTCGCAGACGGTCCTCACTTTCCCTAACGGCCAGACTCTCGAGGGAGTCGCCCCCCACCCGCAGAAGCCGGGCATCTTCGCGGGCGCGCTCTCAGACAACACGTTCGTCTTCGTGGATGCACTTAGCGGTCAGCGTGTCTTCGATTTCACCTGCACGGAACGTCAGCGGCGCAACGTTTATTGTCGCGCGCTCGATTTCTCGCCCGATGGCACGCGGCTGATCGCGGGCAAGCTCGGGGCAGGTGGCGTCGCCATCTACGACACGGCCACCGGCAAGCCACTCGTCGAGTGGGACGCCAAGGACGTGGGTTTTGTGCGCTTCAGCCGCGACGGCACCAAGACGCTCGAGGTCGCGAGCGGATTGATCGTCCACGACGCGGCGAGCGGCCGGGAGCTCTGGCGCACAAAAGACGCGATTTGCGCGCTGTTCACCCCGGACGGCCAGGTGCTCGTCTCGAATAGGGGCCAAGTCCGTCTGCTCAACGGCACGACCGGCGCGCTCGTCAAGAACCTGCTGGACTTGCGTGATGGCGTCACGGAGCTGGTGCTGTCGCCGGATGGCGCGGTGCTCTACGTCGGATCCCAGGATGGCGTGGTGCGAGGCATGAAGCTCGCCGATAGCGCGATCACTTTTGAGCAGCGGCTGACCGCGGGGCGTGGCTACCCGGTTTTGGCGCTCAGCTCCGACGGCCGGCGACTGCTCGCGGCAGCGAACCTGACTGGCGAAAGTCGCGTTGCGCGCTTGTGGGACACGTCCACGGGGGTGATCCTGCAAACACTGATGGGCGGCACCGGACGGATCTCAGGTGTGGCGATGCATCCGCTCACCGCTGAAGCCGTCATCAGCGGTCCGGAGACGCGCATGTGGGCGCTCGCCACGCGGACGGTGGCGTCGAAACTCCGCAGCCCTTCCTCGTCCTCGGTCTTCTGGGGCGCGGAGGATGTCTTCATCGCGGCGGGCCTGCCCGTGAAGCTCGGCGGCAATGGCCGCTGGAGCAACCTGCCGCTACCGATGCCGCCGGAATTCCAAGCTGCCACCATTGTGGATGCTGTGGGGGAAGTCGCCGCATTTGGGAAAAGGGGGAGCCTCGCGATTGCGATTTTCCGCAAAACGGACGATGGCATTGCGCTGCTGCATACCCTGCAGACGAAGGGTGTCGGGAAGATTCGACTCAGCCCGGACGGCCGACGCCTCGCCTCAATTCAGAACGACACCCTCGAAGTGTTCGACACTGCCTCTGGCCAGCGGCTCTGCCAGGCCGATGCGAAGCTGCTGCGCCGCATCCACGATATCGGCTGGGTGGGCGCCGACCGCATTGCCGGCATCGGCACGCAGGGCGTCCGCGGCCAGGCCTCGGCGGAGGCGCACCTCCTCCTGTGGGATGCCAAGACCGGCGCCCTCCTGCGCGACGTGCGCAACCCTACGAACGCGGACGTGCTCGCCGTCGCACCGGACGGACGCACCCTCGCCGAGGGCGGCGAGGACAAGCGCGTGCGCATCCGGGATACGGAAACGCTCGCGGTCATCCGCGAATTCCGCGCGCACGACGGCCCCATCACCGCGCTCGCCTTTCACCCGACGCAGCCCGTGATCGCCAGCGGCTCAACGGACCTGGCCGTGCGGCTCTGGAGCCTCGACGACGACAGCCTCATCGAGGAGATTCGCCTTTCGGAGGACGCACCCTATCGCCTTTCCTTCAGCCCGGGCGGCACGCGCCTCGCTAGCACCGATCGTCAGTTTGATGGCGGCAGCGCGACTCTCTTCAATCTCGCCGAGCCCCCGCTCGGGAAATTCACGCGCAGCAGCTCGACGCGCACGGCCGTCGAGGTGACCGATCATTCCGCTTTGCGCAAAACCGCGAGCAACCACGCCCGCGCGGGCCGCTTCGCCGAGGCGAAGAGGGCCTTCGCAGCGCTGTTGAAAACCGACCCCAATAGCACGCACGACTGTCTCCAGTTCGCCGTGCTGCTTGCGCAACTCAGCGATGAAGCCGGCTACCGCGCGCACTGCCACGAGTTCCTTGCCCGCTTCGCCAACACCACCTCCGCCGGCTCGATGGAGCAGACTGGCAAGGGCTGTCTGCTGCTCCCGATTGGTGAGGCCGACCACGCCATCGCGCTGCAACTCGCGCACAAGGCCATCGCCACGGACCCGCAGAGTCAATTGGCGAACTACTACCGACTGGTCGACGGCTTGGCGCATGCTCGCGGCGGTGATTTTGCCAAGGCCATCGAGGTGCTCACGCCGCTGGTCGGCAACCCATCGCCTTACTTCAGTTCGTCTGCTGGCGCCCTGCTTGCGCTCGCGCAACTCCGCCTCGGCAAGACCGCCGAAGCCCGTGCCACGCTTGCCCGCGCCGAAGTGCTCGCCGCCGAAAAACTCCCGAAACCCGGCACCGACCTCGGCGGCGCCTGGCACGACGTGCTCATCTCCCGGATGCTGCTCAAGGAAGCGCGCACCGCCCTCCCTGTCGCGATCAGACCTCCAGTGCCGAAAGGTGCCGATGGCTGGGAAGACCTCCTCGCCCCGCTCGCCCCCGCCGTGGTCGAGAAGACCGGCAACGGCTGGCGCATGGACAACGGCGCGCTTTTCAGCCCCGGCAAGCCATACGCGACCCTGCCACTGCCCGGCGATCTGAGCGGCACGAGCTACCAAGTGCGGGTGAAGCTGCGGCAGCTTGCTCCGAAGAATGTCTTCCACGTCGTCCTCCCCGTCGGTGACCGCATGGTGGGGTTTGATTTGGATGGTTTCAGCGGCCAATACACCGGCCTGGTGATGGTCAACGGCAAGTTTGGCAAAGACCTGCCCGGCTCTTTGGAGGGGAAGCAAGTGAAAGACTCCGAGTGAAAGACTCCGAGCCTCATGACCTGGAAGTGACCGTCCGCCTCGAAGGAGCCAACGCCACCATCACCATCACGCTCGACGGCCAACCGCTCTACACTTGGGCCGGCCCGGTGTCCTCGCTCAACCAGCATCCCTCTTGGAAGACCCCGCCCGGCACCCTCGCCCTCGGCACCTTCGCCGCCGACTGGGTGGTGTCTGAGGTGAAGGTGAAGCGGCTGGACGCAGGGAAGAAGTAGCAAGCCCCCGTTCCACAGCGTCGGCCAAGATAAATCACTGCCCCCCGTCCAGACCGCCGAGGAATTCTGGAAGGAATACGACGCGCAGCCGAAGCCGGCGGGGAAGAAGTGAGCCAGTCTCCGAGGTGAAGTTGAAGCGGCTGGTAGCGAAGTGAGGGAGCGTCCACCACGGGCTTCCGCCCATGACGGAGGAATCAAGCATCGCCGCGCCACCGCCCATAGAGTTGATGGCGCGAATCGCCAATGGCCAGCCCGGGGAAACGGCAGTCGGAGCGCTGGGACCCGGCACCTAAAAAGGAGCCACCCCTCGCGGGATGGCTTGTTTCGCGGTGCTTACGCCACGCGGCGGTCCAACCGACACGCCATCTGTTCGCGCATGGCGGTCAGGTTTTCGCGCCAGCGCGGCGTGCGCTGAATCAATCGAAGCACGTCGGCGCCCATGAATGTCCGCACGAGTTCCGTGAGCTGGTTGCGCCAGCCTTGGACCGTCGTGCGACACACGCCGTTGCGCGTCGCCAGTTCCTGGAGCCGGATGTCGTCGGCCATGCAGTGCAGGACCGCCAGCGCCTTTGCGTCCAGCGTGGCGACCAACGCCTGCCAGTCGAGGTTGCGGGCGGCGGTCTCCGACGGGTCCCCGGCGTCACTGGCAAGTACGTCGCCGAGCGTCATCGGCTCATCCAGCGATTGCTCCTCAGACGGGATGGGCGCGGCGAGTGACGTGACCCTGCTGTTGCCCACGATCTGGGTGCGCGTGCCCATGGCGTCGCTGCGACTCGCACTGTGGCTGCGCCGGCCGCAGCGGACGTGCAGCATCGTGTAGTAGGCGATGTTGCCGGGTGTCACCTGCTTGCCGTTGGCGCGGGCGCGGGCGAGCAAGCGGGCGGCCATCAGGGTCGCGTCTTGCAGGACTTCCTCGGCGTCCTCCGCGCCAACGAAGGAAACGTGGTGTGGGATCATGTGGCGGAGGCGGGGGACAATTTCATTGATGAGGACAGTATCGGCGTGGGAACTCATAATCTCCTGTGGGTCAACCAACGTGAACCCTTGTGAAGCCGCTCCCGCCAGCGGCAGGAGATCACGGCCGGGACGGGGAAGGAGCAGCTAGGCTTACCTTCAAGGGTTTATAGCCCCGGGGATGGGGCTGTTGCGGGGCAGGGGAGTGCGGCCCGTGTCGGCGACCGGAAGGCGTGAACTACACCTTGCCCTATGCGAGAGGCGTTCAGGCCGCTGCGGAGTGGGCGCCCATTGGGACGATCTTGCTGGCTCCCGGCGGGACGATTGCGAACCAGGATTTCGCGGCGGCAGGTGTTACGAGTTGGCGGTAGTTCCTAAAAACCATCTGGGGCGAGTTGCCGGCTTCCAAGGCGACCTGCGCTACATTCTGAATGTCTGCTACACGATAGGAAATAAACGAATGCCGTAGCGCATTGTGTCGCCATTCAAATTCGCAGGGCTGACCGCGCTCCTCCCGCAAGCGGCTTACCTCCTCCGCCAGCTTGCCAAATTGATTCCACCAACTGGTATATTCCGTGAGCTTGCCAGCTCCCTGTGCGTAGGGAGCAAGCCATGCCGCAAGATTCTCCGTAATGGGGACGAGCCGGCGGGCTGCCGTCTTGGACTTGCTGGCTTTGATTTCGATGTGCCTTTCCGTCAAATTCACCTCACTCCAGTCCGATCTCTGAATCTCTGCTGATCGAAGTCCAGCGAAACCGCCAATGGCAATCCATGGCACCATCTCCGGCCGGGCGGCGGTCAGGATTTCCTGCATCTCACCGGGTGTGAAAATCTCAATCTCGCCACTGTCCTCCTTCGCCTGCTGAACCGCTTCGATTTCCTCAACCGCATCCTTCGGAAGATATTTCCGCTTGATGGCAAAATTGAACAGAGCCGCGATCACTCGGAGATAATTCAACTTGGTCCGCCCGCTGCCGGTCATGGCGTCGAGCCAGGCCTGAATCAGGCTTCCGGACACTCCACTTATGTTCATTTGAAAGGCGTCAGCGAAGCGGTTCAAGCGGCACTCCAGATCTTTCAAGTGCACTTCGGACAGATTCGCCTTGCGCTTGGCGGCCAACATCTCGTCAGCAACCTGTCGGACTGTTCGCTTTTCTAGTGTGGTAGGGTTACGGCGGCGAAAGAAGTCCACCGCCTCCTTGAGCGTGGCACCGTCGGGCAGTTGCTTGATGGCGGAGGTGTATTCTTGAACCGCCAAGTTTAATGGCCGTTGGAAAGGGAGCAACCGTTCCAGAGCTTCGAGGTAAACTGCGCGATCGGTGGAAGTGAGTCGAAGAACCTGATTTTCCCCGTTCGCAAGCTTAGTAGCGGTCAGTTCGGCTTCACGCTTGGCTGCAGGGAGGTCGGCGAATGTTTTTTTCTTACGCTGGCTCCCGTCGTAATACACAACGGTGAACTGTTTGTAGGAAGCGCCACCCACTCGGTTCGTAACAGTGTAGATCTTCACCGTCACGCTTCCGCGTTTGACCTGAATGGGAGTGGGCGCACCTGGGCGAGTCTTTGTTCCCATACCAAGACTGTCCACAAACTGTCCACAAAAGTCAATCTACTGTAAAACCTCCATAAAACCATGGTGCGCGAGGCGGGGGTCGAACCCACAACCTTCGGCTTCGGAGACCGACGCTCTATCCAATTGAGCTACTCGCGCATGGAGCGGGTGAAGGGAATCGAACCCTCGTAACTAGTTTGGAAGACTAGCGCTCTACCATTGAGCTACACCCGCATAACGTCTCCACTCTACCGAGCGGACTTGCCCTGTCAATTCAGGCGCGGTTAATCTCGCTGCCCGATGACTTCACTGCTTCTTTCCGGCGGCCGGGTGATTGACCCCGCCAACGGGCTCGATCTGATGGCCGACGTGCTGGTCGTGGACGGAAAAATCGCCGCCATCGGCCCGGATGCCCGCGCGAAACTGCCGCCAGACAACACGCCAACCGAGCTGGATGTCCGGGGGCAGGTGGTTTGCCCGGGACTGATTGATCTACACGTCCACCTGCGCGAGCCGGGGCAGTCGGCCAAGGAAACCATCGCAGCGGGCACCAAGGCGGCGGCGCGGGGAGGCTTCACCAGTGTCGTGTGTATGCCCAACACCACGCCCGCCATCGACAACGCCGGACAGGTGGCGCTGGTCCGTGAGAAGGCGGCACGGGATGCCATCGTAAACGTCTATGTGACCGGGGCCATTACCAAGGGCATCGCAGGCGAGGAGCTTGCGCCCATCGGTTCCTTGAAGAGTGCGGGCGTGGTGGCCATCACCGATGACGGCCACTGCGTGCAAAGCAACGAGCTGATGCGTCGCGCCCTCGAATACGCGAAGATGTTTGACCTGCCGATCATGGACCATTGCCAAGACTACGCGCTGGTCACCGAGGGGGTGATGCACGAAGGCTACTGGAGCACCGTGCTGGGCCTGCGCGGCTGGCCGGCCGCCGGGGAGGACGCCATCGTGGCCCGGAACATCCTGCTGGCGGAGCTCACCGGCGCGCATGTGCATTGCCAGCATCTCGGCACCGCCGGGAGCGTGCGGCTCCTGCGCGAAGCGAAACAGCGTGGCGTGCCGATTTCTGGCGAGGCCTGCTGCCACCACTTCACGCTCACCGACGCGGCCATCGCTGGCAGCGAGAAGTTCTGGGCGGCGGACGGCAAGGCCATCTTCGGCTATCACGACGGCGGTTATCCCCGGCCGAGCTGGCCGGTGTATGACACGAACTTCAAGATGAACCCGCCGCTGCGCTCGGCCGCTGATCGCGAGGCGATTCTGGAGGCGCTCGCGGACGGGACGCTCGAAATTCTGGCCAGCGACCACGCTCCGCATTGTGATTTTCAGAAGGAGGTCGAGTTTGATTACGCGCCGTTCGGGATTACCGGGCTGGAGAACGAATTAGCCCTTTCCCTGATGCAGCTCTACCACACCAAGCGCCTCAGCCTGCCCGCCCTCATCGAGAAATACACCGCGAATCCCGCCCGCCTCCTGCGGCTCAAGAAGGGCACCTTGTCCGTGGGCGCGGACGCCGACATCACCGTGCTCGATCCGGATCGCGAGTGGGTGTTTGAGCGCAAGGACACCGCCAGCAAATCGCAAAACAACCCCTTTTACGGCTGGACGCTGAAGGGGTGCGCCACGGCGACCATCGTGGGTGGAAAAATCGTGTGGCGGATTTAGGCAACCCGATTAGTTTCAGTGCCAAGTATCTGCATTAACAACCCATTGCCCTTCATGAAAAAACTCGCCCTCCTTCTCGCCGTCGGCTTTGCCGCGTTTCAGTTGTCAGCCGCCGAGGCTGGTTGGATGACGGATTTCGCCAAGGCCCAGGAAAAGGCCAAGTCGGAGAAGAAACTGGTGTTCATGGATTTCACCGGATCGGACTGGTGCCCGCCGTGCAAGAACCTCCACAAGACCGTGTTGATCGCCTCGGAGTTCACGGCCTTTGCCAAGGACAACCTCGTGCTGGTGGAACTGGACTTCCCCAACAACAAACCCCAGTCCGCCGAACTGAAGGCGGCGAACCAGAAGCTGGCCGAGCGTTTCAAGGTCGAGGGTTATCCGACCGTGATCGTCCTGGATGCGGCCGGCAAGGAGTTGTTCCGCGAAGTCGGCTACGGCGGCACCCCGGTGAAGGCTTACGTGGCGAAGCTCGCGAAGCTGAAGAAGTAGCTCACAGCAGTTTTCACATTATGCGGCGCAGTCTTTCAGGCTGCGCTGTTTTGTTTCAGGCCAGAGTTTGCCGGGCGCTTGAACTGCAAGAATTTATCCCGAACTCCGGAGCGGACGGGTCGCACAGGCTACCAGCCTGTGCCGAGCGGCTACCAGCCGCTCGGAACGACAGCGAGGTGCAGATTGTTTCGGGCTGCGCTGGCCAAAGGTCGCCGTCTAGTCATTCCGTCGGGCCAGTGGCCCGACGGCACGGGCTGGTAGCCCGTGCCACCCCCTTCACCTGCGTATCCGATAGTCCTCAGCATTCAGGGACAGGGCGCGCGGAACGGGATACCTCGCTCATTTCAAGGCCTGCACGATGGCCTCGGTCGAAGCCGAGGGAAGCAGCGTGAGCGCAGCGTTGGACTTTTGCAGTTCATAGACGCGCTGGGTGAAGGCGAATTGTCCTCGCAGGGCGGCGGCATCCAAGGGCTTGCCAACGCCAGTCACCGCTCCGGCGATGATGAGCTGGCGCGGGGCGATTAGCGCGGCGAGCTGGGGGATGTCGCCCACGTCGCGCACGATGTTCGCCGCGAGCAAGCCCAAGCGCTGGTTTTCATACGGCACCTCGGTGAGGAAGCTCGCCAGCGAGTTCGCGGCGACGACGCGTTTGATGCGCGGGTCCAACGCGGCGGCGCACATGGCTGCCAGGCCGGTCGGGCCGTTGGCCACAATCGTCACGGGCAACAACTGCTTTGCCTGGGCGGCCTGATCCAGGGCGGCGCGGATGTCGTAGGTCCATTGGGACAAAATCGAGCGCCCCAGCCAAAGCGACCACTGCGCGCTGTTGTGATCGGGTGCCCGGCCGATTTTGTCGTTCGGAACCGCTTCCAAACCCACAGCGCGCAGTCGCACGGAGTGGACTTGGTAGTTGGCCTCGCGCAGTGCCTTGGCCAGCGGGTTGGCGACCGTCAGGTCCGGGCTCTCGGTGTCGAGCAGCAGCACGGTTCCTCGGGGCCTGCCTGTGCCGGCCGGACCTTGCACCCACGAGCTGCTGGCTGAGTTCCGCTGCTCCAACGCCAGCACATGGACACCCAAGATTTGGGTCTCCAAGACGGTGCGCGCGGCTTTGGCCCGTGATTCCCATGCGGCAGCCGAAGTGGGCGCGGGAGTGGCCTTCAACTGTTTGAGGCCCTCGGCGGCGGCAAATTTCGGAATCGTCATCCAGTCGTCCGGCCGCGTCTGGCCGGGGTAGCAGCGGAGGATTTCAGGATCTTCAGTTTCAAACTTGGGCTCGGGGACGGGGGAGCCATCGCCCTCGCCTTTCAAGTGCTTGGCCATCCAGCCATACATGGCCTCGCGCATGGGCTGGCTGTAGGCGTGGGGCGACTCGAACGTGGTGTGGCGCACATTCGCCGGCTGGCCGTGCAGGGCAAAGACCGGCTCGGCGAGCGCGAGGGACTTCTTCGCCTCGGCAATGGAGAATTGCGGAGAATCCTTGGTCGCGCTGATCACCATAAGCGCGCGCGGTGCAACCATCGCCAGCAGGCCCCACTCCTCGGTGAAGCGCAGCGCGCCGGGGACGACCTCGCACATGCAACAGGCGGTGCCGAGATAGGCCTGGTAGTTGCCGACGGAGCACACGGGCACGACGGCCTTGAAACGTTCGTCGAACGCGCCGGCATACATGGTCTGGTTGCCGCCGCCGCTGGCACCAGTGATGCCGAGCCGTGTGCCGTCCACCTCGGGACGGGTGAGCAGATAGTCTACCGCGCGCATGTTTTCATAGACTTGCAGGCCGGACAGCGGCAGGCCGACGGGGAACAGCGTGGCGGCTGTCATCTCGCCGTGATACTCGCCCAGGTTTTTGCCCACGGCGCGTTCCCCGGCCCCGAAGGCGTCCACCACCAGCACGAAGTAGCCGAGCTTCGCGAGCCCGATGCAGCGGGATTGGACGACCGGATCCTGCTTCGCGCCGCGCCAGTGGCCGTGAACGCACAGCACCGTGGGAAGCCTGCCGGGCTGGGCGGGCACGTAGGCGTTCGCGGTCATGCGCACGCCGGGGAGGGTTTGGAAGGTGATTTTCTCGATGCGGTAGCCGTCCCGCTGGAGCACGCCGTGAGATTGGGGATTCAACGGGGCAGGGGACTGCGGCCACGCGCCCCAGGCCCGCCGGAGGTTTTCACGCAGCACGGTGCGCTGCTGGGTCCAGTCAGCCAGCGTGGCAGGAGCCTTGTCACCGGCCCGCAACTCGGCGGCGCGCGCCTTGATGAAGTGCTCGAAGGCGCGGGAAGGTTCATTGGTGGATTCGGCGGCTTGCGCGGCGGTCAGGCTCAAGGCGCAAAGCAAAGGGAACAACAGGCGAACACGTGATTGCGGTGACATGGCGGAGTTGTCGCCAGCCGCAGCGGTTTCGGCAACGTGTTTTTGGCGCGCCGCTGGCCGGGCTTGAGCTGTTGCATGTGAACTGGCATGCTCACGCCCATTCAATCCATGAAAACCTCGATTGCCTGTTTGCTGCTGACCACGGTCTTCACCCAGCTCATTGCCGCTCCGGCCCCAGACGTGGCCGGGTTGGCCAAGGCGCTAACCTTCCACGCTTCCTTCGATCAGGGACTGGACGCGGATTTCTCACGGGGAGAAAAGGCCTGCTATTACCGACAGGGGAAGTCACTGGTGCCGGCGGCACCCAACGAGGAGCTTAAAGTCGTCTCGGGAGCCGGGCGTTTTGGTGGCGGGCTGCATTTCACCAAGAAGGGAAAGACGAACCCGGCTTTCAAGAGCGCGGGCATGCTGGACTACAACGCCAAAGACTGGAGCGCCGCTGTGTCCGTCTGGCTGCGGCTGGACCCGGACAAGGACTTGGAGCCCGGCTATTGCGACCCGGTGCAGATTGTCGGGGACGACACGAAGAAAGGGTTCATCTTTCTGGAGTGGTCGAAAGACGAGACCCCGCGGCACTTTCGCTTCGCGATCCGGCCGCTGTTCCCGATCTGGAATCCGAACAACCTCGACTGGGCGAAAATGACCGCCGAGCAGCGGCCGGCGGTGCAGTTGACGCGCGCGCCGTTCTCGCGGGAGGCGTGGACCCACGCGGTGTTCTCGTTCGCGCACATCAACGACAAGACCAAGAAACCCATCGGCCGGCTCCACTTGAACGGTGTGCTCAAGGGAACGATTGAGAACTGGGATTTGACCTTTGGCTGGGACCCGGCGCAGGTGCTGCTGGTGCTTGGAGCATCTTACGTTGGCCATCTGGACGATTTGGCCGTCTTCAATCGTCCGCTGACCGATGCCGAGGTGAAGCAGCTCTTCGGCCTCAAGACCGGCGCGCGCGAACTGCACTAGGCTGAGCATGCCTTGACCGCAGGCGGTTTCGCCAACAGGTTTTGCACGCAATGAATCGAGCGAGGCCAGTGTTCAATTCTACCGCATTGCGCTCAGCCCTTGGGTTGCGATGCAGCGTGGGTGCAGTCTGCCTCGCCCTGCTATCAACAGTGGCCAAGTGTGCTGAGCCGGCGGTGGCGGCCAAGGAGGTGTTGAGCCGGCACTGCTACGAGTGCCACGGCAGCGCGAAGGCCAAGGGCGGGGTGGATCTCAAGCGACTGGCTGCCGATCCGAAGGCGACCGAGGACTTCGGACTGTGGGAGAAGGTCCGCGATTCCGTGGCCAGTGGTGACATGCCTCCGCCCAATGCCAAGCCTCTGGCCGCTGCGGACAAGCAGGCGTTGGTGACGTGGACCACGGCAGCCTTGGACGCGGCCGCTGCGGCGAAGTCTGGCGACCCCGGTCCGGTCACGATGCGGCGGCTTTCCAATGCGGAATACGACTACACGCTCCGCGACCTCACCGGGCGTGATTACCGGCTGGCGAAGGAATTTCAGGCTGATAGCGGCGGCGGTGAAGGTTTTTCCAACACCGGCGATGTGCTCTTCCTCAGCCCGGCGGCGTTGGACAGCTACTTCAATGCCGCTCGCAAGGTGGCTGATCACGCCACGATCATGCCTGGGACGGGCATCATCTTTCACGCGCATCGCATCGGCTTGCGCGGCCCGGAGCAGGTGAAGGCGCAGGCCGTGGAGGGGATCAATCTCTGGTATCAACAGCAGGCGGCGGTGCACCTGCCCAAGGATTTGGAGGATGCGCGGGAAGTCGATTACCTGGTGGCCTGTTGGAAGCATCGGCATTTCAAGGAGCCCATCGCAGAGTTGGCGCGGGCGGCTGGCTTGATTCGGCCTTTCTTGGAAAACTGGTGGCGGCTGGTGAACAGCACCGAGCCCAAATCCCGCTTCCTCGACCTGACGCGTGTGGCGTGGCGCGAACTGCCCGGGCCTGACGCGGCGCATCCCGGCACAGTGCCTTTGACCGTCAGGGAGGGGGCCAGATCCATCCGGGAGCAGCTGTTGGCATGGAATAGTTCCACGCCAACGGGCAGCTCTGTGAGCCGCTGGTTGCAGGACGCCAGCCGGGATCAGGCGCACCGGCTGACTGCCGATGTCGTAGGCAAGTCGAACGCTTTTCTCTGCATCGGCGATACCGGAGATGGCCATCGAGGCGATATTGCCCTGATCACCGGCCTGCAATTGCAGACCACGCAAGGCCCCATCCAATACCTCGATTGGTTGGAGGCCCAACTTGTGGCAGACCGGGCGGCCAAGGCTGGCGATCCGCAGGAGGCTAGGCTGATCCAGCAACGGATTGCCGCTGGAGTCCGGGTGCAAAGCGCTTTGGGAAAGCATTCCCAAGGCCCGGCGGTTTTACCGAACATGCTGGTCTTGGCCGCGCCACAAGTTCTCAGCCTGCCGCTGCCAAAAAATGCCGTGCGCCTTACCGCCGAGGCCCGGATCGACTTGAAGCAACCCGAGGCGAGGCATGCCACCTTGCAGTTGGTTTTGGATGCCGATCGCCCTCGCGAAGTCACGAAGGTGATGCCAGGGGTGGCGATCCTCTGGTTGCGCCAGCCCGAAGCCGCTGGCCGCACCATGGCCGAGTTCATGGAGTTGCGGGCGGCTTTCCCAGAGTCGTTTGACAGGCGTCTCGAGAAGGTGGCTGCCAACCTCCGGCGGGGCGCACCCGCTCAGGGAGTTTACTATTTGAGCGACGAACAACTGGGTGAGTTGGTGGGTGCAGCCGGACGGGACATGCTGCAGAAAATGCGCCTCGACTTGAACCTCGTGGCGGGTGCCCCGGGCGCTCAGCCGCCGGTGCAGCAGCGCTGGGACCAACTGGTCTTGGGACATCTTCGTGAATTCGCGAGCCATGCCTGGCGCCGGCCGTTGGAGCGCTTGGAGGCAAAGGAGATCGAAGCCCTCTACCTTGCGGGTCTCGCCAGTGAACTTGACCAGGAATCTGCTGCGCGAGAGGTCTTGGTGCGTGTGCTGGTTTCACCGCATTTCCTTTTTCGAGCTGAGACCTTGCCCGCAGTGGGCCGGTCCACTCCTGACGAGGTGGTGCTCTCCGCTTGGGAGGTGGCTGCGCGGCTGAGTTATTTCCTCTGGGCTTCGCTGCCGGACATGGAGTTGCGCAGGGTTGCTCAGAGCGGGGCGCTGCTCCAATCGTCGGTGATCCTGCAACAGGCGGATCGCATGCTGCGCGACCCGAGAGCCGCCGCGCTGGCCTGGGAGTTTGCCGGGCAATGGCTCCAATTCACCAGGTTTGAGGAGCAGGTGGCGGTGGACGGGAAAGTCTTCCCTGAGTTTAGTCCCGAGCTCAGCCGGGACATGCAGCAAGAGGCGATCGAGTTCTTCACACATCTGGTGCGTGAGGACCGCAGTGTGGCTGACATTTGGAGTGGCGATTATTCCTTCATCAATGACCGCCTCGCCGGGCACTACGGCGTTTCTGGTTCCGTCGGCGCGCAGTTTCTGGAGGTGAAGATGGCGCAGTATCATCGGGGTGGCTTGCTGGGGATGGGCGCGATTCTGACAAAGACCTCACGTCCGCAACGCACCAGCCCCGTGCTGCGCGGCGATTATGTGTATCAAGTGCTGCTGGGCTTCACCGTGCCGCCACCGCCCGCAGAGGTGCCCAAGCTCGACGAACAGGGGCTCCGGCCGGCCACGCTGCGGGAGCGCCTGCGGCAGCATCGTGCTGATCAGGCCTGTGCGGTTTGCCACGACCGGCTTGATCCACTGGGCTTTGCGCTGGAGAACTTCGATGCTATCGGCCGCTTCCGCACCGCTGATTCGACTGGGGAGCTGATTGACACAACCGGTGAACTGAGGGACGGCACGAAGCTCCAAGGCATTGAAGGCCTGCGTGGGTTTCTGCGACACAGCGAGGCCCAGCTCACCGCCCAGTTTTGCCGCAAACTGCTGGGATACGCGCTGGGGCGGCAGACCCGGCCCAGCGACCGGGCGCTGCTGCTAGGCATGCAGCAGGCTTTGAAACAGAAGCGTGGGCGATTCTCCGCTGCGGTGGGCGAAGTGGTTACCAGCCGGCAGTTTTTACATCGCCGCAACGAAGTCGCGAAGGTTCCCCAGATCCCTTAGCCTGGTCCCAAGCATGAACCTCTCTCGCCGCAAGTTTCTCCGGGGCACTGGCGTTCTGTTCGGCCTGCCGTGGCTGGAGTCGGTTCAGGCGTTCGGCGCTGCGTCGCCGCGTCCTCACGAAGCCCCACGCCGGCTGGCAGTTTGTTTCATGGGCAACGGGGTCAATCCGGCGCATTGGGGAGCCAGTTCCGGCCTGGACGGGCTGCGACTCCACAAGTCGCTCACCCCATTGGAGCCGCTCAAGCAGCACCTCAACGTCTTCCAAGGCTTGTGGAATCCCGCCTCCATCGAAAGCGAGGGCACGCACTGTTCCAAAATGAATGTGCTCTCCGGGCTGCGGGTGAAGAAAACCACCTCGGACGTGGAGGTGGGGGTTTCCATGGATCAAGTCATCGCCGCTCATGCGGGCAAGGCCACGCCCGTGCCCAGCATCGTGCTGGGCACGGAGCGCCCGAAATATGCTACCTCGTTTGGCTTCACCTCGCTCTACTCGGCCCATATCTCCTGGAGCAGTCCGACCACGCCAGCCCCCAAGGAAATCTTTCCGCAACAGGCATTTGATCAGCTCTTCGACGACGGCAGCAAACGGGTGAGGAACAAGAGCATTCTGGATCTTGTGCAGGCGGATGCTCGGAGCCTTCGGCCCAAGCTCAGTTATCGGGATGGCCAGAAACTAGACGAGTATCTGGACTCCGTGCGGGAGTTGGAGCAGCGCATCGCTCGCGCGGAAAAATCCAGTGCGGCTCCGGCTGTCAACCCGGGCTGGGCACCGAAGTCCACGGCGCTGAACCTGCAGCGTCCTGCCGCCGGGTTGCCTGTGCACGCCGAGGCGCATCTGCGATTGATGTTCGATATTCTGTTGCACGCCTTCCAGATGGACCGCACCCGGGTCGCCACGTTCATGCTTAACAACGACCAGTCAGACATGCGCTTCGCCAGCCTTGGCGGTGTTAGTGAGGGAATGCACGACCTCTCCCACCACGGTGGGGATCTCGTGAGATTGGCTCAGTATCAACGCGTCAATGAACTACAGGTGAAACTGTGGGCGGAATTTCTTGCCAAAATGCACGCCGCCAACGAAGGCGAGCGCTCGTTGCTTCAAAACAGCATGGTGCTGCTCACCAGCAGCCTCATGGATGGTAATGTCCACGATTCCACCCAATTGCCGGTGGTCTTGGCCGGTGGCGGTGGCGGCGCCATCCGAGGCGGCCGACACTTCGATCTGGGCAAGGACACCAACCGCAAACTCTGCCGACTGCACCTCGCCCTCATGGACCGCATGGGGTTGAGAGTCGAACGCTTCGGCGACGCGGAGAACGCACTCAACATCTGATCCGTCCAGCGGCGGTCTGGTTCCCGTTTGTCTGTGAAATTTCTTCCTTTTGTTGGCGCGCTGATGCTGGCCGGCGGTTGGCTTCCCGCTGCGGTTGCGGCGGTCAGCACCCTGGGCACGCCCTTGCCGGCTGTAGCCCCAAAGGCGCGGCTGGTGCTGAACGAGGCTTGGGAAAGCGGCACGATCGCGCCGGACAAATGGTATGCTCCACGCAGCCGATGGGGCGCTGGCAATCACGGCGTCACCCGTGACAACGTCCGTATCGAACGCGAGGTCGTGAACGGCCGGGCGCAGCCAGTGCTGGTCTGTCAGGCCAATGGGGATCTTTACCAAGGCCCGATCATCGGCTTCGCTGGCAAAAGGACGCGTGTGGGCGGAGTCCTCATCTCAAAGGACTTTTTCGCATCCGGCCGGTTCGAGGTGGTGATGAAGATCGGTGCGCGGAAGCAAGCGACCGATGGCCCCGCCGATCCAGCGCGGCCCAAAGGCGCGGTCCCAGCCATCTGGACCTATGCCTACCGCTTCGTCACCGTGCCCAAGGAGCGCATGGATGAGTTTGTCCCCGCCGTCCCGCTCTACAATCCGCACCTGAAAGCCTACGGCACCGGCGCTAACGAGCACTGGTCTGAGCTGGATTTTCCCGAGCTGGGGAAGGGCGGGTATTTTATGCAGGGCCTTTACAATGCATTCTCGCAGAACCGGGCGGACACGCAGGCTTTCGATGTGGGGCTGGTGGCGGATGGCGGCTACCACACCTTCACCACGGAGTGGCGCACGAAACTGGTGCCCCTGCCAGACATCACCGATGCGCAAGTCGTGGCTGCCGAGGGGTGTTGGTGGATTCGCGACCAAGCAGTCCCCTTCGAGACGTATCTCGGAAATCCGCTGAAGCGGTTGGGCAAGGACCAATACGCGGTCCACACCGGCGACCGGGCGGACCACTGGATCGATGGCAAGAAGGTGGCGGAGAACATCCGCTTTGTCCCGGCGATGGCCGCCCAACTCACCATGGGAGTTTGGCTGCCAGAATGGGCGGGCGAAGCCCCGTGGAAGCGGACAACGGTTTCCTTCGCGTCCGTGAAGGTCTGGCAGTTCGACGACGAGGGCGATGTGCGCGGCATACTAACGGCGAGCCTGCGGGACAGCTTTGATGCGGCTGGCCGCCCACTGACGAAGCCATGAAGGCTGGCGGCTGGCGCCTCCGCGCACACTGCCCCGGGGATAACGGCGAAACGATTGGTCGGTGGCCTTGCGAACAGTGAAGCGGAGTAATCGCAGTGCCCCAGCGTGGCTGGCATTCGGCTTCCCCGGCTGCAGCTTTCTGGCATTATTCCGCCATGAAGTCCTTGTCTAGTTCACGTTGCTCGCTCGCGATTGGCCTGACTGCCTTGCTCGTGAATTGGGGAGCTGTTGCGGTGGACTGGCCGGGCCTGCCCGCGAAGGATGCCACAGCGGAGCTCCCGGCTCAGGCATGGCCGCAACGTCCCGGGCCACGTCAGGTCCGCGTGCTGGTCCATTATCCCGGCGGAACGCTGGCCGGCGTGACCGCGCAGACGGGCATCATGCTCACGCTGCACAACTGGGGCGGAAGTGATTGCGTGGGCACGGCCGATCCGCGCGTGCTGGCGCAGCGACTCAACGTCGTGGCGGTCTGTGTGAACTATTTACAAAGCGGCAAGGCGGACTCAATTGATGCGCCCGAGCCCTATGACTTTGGCTACCTGCAAGCACTGGATGCGCTGCGCGCGCTGTGGTGGGTGCGCGACCAACTGGCGACGTTGGGCAAACCGTTCGCCGATGACCGTCTGTTCTGCACCGGCGGCTCGGGCGGAGGGAATGTCACGCTGATGGCCAACAAGCTCGCGCCCCGCACGTTTGCCTGTGTGGTGGACATGTGTGGCATGAAGAAACTCTCAGATGACGTCGCGTTCAACTTGCCCGGTGGCAGTTCGCTGAACGCTCGCTGGAGTCGTGATCCGCGCAGCCGGAATTATCTCACGCCCGATGAGCAGGAACTGCGTTTCCTCGGCCAGCCGACGCATCTGGCGGCAATGAAGCGGCTCGGCGCGACGAGCAAGGTCGTGGTGATTCACGGCACCGAAGACGCGCTCTGTCCTTTTGCTGACGCGGTAGAAATGGTGGAAGCGATGAAACGCACTGGCCTCGACGTTGAGGCGAAGTTCATCAGCAAGACGGACCTCGACGGCAAGATTCACAGGACTTCGGGCCACTTCTTCGGCACCACGGACATCGTCATGGCGGCGGCGGAAAAGTATTTGCGGCCCGATGGCACTGACGCGCGGCGTCGAACTGGGCCGAGCGACTTCGCGCGGCGCGAAGCGGTGCGCTATCGCACCCCGGGTGGGGAGTTCGTGATTTCGTATGCGAGCGGATTCCCGGTCGGGCACTTCGATCCAAGCCCGCCCGCCGCGTATCAAAACCACTCGAACTTGCTCGTCGTGAAGGACGCGAACGACAACGACCGGCCGGTGAAGTCCCCGGCTGATTGGGTCGAGCGCGTTGCGCACATTCGCGCCGGCATGCAGCAGGCGATGGGGCCGTTGCCCGAGGCCGCGCGCCGTGTGCCGCTCGACGTGGAGACCGTTTCTGAGGAGCGCACCGACAAGTATCTCCGGCGCAAGGTGCGCTTCACGCCCGAGCCGGGCGACCGCGTGACTGGGTGGCTTCTGATTCCTCACGCCCTTCCAGTTGGTGGCAAAGCTCCGGCGATGCTCTGCCTGCATCAGACCACCAGCATTGGAAAAAACGAGCCGGCGGGCCTTGGCGGGCTGAAGCCCTTGCACTACGCGCACGAACTGGCCGAGCGCGGCTATGTCTGTCTCGTGCCGGATTATCCGTCCTTCGGTGAGTATCCCTACGACTTCAAAAAGCAGGGAGCGCACTACGCCAGCGGCTCGATGAAGGCCATTTGGAACAATCTGCGCGCAGTCGATTTGCTGGAGACCCTGCCGCAGGTGGACGCGCGTCGTCTCGGAGTCATTGGCCATTCCCTCGGCGGCCACAACGCGCTTTTCACCGCCGTGTTTGATGACCGGTTGAAGGCTGTCGTGTCGAGCTGCGGCTTCACGCCGTTCCACGACTATTACGGCGGCAAGGTCGCCGGCTGGACTAGTGACCGTTACATGCCGCGCATCCGGGATGTTTACGGCAACAACGCCGACAAGCTGCCCTTCGACTTCTACGAAATCCTCGGCGCGCTTGCCCCACGCGGCTGCTTCTCGAACTCGCCGATTCGCGACAGCAACTTCGAGGTTGGCGGCGTGCGCAAGGCGTTCGCCAAAGCCACCGAGGTTTACGCGCTCTTCGATGCACCCGACCGGTTAAAACTCGTCACTCCCGATGCGCCTCACGACTTTCCCGAGCCGGAACGCAAGGCGGCTTACGCCTGGCTGGATGAAGTTCTGAAGTGAATTCGCCCCGCTGCTGGTTCACTTCACCTGAACGCAGACCAAATCACCGCGCGAGTTGCGGCAATATACCCGGCCATGGGCCAGCACTGGCACGGTCCAGCAGCGCCCACCGAGCACTTGATGCCGGGCGGTCGGCTTGAACTCGCCGGGATTGGCGGGAGCCGTGAGCAACTCGCCGCGCTCACTTAGAATTACCAGCACGCCATCCGCCGTGGCCATGACTGAGCCGCAGCCCAGCCCAGTGCTGGGCGGCACGCGCCACTTCTCCTTACCGCTCGCGAAATCCAGACACACGAACTCCGTGGGGCGACCGCGATGTGCGGTGCCATCAAAACCGTAGAGATGTCCGTCGATCAGCACGCTGTTGTTCATGTGGTTGCACAGGCGCCTGTTTTCGTAGGTTTTCTTCAGTTGGTCGCCAGCCAACTCGAAGAGCCCGCAGCCGCGATCATAGCCGGTGGAGATGAAAAGCTGCTGGCCTTGAATGATGGGCGTGGTGGCCGTGGTGTCGAACGCCGTCTTCCAATCGGTGGTGGCCACGGTGGTTCCATTGCCTGCGTCGAGCACCACCAGGCCTTCGGTTTTCATAACCGCCACCAGCTTTCGCCCGGCCGCTACAAAGGCTTTCGGCGTGCCATAGGCCGGGGTGAAGCGCTGCCCCTTCCAACGCACTTTTCCCGTGTCGGCATCGAGCGCGAAGGTGGCTCCGGCTTCGATGAGCAACGTGTTGTCGTTCAGGAAATAGGGCGAGCAGGCGAAACCCCACTCGGGCGGCGCATCCAGTTCCGCTTCGGCGAGCATGTCGCGCTGCCAGATCGCTTTTCCCGTCGCGGCGTCGTAGCAATGCAGGCGTCCGTGCTTGCTGTAGGTGAAGACCTGCTGGCCACGCACCGTCGGCGTCGCGCCCGGGCCGCCTTCGTAAAAGCGGTCGAGTAGAGGCGCGGCGTAACTGTGATGCCAGATCTCCGCACCCGTCTCGGAGTTGAAGCACCAGAGTGTTTCCGTCCCGTCCTCCTTGCCTCCGCTGTGCCCGAGCGTGAAGACCCGCCCCTGGGCGACGGCGACCGAGGAGAAGCCGGTGCCCACTTTTTTCTGCCAGCGAAGCTGGGTGAAGTCAGGCTTGGCCGGCAACCGTTCGCTGGTGATGCCATCTTCATTCGGCCCGCGCCACTGCGGCCAGTCCGCGCCTGAGAGGCCGGGAAGCAAGGCGAACACTTGCAGAACGAGCCAGGCGAAGCAGCGGTGAGGCATAGGTGGCGGAGGTTGTTCCTGCGATCCGGGACTTTCCAATGGATGTGTCGGCAGTTGAGGAAGTCCAGTCGCCCTGCGGCTACCGGTCATCGGCGAGGCGTGCCGGAACCACCCGGAGTCAGCTGCCGCTAGGGGGTCAGAGCTTCACTCGGGCGAGGTAAATCGCGGTCTTCCCCTCGTGGGACGAGTAATAGCTGATCCACAACTGGCCGTCATGCCAGACCATGCCGGGATAGCTGCTGTCCCCGCTGCTAGCCAGATCGAGCAGTGGGCGCAGCTCGCCCTTTTCCACGTCGAGTTCACATACGACGGTTTTGGTCTTCTTGTCCGGCCCGTGATTCTGCAAGCGGCCGCAGGCAATCCATCGGCCGTCGGGGATTTGGATGAAGTTGGGTCCACCGAAATATTTGCCCAAGTCCTTCCACTCCCATTCATCGTAGGGAAGTTTTCGGCTGATACCGAGCAAGGCGGTGTTCGAGGGTTTGCCGTCGCGGCGTTGGAGGCAATACATCACGCCATCGGGACCAACGCGAACCGTTGCCTCGGTGGGGCCGCCTTCGCTGTGGAGGTTTTCGACCAGCGTATCGTAATCCACGCCGTTCTTGGTCAGCAGCAGCGTGGTGCCGTATTTCTTTTCAGCGCGGCTGGCCGGGGAGACATCATAGGCCACGCCGATCCCGTTGCTGCGGTGCCAAGTCACGCGCCACAGCCACTGGTTGGTGGGGCCGACCCAGAAGACTTTGCCCCATTTCTTGCCGTCATCGGACATGGCGACGAAGGACTGGTTTTCCGTTGCCGGCTGGTTTCCTTCGCGGACCGTTGCTCCGCCAAGCAGCATCAGCCGGGGCGTGCCCGGCATGACGGTGATCTTTGGGTCGCGCAGGTCAAAGCCCGGCATCTCCAGCCGGGCGGTGGATTCCCACCAATAGCCAGTGTCGCTGGTCAGCACGCGCACCGCACCATCGGGCGAGACGTGACCGGCCCCCTCGCGGAACACGCAATACCAGCGGTCTTTGAAGCGCACAAGATCGGTGAACGCATTGTGCGGAGCGGCGTCCCAAATCTTACGGTGTTCCACCAGTCGGGCGGCCGGGGGAGGGGTTTCCGCAGCGATGGCGGGCAGCGCGGCCAGCAACCAGGCGAAGGTCAGGCGAAAGTTCATGCCCGTGGTTCTAACGCGTTGTTGGGCGAGTTACAACTGTCCCCGTTGCGAGTTTCGACTTTGAACCCTTGGCGCGCTGCCTAAACTCCCGGCGTGCTCAACGACTTCACGCAGCAACTTCAGCAGGGCATCGCCCTCGCACCCAGCCAAGTCACGACCGCCGTGAGTGCGCTGGTGGAGGAGGCCGTCGCGGCCGAGCTCAAGGCGGCCTTCCTGACCGCACTGGCGCAGAAAGGCGAGACGACGGAGGAACTGGCGGCGTTCGCCCGTGAGTTGCGTGCCCGCTCCGTGCCGGTGCCGGTGGACGCGGCCACCCGGGCGGGGGAAATTCTCGACGTGTGCGGCACTGGCGGTGACCGGTTGAACACCTTCAACATCTCCACCACCGTGGCGCTGGTCTGTGCGGCGGCGGGCGTGACGGTGGCCAAGCATGGCAACCGCGCCATCACCTCGCAGTCCGGGAGTGCGGATGTGCTGGATGCGCTGGGCGTGTCCGTTGAGTTGTCGCCGGAGCAGGTGGCGACGGCGCTGCGGGACCGGCGGTTTGCCTTCCTGTTTGCGCCCAAGTTTCACCCGGCGTTCAAGCACATTGCTCCGGCACGCAAGCTCTGCGCCGAGCGCGGCCAACGCACGATCTTTAATTTCCTCGGCCCGTTGCTGAACCCGGCGCGGCCCAGCGCCCAGCTCATCGGGGTGCCGCGGCCGGAATTGTGCGAACCGATGGCAAAGGTGCTGCAAAGCCTCGGAGTGCGGCGGGGCATGGTGGTTTGCGGTGAGGTGCCGGGGGCGGACGGCCCGGCATTTTTGGATGAGCTGTCCACGCTCGGCGAGACGACCATTGCCGAGTTTTACCACGATCGTGGCTTTGCCGTGTCGAGGCTTTCGCCGAGCGCTTTCCCGCTCCAAACTGCAGCACTGGCGGATCTTGCCGGGGGAGACAAACACGCCAATGCGGCGATCATCCAGCGGCTGCTCCGGGGCGAGGAGCGCGGGGCCAAGCGGGACGCCGTGCTGTTCAATGCCGCCGCCGCCTTGTTTGTGGCTGGGCGAGCCAAGACATTTTCGGAAGGGTGGGAATTGGCGGAGTGCGTGCTGGATGAAGGGACGGCGGCAGCCAAGCTGGGCGAGTTGAGCGGTCATTGAGCCGCACGCAAATGAAAACACCGCCGTCCCGCCCACCACCGCCGCTCATGGATCGGGCGCGGGCCAAGGCCTGTCTCGTGGCGAACCTCAGCCTGCCCGGAGTCGGGTCGCTGCATGTGGGACGGCGTGTGGGTTGGGCGCAGGTCGTTCTGGCTAGCTGCGGTTTTGTGCTCTCCCTTGTCTTTGGGGTTTGGTTTATGGCCGAGTGGTTGCGCTCCGGGGAGTTGCCAATGATGACCATCCTTAACCGGGGCGAGTTGCCGCCGGGGTTTCTGAAATTTCTGCTCATCGGCCTTGCCGGCCTGATCGTGTTCGGGGTGGCGCTGGGCTGGGCCTTCATCACAAGCCTGCTGGTGTATCAGGAGGCGAAGCAGCATGAAAGCCACTGACGCCACGCCGCCGCCAGTGCCCGCCTCGGCTGCCATTCCGCTGGGGCGATGGCCGTCGTGGCCCGGGCTGATCGCCATGGCGTGTCTCGCCCTTGCGGCGCGACTGGCGTTGCATTATGAGCTGCCGCTGCCCGGGTGTCCTTTGCGCGAGATCACTGACGTGCCGTGTCCGTTTTGCGGGTCCACTCGGGCGTGCGCGGCGTTGGCTGGTTTCGACTTGACCGGGGCATTGGGATGGAACCCGCTCGTGACCCTCAGCTTGATGTTGGGGTTCGGCTGGCTGGGGTTTGCCGTAGTTCAGCCGAAGCCGGCCCGTCTGTTATGGCTGCGGGGCAGGGGGTGGCTGGCTTCCGTTCCCAGTCGCAGATGGCTTGCTGGCACGCTGCTGCTCAACTGGGTTTATCTCTGTGTTCGGTTGCCGCGCTGAAGGCCCCTGACATCGGTTGCCGACGGGAAATTTGCTGGACGCGGATCAACTCAACGCCAAGGATTTGACCCGATGCGCGACCTCCTGAAACAATCCTTCGCCCTCGTCGGCGTCATCAAGGCCCTCCGGCAGATTCCCTTCGACGTGCGGCGTGCGCTCTGGTCCATCGGGCGCGAAGGCGACATCCGCGAGTATCTCGACACCCATCCAGTGCGGAAGCTCCAGATCGGTGCGGGCTACAACATGCTCGATGGCTGGTTGAACGTGGACTTCAACCCCTACACGCGCCAGCCCCGCCAGCTCTATCTCAACGCCACGCGGCGGTTTCCGTTTGCTGATGCCGCGTTTGACTACGTGTTCAGCGAGCACATGATCGAGCATATCTGGTGGTCCGATGGCCAGATGATGCTCAAGGAGTCGCATCGCATCCTCAAGCCCGGCGGCAAGATTCGCATCTCCACGCCAAACCTCGCCAGCATCACTAGCCTCCTCGACCCGCCGCGCACGCCCATCAAGGAGCAGTATCTCAAGCTCTCGACGGACAAGCACATCCCACACGCCATCGGCTATCGGCCCGGCTTCGTCATCAACAACTTCTTCTGGGATTTCGGCCATTTCTTCGTTTACGACGCTGAAACGCTCGAACTTGCCTTGCGCACGGCTGGTTTCACGGACATCCAGCGCTGGCAGCCGATGCAGAGCGACGACTCGAACTTCACTGGCATCGAATCGCATCAGAAAATCGTGGGCGACGAGGTGAACGTCTTTGAGTCCATCATCCTGCAGGGCGTGAAGAAGTAGTCCGCCTCACGGTTCGAGCGGCGCATCGTTCTTGGAGCGGAGAGTTGCAGCTCATGCAGACGCCATCCATGCCGGCTCCATTGGAGCAGAATTTCCACTTGGTTCCTCCCGGGGGTTGCTGGTTAATAGCGGCCAACCCGACCTGCCAATCGCACCATGCAAATCCTCAATACTCGCCGTCACTTCCTGAAGACCACCGCTGCCGTCGCGGCGGCGACCACGTTGCCGCAATGGTTCTTGGAGGAATCCACCCACGCCGCCACGCCTCCGCTTGGCCCCAATGACCGGCCCGGCCTTGCGCTCATCGGCTGCGGCGGGCGCGGGCGCGGCGTGGCGCGCGAGGCCGCCCAGCACGGGCAGATGCTAGCCGTGTGCGATCTGGACGAAGCCAATCTAGCGCAGGCGCAGAAACTTTGGCCGGAAGCGAAGCCATTCACGGACTTCCGCAAGCTACTCGAACGAGATGACCTCCACACCATTGTCAACGGCACCCCGGACCACTGGCACACGCTCGTGAACCTCGCTGCGCTCAAGGCAGGCAAGGACATTTACAGCGAGAAGCCGCTGACATTGACGGTGGACGAGGGCAAGCGGCTGGTGCAGGCCGTGCGCGCCTCAAGGCGCATTCTCCAGACTGGCAGCCAGCAGCGCAGTGACAAAAACTTCCGCCTCGCCTGCGAACTCGTGCGCAATGGACGCGTCGGCAAGCTCAAGCATGTGAACGTCTGGCTGCCCCACGGTCGCCGCGAGGGCCCCTTTGAAAAGTCACCGGTGCCTCAGGGGCTCGATTGGGACATGTGGCTGGGCCCGACTCCGCAGAACGATTACGTGAAGGAGAAATGCCATGTGACCTTCCGGTATTTCTGGGAATTCTCCGGTGGCACGATGACGGACTGGGGCGCGCACCACAACGACATCGCCTTGTGGGGCACGGGCTTTGAACGCAGCGGGCCGGTGCGCATCGAGGGCCAGTCCCTGGTGCCCATGATTTCAGGCGGCTTCACGGCGGCCAGCGAATACGCGGTCGCCTACACCTACGCGAATGGCGTGACGCAACTCACGCGCAGCACTCACGGCAATGGCTGGAATGGCTCGGTCACGGACAAGGATGCCCAGCCGCACGGCGTGCGCTTCGAGGGGACGGGCGGTTGGATTTTCGTCACGCGCGGCAAGATTGAGGCCAGCCATCCTGACCTGCTCACCACGCCGCTGCCGACCAACGCCAAGCGCCTCTATGTGAGCGACAATCACATGAAGAATTTCTTCGACTGCGTGCGCTCCCGGCAGCAGCCGATTTGCGATGTGGAGATTGGCCATCGTTCCGTGACGGTCTGTCAACTCGGAGTGATTGCGATGCGCTTGGGCCGGACCCTCAACTGGAATCCTGCCGCCGAGGAGTTCGTAGGCGACAAGGCCGCCAATAACTGGCTTGCCCGCGAAATGCGCGCACCGTGGACTTACGACCGCGTGTGACGCGCTCTAGGTCGCGGCCTTCAGGCCGCTCCAGCGATCGAGCGGGTAATTGTCCTGAAAATGTGCGGCCGCTGAAGCGGCGTAAACGCCACGCCTCGGACCTGTTTTACCCGGCCTTTGGTTTGCTTGCCTTTTCTACGGGTGCCGCGGGGTCGGCGGTTTTGTCTGCGGCGGGGCTGCCTTGGGCTGAACTGGTGCGGCAAATCCGTAATCCGCAAGCCACTGCTCTGTCGGCGCGAGAATGCGCACCGGGCGTTTGGTGAAGGGATCCCGGTAGCCCAGCTCCACGGACCGCAACGCCAGCAGCGGACGTTGATTTGGCATTTCCAGTGACGATGGGCCGTAGAGCGGATCGCCGAGGATGCCATGGCCTCCAGCGTGGAGATGCACCCGGATTTGATGCTGTCGCCCCGTCAGCGGCTGCGCTTCCACGAGGGCATAATCGCCCTTGGTTCGCACCACGCGGAAGAATGTCTCGCACTCTTTGCCTTCGCGCTCATCCACGCGGATGCGGCCAATCACCTGCGGGTCCGGCCCCAGCGGCAGGCGGCAGGTCCACTCCGCCTCGCGCGGCTTGCCATGCACGATGGCGAGATAACGCTTCTCCATGCGTCGCGTCTCAAAGAGTTCACTGATGGTTTCCACCGCGCCAAAACTTTTCGCGAACAGCAGCACGCCGCTGGTGTCTGCGTCGAGGCGATGGACGTAGCGGAGGAACTTCAAGTTCCGCGAGCGCGCCCAGAAATGTCCGGCGGCAATGGAGGAGACGATGGCCGCTTGCAGATTCCAGCCGGTGCGCTGCCACGAATGCGGCACGAGCATCCAGCCCGCGGGCTTGTCGATAGCGATGACTGACCGATCCTCGAAGAGGATCGGAATGGGCTCCACATCAGGGAGTTCGATGAAGGGCGGCTTGGCCATGTGCAGGAAAAAACAGGGTTCAGTTGTCAGTGTCCAATCGTTGCCAAAGCGACAACCCGCCTACTGAACACTGAACCCTGAACCCTGAACACTGATTACTTCACCGCCGTGGCGAGCACCGCCAGCAAGCGCCCGACATCCTCCGCCGTGTTGTAGCCGGCCACTGCCACGCGGATGCGCCCCGCGTGGTGCATGACGTGGATGTTCTCGCGCTCCAAAGCCGTGTTGATGCCCGCTGTGTTCGGGTGTTGAAAGGCCAGTATTCCCGTGGGGTTCGTTGGCTGTGCCGGAGCCATCGGTTTCAAACCCAAGGCCTGCAACCCCGCATGAACCTGAGCCACCAGCGGGTCCGCATGGCGAGCGATGGCGCCAACGCCAACGCCCTCCACGTAGCGCAACGCGGCGTTCAGCGCGTAGATGGCGGCGAAGTTTGGCATTCCGACGGAGAAGCTCGCCGCGCCGGCCTTCGTCTCCGCGCGCTGGAAGCGATCGGCCTCGAAGGCATTGCGCAGGTGGAACCAGCCGCCTGCGTGCGTGGTGAGGCGCGCAGCCGCCCGTTCCGGAATGCCCACGATGCAGCCACCGTGGACGGCCAGGGTCCATTTATGCGTGCTGCTGATGACGCAGTCCGCATCCGTGCAGTCGAGCCCCACGCGACCCAGCGCCTGCGTTACGTCCACGGAGATGAGCGCGTTCGGGGCCACTCGACGCACCGCGTCGCGGAACGGTGCCCAGGCGAGGCGGTGGCCGTTGTAGAAGCTCACGAGGGAGACTTGGACAAGCTGGGTGCGTTCGTTGAGCAAGGGCACGAGATCGTCCACTCGCAGTTCGCCGTTGGCGGCTTTCCACACGCGCGTCTGCGGCCGCGTCACGCTGGTAATCCAGGGCGTTGCGCCCGCCGGGAAGTCGAGGTCAGTGACGACTACTTCATCCGCTGGCTGGAGGTTCAGTGCGGTGGCGAGGAGGTTGTAAGCCTCCGAGCTGCACGAGCAGAAGGAGACTTCTGCGGGCTTCAAGCTGATCATGCGCGCGGCGACTTCGCGACAGTCCTCAACCTGCTTGAAATGAAAATCACGGCCTTTCATGCCGCGTAGTTTGTCGTGCCAGTAGGTTTGCAGCGCCTCTCCCACACAGAGCGGGGGAATGCTCTCGGCGGCGGTGTTGAAGTAAGTCATCAAGTCCAGCGCGGGGAAATCGCGACGGCGGGTGTCGGGTGTCAGCATGGAAAGGATTTAGCGGTGAGCGGGCGCAAAGAACACAAAGAAATCCTTCCGCATCGCGGAGCGCCGGCCACCGACCGGCACGAGCTTGTCCGTTTTAAACGCCGGGGCGGAGACTTGCGGTCCTATGCGAGCGGCATCAGCGCCTGCGCTAGCCGCACGTAAGCCTCCGTTCCCGCCTCCAAATCAGCCAGTGCGATGAACTCATCCACCGTGTGCGCCTGCGCGATGTCGCCGGGGCCGAGAACGATGACGGGCACTCCGCGCGCGGCGAGCTTGCTGGCATCGCAGCCAAAGAAAACGATGTCTGCCTGCGACTGGTCGAGCACGGCGCAAGCGGTTTGCACCAGCGGATGTTCCGCCGGCAACTCAAAGCTGGGGTCCAGGATGCTCGGCTCGTTGAACTGCCATTGCACGTCCGGCAACTGCTGGCAGCGCTCACGGAGCAGGGTCTGAATTTCAGCGAGCGTCACCTGTCCGTCCTGTCCCGGCAGCAGGCGGATGTCCACTTGGATGGTGCAGCGTTCCGGCACGATGTTCACGCCGGTGCCGCCGTTGATGAGGCCGATGGAGCCCGTGCTCGTGCCGAAACCGGGGGCGGTGATCTGCACGAGTCGCGTGGCGAAGAAGTGCTCCAGTTCCAAAATCGCGTGCGCCATCGCGACAACGGCGCTGCGACCTTCGTGCGGCTTGCTGCTGTGGGCGGCGCGGCCCACCGCGTGGATGGCAAAGCGGAGGCAACCTTTGCAGCCGCGCACGACGCGGAGGCGGGTGGGTTCGCCCACCACGGCTAAGTCGGGAAGCCGTGCCGGCGACTTGCAGTCGCCGTCTGGCGCGGGCGTCACATCTGGACGGCGATTGCAAATCGCCGGCACGAGTTCGGCGCGCATCTGTTCCAGCATCGCCGTCACGCCGCGAAAGCGAAATTCCTCGTCCACCATGCAGGCGACGGTGAGCGTGCCGCGCCAAGTGGACGGCGTGGTCTTCAAGCTCAGCGCGGTGGCGAGCATGCACGCCAGCGGACCTTTCATGTCGCTGGCTCCCCGGCCCCAAAGACGTCCGTCGCGCACCTCGCCGCCAAAGGGTGCGATGGTCATGCCGCCGATGCCGACAGTGTCCGTGTGGCCGTTGAGCATGAAGTGCGGGTGGTCCGCGCCGTTGCGGATCTGGAGGAGAACATTCTCGCGGCCCGGCAGGACGGGCTGCCGACAGACGGTGAAGCCGTTGGCGCGGCCCCAGTTTTCAATCCACGCCGTGACCGCGCCTTCGCCCGCGCTGGCCGGGTCATAGTCCGGGTTCACGCTGGGGATGCGCACCAGCGCTTGGGCGATGTCGAGGGCTGTCACGGGTGACATGCGCAACAGGTTCAACTTAACCGAGGAAGCTGACCAGAAAATCTCCCACGGCAGCACCCGCTTCGCTGCCTGCCTCCAATGCCACTGCGGGTGCGGCGTCGCTCAACCCATCTGCCAAATCACCACCAGCACCTGCGGAGACGGCTGCCGTAGTGCCCGCCAGTGGCCCCTGCGCTCTAGGACGGGCTTTTTGCGCAGTCAGGATTTTCGCCACTTCGGACTTCGCCAGCCAAATGCCGCCGCAGTCGCGGCAACGGCTGCCTTCAAGGTCCCCTTGCATCCGGGTCTGCAACTGTAGGCCGGTGCAGACCGGGCAGGTGAGGCGTCGAGATATGAAACTGGTCGCGCTTGAAGGGACCGGAGGCGCAGCGGTAGGAGGTTGCGGGGACTTGCTCGCCAGCGCCTCAAGCGCGGTGCGGGAAAACCACAGGCCATGACACAAGACGCAGCTCCGAGCTTCCACGCCATCCCGCTGGTGCGGGATTAGCGGCGTGCGGTCCTGTGGACAGATCATGGCGAGGGACTAACTGCCTGCGTCCGGAGGCAGGTCTTTCTCCATCGCCTTCTTCAGCGCGGGCACTTGCTGCAACAACTTCTCGAACTTGATGCCGGTGAGGCTTTCCAACAGTGGCGGGAGCTGGGCCATGATCTGCGTGACGTCGCCGGTGAGCTTGCTCGCGCCGCCGCCGGGACCGCTGCCGGAGTTGATGATGACCATCTTTTCCATCTTGGACAGCGGTTCGCTGATGCGACCGGCGATGTCGGGGAGCACCTTGACGAGCAGTTCGATGACGGCGGCCTCGTTGTATTGCTGGAAGGCCTCGGCCTTGAGGCGGGTGGCCTCGGCGTTCGCCTTGCCTTGTGCCATGATGATGTCGGCCTGGGCAAGGCCTTTGGCCTTGTTGGCCTCGGCTTCCGCGATGCCGGTAGCTTTGTTGACGTCGGCGTTGGCAAAGCCAGTCGCCTTCGTCGCGGACGCGGCACCGGCGGCTTCGGTCTCGAGCTGGAACTTCCGCGCGTTGGCGAGAGTCTCGACCTTGTAGCGCTCGGCGTCGGCGGGCTTTTGCACGGTGGCCTCGAGTTCGCGCTGCTTGCGGAGGATTTCCTGCTGCTGCAACTCGATCTGCTTCTGCTTGGCAATGATTTCGACCTGCACTTCTTCGGCCTTCACGAGCTGGCCGGTTTTGTATTTCTGAAGGTCGTAGGCGAGGTCGGACTCGGCTTTCTTCTGGTTCACGGTGGCCTGATAGCTGGCGACGTTGCTTTGGTAGTCGCGCTGCGCCTCGGCGATTTTCGAGTCGGCGGCGAACTTCGCTTCCTGTCCGGCCTGAGTGGCCTGGGAGGACTTGATCATTGCGTCGCGGTCGGCCTCGGCCTGGGCGATCTGGGCGTCGCGCTTGACCTGGGCGATGCGCGGCTTGCCCAACGCGTCGAGGTAGCCCTGCGTGTCGCGGATGTCGCGGATGGTGAAGCTCACGATGCCCAGGCCCATGTTGGCCATGTCGCCGGCGGCGACTTCCTGCACGCGCGAGGCAAAGGCGTCGCGGTTCTGGTAAATCTCCTCCACCGTCATCGTGCCCAAGATGGCGCGGAGGTGGCCTTCCATCGTCTGCGTGGCGACGTTCTTGATCTCGTCGGTGGTCTTGCTGAGGAACTGCTCGGCGGCGGTGGCGATGGAAACGTCGTCGCCCTTGATCTTGATTTGCGCGACGCCATCCACCTTCACCGGCACGCCCTTGCTGGTGTAAACCTCCGGCGTCATCACATCAATGGTGAGGAGTTCAAGCGAGAGGATGTCCACCTTCTCGAAGACCGGCCAGACGAAGACGCCGCCGCCCTTGACGATGCGGAAGCCGACGTCGCGGGTCTTGCCGTCGGGGTCCACGACATGGCGCTTGCGACCGGAGATCACGAGCACTTCGTTCGGGCCGACCTTGGTGTAGCGGCTGGCGAAGATGGCGAAGATGATCACCACGGCGACCAGCAGCGCGAGCATCGCCGCCACGCCGAGGGCGGCACCCGGGGAGGAAACTTGGGCGAGCAGGAGAGTCATAGTCATAGGCTGAGTTGAGAAGCTGAGGGTTAAGCGGGCTTGACGAAAAACTGCGAACCGACGATGCGGGTGACAATGACGGCCGCTCCGGTGGCGATGGGCTTGCCATCTTCCGTCCGGGCCGGCGCGGTGTAACGCGTGCCGCCTTGAACATAGACAATTTCCCCGACGCCGTTCTCCGGGATGCCGGTGCCGAGCGTGGCGGTGGTGCCGACGACGCTGGCGACTTGGGACTCGCTGGAGCTTTGCGTCTTGCGGAACACCAACCGCAAGGCCGAGACGATCACACTGGCAAAGGCGAACGCTCCCACTGCGGCGAGGGGGGCGCTGAGAAGGGGGGACTTGGTGGCCGGCACCAGACTTAGGAGGTAGCCGAACGCGCCGAAACCCGTCATGAACGCCGCGATGATCATCGGGCTGAAGGCTGACACACCGCTGCCATCGGTGCCGTCGGCGCCCGCTTCGGCGTGGCCACCGCTGCCAACATCATGATGCCCGGCACCTTCGAAGAAATGCCCCATCAGCGCCAAGATGACGAGGAAGAGGAAACCGGCCCCGAGGCACAGCAGATAGATTAAGGCGTCCAAGCTCATGGGAACCTTGCGGTTTGTGAATGCAGGGCGAGTAAAGTAGCTGGCGCGGGCGGGCGCAAGTTGGAAAGGGTGCGGCGCATGATTTCTTGCAGGCGGAGCGTGCCCTCCAGGGCCAGCAACTTCAGCTACAAGTTTCCCATGGGTTTGTAGGGTGCGGCAGGGAAGGGGAGTGGAAGCAGGATCAGGCGCACGAATTGACGCGGTCTTCCTGCGCCGCCCTTCTGCGCTTCACCCCGTTCGTGCTCCGTGCTAGAACCGCCGCCATGCAATCTCACGAGCTGCTCCGCGAGGTCATCAAGGATTCCAGCGCCAAGCAAGTCGCCGCTGATCTCAACCTGTCTCTTTCGATGATTTACAAGTGGGCCGAGCCGCCGGAGAACATCGCCGGCAGCGGCCTTGCGAACCCGCTGGACCGCATGGAGCAGCTCATCAAAAGCACCAACGACCCGCGCCTGCCGCAGTGGATTTGCGAGCGGGCGGGCGGCTTCTTCATCCACAATCCCAAGGCGCACTCGCCGCATCCCTTCCAAGTCATCCCGGCCACCAACCAGATCGTGCAAGAGTTTGCGGACATGCTCGGTGTCATCGCCGCCGCCGCCGGAGACAGCCACATCACGAAGGCCGAGGCGAAGGACATCCGCCGTCGCTGGGAGGACTTGAAGCGCGTGACCGAGGGCTTTGTGCATTGTTGCGAAAGCGGCAACTTCGCCCCGGTGAAGCAGCCCGCCGCGGCTGGGCCGCCGGAACGTGCCACCCCCTCCGCTGCGCCGACCGCACGGGCCTAGCCCGAGCCATGCATCCATGGCACCGGCTGTGAGCCGGGCCGACAGCGGTCCAGCGGGCAGGCGCCTCCAAACCGCGCGTAGGCGGTCGTTGCGCGGTCTGGCCGAGTGCGCAATCCCTGCCTAGGACCGCACAAGGAATGCGCAGCCAGAAATGAAAGAGTCACTAGCTTTGGCGGCGTTAGTGGAAGAAGAAAGGCAACTTATGAAACGCTACCACGTGTTGCTGGGGACGGAGGATGCCACCTTGGAAACGACCGTGAAGGTGCTGGCCGCCAACGCCGGCTGCGAGCTGGAGTGCGCCAGAACCCGCCGCGATGCCCTCTGCTTGGTGGTGCAGGACGCTGCCAATCACGCACCGAAGTGCGAACTGGTGGTGGTGGACCTGGACTGGCGTGAAGGCGGGCACACCCTGCTGACCGACGTTCGGGGCGTGCTGCCAGTGATTGCCATCAGCAGCAAGCCCAAGCACTGGCTGTCCTCCATGCTCCGCCGTCACCGCATCGGCGCCATGCTGGCCAAGCCGGTGTCACCGGAAGCGCTACGGGAGGCGTTCCTGCGGGTCGGAAACATTCCGTGCGATCCGGAGACGCGCGGTGGCTGGTGGCGGCTGGCACCCGTGCTACAGCACTGGGGCGAGAACCTGCTCCAGGCCGTTTCGGGTGCCCGCCAGCGGGGGGTGTGACGCGAGCTGCCTTGGCTCCACCCCACTGCCCACGGGCGGAACCCTCATGAAGCACCCCACCCCAGCTTCACCCGCCCGACGCGGCTCCGCGCGGACCGCAACACTGCTCTTGGGCATACTCGTCGGACTCAACCAGCCTCACCCGGCTCGTGCCGCCGAAGAATTCCAGAACTGGCATGGCTTCAACTGGCGTATCCATCAAACCACCAACTTCGATGCCTCGGCCTACGGCGAAGTGCGCTACCGGGACGATTTCTCCCAGCTCTTCCAATCGCTCCTCAGCCCAAGGCTCACCTGGAAGGTTCTGCCGAATCTGGACCTGGGACTGAACTACACCTGGTTTGCGAACCGGACGAAGACCGGGGAGTTCGCCGACACGCACCGGCTGGAGGCCGAGATCAATCCGCATGTCAAAATCGCGGACTGGCTGGAATTCCACAACCGCAACCGGCTGGAGACCTATTGGGCGGATGGCGTGAACGGGGAGCGCTGCCGTTCCCGCAACCGGCTGCAGTTCACGGTTCCGCTGAAAGGCTTCGCGCCGCTGGAGTCCATCTATTGCAACAACGAGTTCTGGTATGAGTTTTACCGCAGCGATTACACGGTGAACCGCGCGGTTCCCGTGGGCCTGAACTTCCACGTCACCGGGCATACCCACGTGGCCGTGTTCTTCATGATCCAGTCCTCCAAACAGCTCACTGGCCACTGGGATCAGGCCCACATTTTGGGCACCACCCTTTCCTTCTGATCACCCGGCGTTGGCCTGCCTCAGGACAGTATCGGGTTAGAATCGGCAAATGGATGGCCGGGAAATTGGCTTGGCTACGGACCTCGAAACCGCGAAATTCCACTTCGCAAGGCAGGATTCCAGCCCCACGCTTCTCACTGCGGAATCCCCCTGTATAGATGACCTCGCTCCTCGAAATCGCCCGCTTGAATCCCGTCGCCCACGCGGTGCTCGTGCTGGCGTGCGTGGTGGCGCTTGGGCTGGCCCTGGGCAGCGTGAAGATCAAGGGGGTGGGCCTGGGCGCGGCGGGTGTGCTCTTCGTCGGCATTCTGTGCGGGCACCTCAAGTTCACCCTCGCCCCGGACCTGCTGGCCTTCGTCCGAGATTTCGGGCTGGTGCTCTTCGTATACACCATCGGCCTCCAGGTGGGGCCGGGCTTCGTCACCTCGCTCCGCAAGCAAGGCCTGCCGCTTAACCTTATGGCCGTTGCCATCGTGCTCCTCGGCGCTGGCGTAACCCTTCTGATGGCGTGGCTGTTGCACATCGACCTCGCCGCCGCCGTGGGCATCTTCACTGGTGCGACCACCAACACCCCTGCGCTCGGGGCCGCGCAGGAGGCGCTAAAGAGCCTCCCTAACATTCCGCAGGACCGCCTCGGCCTCCCGGCGCTTGGCTACGCCGTCGCCTACCCGTTCGGCATCCTCGGCATCATCCTCGCGATGCTGGCCATCCGCTGGGGACTGCGTCTGGACGTGGCGGCGGAAGCCGAGGCATTCCATCGCGAACAACGGAGTGATCACCAGCCCGTGGAGCGGATGAACATCCTCATCTGCAACCCCAACTTCAATGGCCTGAAACTCCATCAGCTCCCCGCGAAGGACAAACTCGACGTCGTCATCTCCCGCGTGAAGCACCTCGGCGAGACGGACGTGATCCCCGCTGGCAGCGGGACTTTCCTGCACGTCGGCGACGTTGTCCTGGCCGTGGGCACGCGGACCAGCCTCGACGAGTTCTGCCTCATTGCCGGGAAGCCCTGCGCCGAGGATCTCATGCACGCGCCCGGCCATGTCGCCTTCCGGCGCGTGGTGGTCACCCAGAAGGAGATGCTGGGCCAGTCATTACGCGAACTGCAATTGAACCAGCGCTTCGGCGTCACCCTCACGCGCGTGACGCGCGCCGATGTGGAACTCAGCGCCCGCGCCGACCTACGGCTTCAGTTCGGCGACATGGTGCAGATGGTCGGCGAGGAAGCGGACATCGCGCGGGCCGCCGAGTTTTTCGGCAACTCCGTCAAGGAACTCAACCACACGAACCTCATTCCCGTCTTCGTGGGCATCATTCTTGGCGTGCTTCTGGGCATGTATGCCTTCCAGCTTGGGACCATGCCCACGCCCGTTCGCCTCGGCCTCGCGGGCGGACCGCTCATTGTCGCCATCATCCTGAGCCGCATCGGTCGCATTGGTTCACTCCTTTGGTATATGCCGGCCAATGCCAACGCCCTGCTGCGGGAACTTGGCATTGCCCTCTTTCTCGCCTGCGCGGGCCTCAAGGCGGGTGAGCATTTTTTCCATATCCTGCGCGAGGGCGACGGACTCAAGTGGATGCTCTGTGGCGCGGCCATCACGCTCGTGCCGCTGTTGATCGTCGGCCTAGGCGCGCGCCTGCTGGGTAAGCTCAACTACCTGAACCTCTGCGGCCTCCTCTCCGGCAGCATGACCGATCCTCCGGCGCTCGCTTTTGCCAACACTGTCACCGGCAGCGATGCCCCGTCGGTCGCCTACGCCACCGTGTATCCGCTGACAATGCTCCTGCGTATCGTGGTGGCCCAACTGCTGGTGATCTTCTTCTGTCGGTGAAGCGGCGTTTCCCTGTGGCGGCGTGTCTGTGACTGCCGCTCCAGCGAGACGGAGTGTTTTTGAAGGGGCGGTTAACACGGCCGGAATGCCGCGCTCCATCGGCACGGTTCCGATTCAGGGCAGGGTGCTGGCGTTGGCCGGCGTCACCACTTCATAGCTTGCGCTGAACCATTCCCGGGCCGAACCGGGCTTTTTGTCACTCGCGGCAGGGCGGAGGCGCGGGACGAGGGCCGCCTGCACCACGCCATCCGTCAGCAAGGACTTGAGGTTGGGATTTGCGTTGCCCAACACGATGAACTTTTTGCCCTTCAGCGTGGCCAATGTTTCCTTGGGAAGCTCCGGGAAGTCGGCGAGCGAGACGAAGCCGCTGGCGTCGGCGTGCCGCTGGACCAGTTGCTGAAATTCGCCGGGGTCCATGCCGCCAGCGCCCATGGTGCCGGGGCGTTCCACCTCGATGCTCTCCGTGGCGGAGAGGCTCAGGTCTTTGTGGCGCGCGAGGGTTTTTCCGAAGGCGGCCTGTTGCACGTCCACCGCCGGATTTTTAAAATTGCCTCGCTTGGGCAGGATCAGGACCACCTTGCCCTTGTTGCCGAGGGCTGCTGCGGTGGCTTCGGCGGCCGCGATGCCAATGCCCTCGGGCAGCAGGGTCGCTTCCGGTGAGCGAGCGGGGAATTGAGTGCGGTAAACCAGCCCCAGCCCAATGGCCAAGGCGATGACAGTCAGGGCGGTGATGACGTGGGATTTGCGCATGGGAGTGGGGAGTGAACGAGGCGGGATCGAGTCCTCGGCGGTCAGGTCAGGCCCGAGAAATGATCGTGAAGGCGGAGTGGTTCAAGGGCCGCCGACCAAGGCGTTGAGCCACGGGGAGCCGTCGTAATACCACGTCTCCCCCATCGTCTCGACGTGCCCGTCCACGAAGCCGACATTCACCCTCTTGTTGTGCCGGTAGATGGGCCCGGCGTAGTCCGCGTCACCCGCGCTCAAGACCAGTTGCGAATAGGGGTGGGTCGGGGCGGTCTCGGTGGGATAGATCAACAGCCAGGCACTGGCCTTGGAGCTGACGGGGGCACTGCCGTAGGGTGTCTGCACGCTGGCCTTGGGGTTTACGCCGGGGATGGCCACGTTCCCGAGGTCGCAGGTGTAAACCGTGCCGGCGGGTTTGACGATGTCCTGCTCGCGGTAGCTGTTCGGCTGGGTGCCATAATTGGCGATGAGCCCGTTGAAATTGTCATGCGAGATCTCCCAGTTGAGTCCGATGTTCATGAAGGAACCGGAGGCATCCCAATCTCGGTTGCCGCCCGGCCGCTCAAGGCCGCTGGGACACCACATGATGGTCCGGCTGGCGAGGTAGGGCTGGACGATGGTGCCCCACGTCTTGTTGGGTCGGCCAGCTACTGCAAAGTGCCACGCGGTGGTGATGCGATCGTCGTTCTCGGTGGAATAAAGCTTCAGCGCGAGCGTGATCTGCTTCTGGTTGTTCACGCACTTGATGGCGTTGGCCTTCCCCTTCGCCTGCGCGAGGGCCGGCAGTAACATGCCGGCCAGGATGGCGATGATCGCGATTACCACCAGTAGCTCAATCAGCGTGAAGGCACGGGCGCGGCGTTGTTTCAATGGCATGACACGGGCGGACATAGGCTCGCCAACGGTGGGCTCGAATATGCCGCAGGGCAAATGGATTAAATCGGGCTGGGGGAAGCTTGCCTGGCGGTCCTGCGAGTTGTGCGCAGTTGCTTTGCGGACGATTGATCTCACCTTGTCGGGAGTGAAACTTCATGAGTTCAACGCCGAGACTTGGCTGCCGCAGCCGCCGGAGCTGGTGTTCCCCTTCTTCGGCGAGGCTGCGAACCTCGATGCCATCACGCCGCCGTGGCTGGATTTCAAGATCACCACGCCGCCGCCCATCGTCATGCGCGAGGGCACGCTCATTGACTATCGCCTCCGCCTGCATGGGGTTCCGCTCCGGTGGCGCACGCGCATCAGCGCCTGGGAACCGCCATTCCGCTTCGTGGATGAGCAACTGCGCGGCCCCTACCGGCTTTGGATTCACGAACACACCTTCACTGCCGAGCGGGGCGGCACGCTAGCCCGCGACCACATCCGCTACGCCGTGCCGTTCGACTGGCTGGTGCATCGATGGCTGGTCCGGCCGGACCTCGAACGGATCTTCGCCCATCGCCTCACCGTCATGGCGCGGCATTTCCGACTGCCCGCGTAAACGGCGCGGCAAGCCGCCACGTAGAACCCGCCTGCGCGCTAAGGAGCACGTTCACCGGGCTGGTGGTTTCTGGAGCTCTTCGACAGTCAGGAGATGGGCAAGGATGTGTTGCGCGTGCTCAGGGAGGATGTGCAGCGACTGGCGGAGGTGCAGGCTGCGGTGCGGGAAGAGGTGCCGTTCGTGCGGGCCGCCGTGCGCTGGGCGGTCCGGTGGCAGGGCTAGCCCGGGTTGGAGCTTATCGCTTGGCCGAAGCAGCGTTCCAAACTTTGAGGTCGTCGAAGAAGCCGTCCTTGCCGGCGACGCCGAGTTCAATCTTGGACTTGGTGGCGTGGGCGATGCCGGAGGATTTCAGGTAGCCAGCGGGCTGGCCGTCAATGGTCACGCGCATCTCATCGCCGACGGTCTCGACGACGAGGGCATACCACTTGCCGGCTTCGAGCTTCGCAGGATAGGTGACGGTGCGGCCCTTGAGCAGCGCGGCGCGCTCGGCTTTCTTCTCCGGCTGCTTGTTCATCGCGTAAATGTCGTTGCGCATGGTGCCATCGCGCTCGTCGATGAGGGTGACGCCGTTGAGACGGACCTGCGCACGGCAGAGATGACCATAGTGCGCACCGGTGTATTTGCGGTCGTCGAACTCGACGTCAATCATGGTGGCCCCCGCGAACTTGATCTTCACTTCGACGACGCTGTCCTTGGTGGGGATTTCGAGGCCATGCACGGCGGCGTGCGCCCGGATCACGGACTTGCCGTCGGCGCTGGGAACGTCTTTGTCGCGGGTCTGCGTGCCCTTGAGCGCGCCATTCTCCACGGCGAAGGTGGGCACGACCTTATGCCAGACCTTGTCCGGCGTGGGGCCTTGGAAGTCATCGGCGAACAGCAGTTCCTGCTTCTGCGCGATGGCTTTGACGGGGACAGGCGGCAGCTCGGCGGCGAAAGTCAGGGAGGTGGCAACGAGACTGAAGGCTAGGAGGCGAGGTAGCATGACTAGAGCTGGTTTGGCGATGAACTGCGATCAAAGCAACGGACCATTTAGCCGCTTCCGGAGATCGGAGGAAAGGTGATTTGTGATGGAACAGCCTTCAGCTCCGGCAGGCTCTGAGGGTTGCCGGAGCGGAGGATTTCTCATCGTGTCGAAGCCCACGCCGCAGAATGGGAGCGCCACTTCCGTGTCTGCTCCATTGAAACCCTGGCCGGCCCCACTATGCTGCCGCCAGCGCGACCCGCCTGGACATGACCCAGAGCCGGCGCGTGTCAACGACTCCGCCAAACAACTTGATTATGTCCTTCCCACGCCTGTTATCCCGACCCTGCCTGCTCTTGCAACTCGCCGCCCTCAGTGCGGCTCCCGCATTTGCGGCCACCCCTCTGGATCAGGTGAAGAGCGCGGCGGACGTGCAGGCGGTGATTGCGGCCACGATGGCTCCCGCCGCCAAGCGCGCGCTGCAAGCCCACTCGGCGGCCATCCTCGCGGCCGCCGCGAAAAAGCCGCACGTTGATTTCGTTGTCGCCACGCTGGACAAGTCGCCTGGTTCCTACACCAAAACGAACACCACGCCGGCCGACCTCAAGCAGGCGCTCGGGGCCGACGCGGCGATCTTTGACACATTGAAAATGGTCAACCTCGGCACCGCCTCGCTTGGCGTGAAGGGCAAGCGCGAGAGCGATCCCTTCAACCAGGACTTCTACGAGCATCTCAGCCACATCAGCGATCTGGAGGGCCTGACCATCCTCAACACCACTGCGGAGAACGACTGGCTCATTCCGCTCGCCAAGTTGACCTCGCTCAGCCGGCTCGACATCATCAACCAATCGAAGCTCAACGACTCAGGCCTCGCGCATCTGGCGGGCCTCAAGCAGTTGGAGCGCTTCGCCTACATCGGCACCAAGGTGACCGGCAAGCCGTTCAAGGATTTCCAAGGCTGGACCCGGCTCAAGAGTTCCAGCTTCCGGGGCAGCCAGATTGATGACGAAGGGCTGAAGCATCTCTGCGAGCGCTTCCCCAACTACGAAACCCTCAGCCTCGCCCACGCCAAGTTCACCGATGCGGGGGCCGTGCATCTGGCCAAGCTCAAAAACCTGAAGGGCTTGGAAGTGGGTTCCACCATGGCCACCTCCGCGTCGCTCCGGCATCTGCTGAAGCTCCCGCTCGAATACTTCCAGCTCGGCGAAGGGGTGGAATCCGAGGGCAGCATTGAAATCCTCAAGGAGATCAAGACCCTCAAGCGCCTGACCCTGGCGAATTGCAAGAAGCTCACGGACGCCGAGCTCAAAACCCTCGCAGGTATGATACATCTCGAACATCTTGAGCTGGGCAGCCTTCCGCTGCCGCCGGAACGCCTCGCCCAGCTCAAGCAGTTTGCCTTCTTGAAGTCCATGCGTCTGGTCCCGCCTTATCCCAAGGAGCTGCAAACCAGCATTCAGGAGCTGCTCCCCAAGGTCGCCATCCGGTTCGAGTGAGTTACCCGGCGCTCACTTGGCCTGCGGGCCTGAGCTGGCCGGCAGGTTGCGTGCGGCTGCAAGAGCAGCAGCGCCGACGGTGTCCACGTTGTTGGTAAAGCCCGGTCCGCCAGCGGCGATGTAGCCTCGGCTGGATCCGTTAGTGTCCGGGCTTATCCAAAAGGAATAGAGCGAGCCGTTGGTGAGGTGGAACCGCAGCCGCACCGGCTGGCCCGCCAGTTTCGTCAGGCCGGCGGCGCCGCGCCATTTCAGCTCCACGAGCGTTTGATCCGTCTTGAGGGGGATGCAGTTTTCCTGGCTGAACGGAGCAATCACTCGTCCAGCGGAGTCCAGCACTTCCCCGCGCAGTTCGCCCTGTGCGGCGGCGACGTTCACGAACAGGTGCCGGCCGGTGAACCGAACTGGCCGGGTGGTCAACACGGCTGGCGTTGCGCCGGCATCCAGCGATGCGAACCCGTCGCGGCGGAGGGTTGCTAGTCCGGTGGAGCCGACATCCGTGGGGTGCATCGTCCGGCCTGAGCAGTAGAAATACAGGCGGTCGCCGACGACCAGACAACCGCCGCCCACGGACTGCACGTTGCCCGCGTTCCACGCCTTGGGGTCATCGCTGACCGCGAGAAACGGGGTGCGATTGGCGCGGTCCCAGTGGAAGCCGTCGCGGGTGAAACCGGCCAGCACCTCGTTGCGCTTGTGGAGGTTCAACGCCTTGCATGTCTCATTGTCCGGTCCCTGCCAGAGGGTGAAAAGCCCCACCAGCAGGCTCTCGTAGGGGAACACGTCCAGGTTGTAGAGCTGTGGCGGCAAGTTGCTGAAGCGCGGATCAGGATGGCGCGGATCGAGGCGATCAGCGGCCACCCAAGGCTGGAGATCGTTGGGCAGCCCATTGCCCCGGGCGACCTGATCCGTGTGCTGGGTCCAGGCCAGGGCGGCGGCGGCGGTCTTCCCTTCGAAGTAGTTCCTCAACCGGTGCACCGGCTCGGGCGCAGTGTGATCGTGCCCGCGCACACTCGCGACCCACACGCGGCGGAAGGGGTTCCAGAAGAATGTGGTCCGGTCCCAGGACGGGCCGGAGACCACGAGCTCCTCCGACCATTGGCGGCCGTCGGCCGAAGTGCGCAGGGCCACATGGAAGGGCGAATTCTTGGTGCGGGCCTCGAAGAGCTTGAATCGCTCCGCAGGGTTGGTGGCGTCGTGGTCCAGCCAGACCGTGGTGGCATCGCGGTTGGACTTGAGGACGACATTGGTGCCTAGCAGATCGAGCGCTGGGCGGGTCCAATTCAGTCCGTCCTTGGAGAGCGCCAGACAGGTGCGCACCGAGGCGGAGCGATACCACATCATGAAGGTGCTGTCCTTCGGCTCATACCAGACGCCGTCGCTGAACGGGGCGGCGAAGGCGAACAAGGTGCTCTTCTCCCAAATCATTTCCGGCCGCAGCACCGGCGAGCGGGCGTGATATTCCGGGCGATGAAACCGGCGGTGCAGGGTGGTGACCTCGATCAGGAAATCGTCCACGAACAACTGGCGGCCGACATCCACGGGAATCACCGCCGGTGGCTTCGCGAGATAAGGCACGGACATTGGCTCGCCGGAAGTCATCTCCTTGGCCGCGCGCGGCGGCGGCCACGGGCTGGGAAGCTTGATGCCGTTGTAAAGGACTTCGGCCGCCCCGACCTGGAGGAGGCTGGCGAGGAGGAGCAGTAGCGTAGCCAGCAAAATTCGGCCTAGGTGATGAACCCGAGTGCTGGTGCTGGCAAATGCCAAGCGCCGCCCCAAGGGGTGGGAATCTATCTTGTTTGGCTGGACCAGCATAAGGGGTGAATGATTCATTTCCGGACTGCCGCCACTGGAGCGGGGGTGAACGACTTGAGTAGCTTCGCCGCTGCGGTGGCCGGATGACTTCAGGATTTCACAGGTCAATTCGGACAGGCGGACAGCCCCTCCTTAGGCAGGAGCGGTTCCGTGGCGGAAGGTTGCCGATAGGCTTCTATGTGACACAAATCCGAAAAGGTTTCTGAAAATCTTAATGGAGAACTAATCAACTGATAAAAGCTGGGTTACAAATTTACAACACCCCAGTTGCGGTGCCGAACTGAACATCATGCTGAAGGTCTGGTTTGGGCCGGCTTAAGTCCCCAGCACCGCGTTGAGTTCATCGAGCAGCGTGGGCAGTTCTTCACCGAAGCGGTGGTGCATTTTGCCCAAGCCGCCGCACTGGTCGAATGGCGCGTAGGCGAAATCGGCGGGCTCGATGCAGAGGCTGGTGGCGATGGGGTCGCGGATGAGATTGAGCCGGGCGCAATGGACTGAATTAAGTCCGGCAGATTCTTCGCGTCATGGCCGGAGTGTTCGGCGATCCCAGCCAGTCGCGGGCCTTTCTTCCTGGCTTCGGCGACGCCGGACGGCCTTGCGGTCCAGCAGAACGGTGTTAGCACGGTGAGGTGAAATCATGCGGTTCAGAGGGGTGGTGATGGGCTTGGGAGGGCTTCCCGTGCGCCGCGTTTGCTGGGGTTCCGCGATGATTCGGGGAGCGGAAAAACCGAACAGTGAGGCGTTGGTGTGCAGCCAATAGGCTTGACATGGCCAAGGCCTCCCAAAATTGCCTCAATGCATCTTTTCGTTGAAAACCACACCGTGACCGACATTCTCTTGGAGTTCCGACACCGGTTCCGCGCCGGTTGACCCTGCGTGCGCCGGCCGTTAGCCTCGCGGCCATGATTATTGCACCTTCGCTGCTGGCCGCCGATTTCGGGCGCTTCGCAGCGGACACCAAACGCTTCGATCAGTCCGGGGCCGAATGGCTGCACCTCGACATCATGGACGGTAATTTCGTGCCGAACATCTCGTTCGGTCCGCAAGTGGTGAAGACTCTGCGCCCGCTGACCAAGAAGTTCTTCGACGTGCATCTGATGTGCTCGAAACCGGAGATTCTCTTTGAGCCGTTCGTGAAAGCCGGCGCGGACCAGATCATCGTCCATGTCGAGCTCGGCGACCGCGTCGAGGGGCTGCTTTGGAAAATCAAATCGCTGGGCAAGAAAGTCGGCCTCGCGGTGAATCCGCCCACGGCCATCGAGAACGCCCGGCCCTTCCTGAACCACATCGATCTCCTGCTGGTGATGACGGTCAACCCTGGTTTCGGCGGCCAGCCGTTCATCCACGAGTGCGTGCCAAAGATTCAGCAGGCCGCCGCGTGGAAGCGTGAGTTGGGCCTGGATTACCACATCGAAGTGGATGGCGGCATCACCTTCGACACCGTGGGCGAGTGCGCCCGGGCCGGCGCGAATGTGTTCGTAAGCGGCACGGGCATCTTCGGCCAACACAGCCTCAAGGCGGCGGTGAAGAAGATGCGGACCATCGCGGAGAAAAGCGATCCCGCGCTGGCAGATTTGCGGTGCGAGCAGGCCGCTCCCGCCGCCTTGCCCCTTTCGGTTTGAATCGGTCACCTCCCATTCCCTATGGCAAAAATCAAATTCGGAACTGACGGCTGGCGCGCCGTCATTGCAGAAGACTTCACCTTCGAGAACCTCAGCCGCGTAGCCCAGGCCACCGCTGACTACTGGAACGCCAACTCCGTCGCCGGCGTCACGAACCACGCCGTCGTCGGCTACGACCGCCGCTTCCTCTCGGACCAGTTCGCCCTGCGCACCGCTGAGATTCTCGCCGCCAACGGCTTCATCGTCACCCTCACCGACCGCCCCACGCCCACGCCCGCCGTCTCCTGGACCGTGAAGAAGCAGGGCGGCATCGGCGGCGTCATGATTACCGCCAGCCACAACCCGCCCATCTTCAACGGCTTCAAACTGAAGGCGTGGTTCGGCGGTTCCGCACCGCCGGAAGTCTGCTCGGCCGTCGAGGCGCTACTGGACAAGTCGCCCGTGCGCGCGATGCCCTTCGCCGAGGCCATCGAGTCCGGCCATATCACGGTGAAGGACATCTGCCCGCCGTATTACACCGCCATCAAGAAGCTGGTGGACTTCAAGCTCATCGCCGCCTCGAAGCTCAAGTTCGCCCACGAAGCCCTCTTCGGCGTCGGCGCGGGCTGTTTCGACCGCCTGCTCGCCGGCACCACCTGCCAGGTCACCACGCTGAACGCCGCGCACGACCCCTTCTTCGGCGGCATCAACCCCGAGCCCATCGCCAAAAACTACGGCCGCAGCATGGCCTACCTCGCCAAGCACCCGCACGACCTCTGCCTCGTCACCGACGGCGACGCCGACCGCGTCGGGGGCATGGACGGCCGCGGCAACCCGCTCTCCACGCACCAGCTCATCTGCCTCCTCCTCCGCCACTACGCCGTCAACAAAGGCCAGAAGGGCCGCGTCGTGAAAGCCCTCACCACTACGAGCATGGTGGACAAGATGTGTGCCGCGCTCGGCCTCGAACTCGTCGAGACCGGCGTGGGCTTCAAATACATCGCCGCCGAAATGATTAAGGGCGGCGTCATGCTCGGCTTCGAGGAGAGCGGCGGCATCGGCTTCCCCGGCCACGTCCCGGAGCGCGACGGCATTCTTGCCGGCCTGATGCTCCTCGAAATGCTCGCCACCGAGCGCAAGCCGCTGACCAAGCTCCTCGCCCAGCTGGAGAAGGACTATGGCCCTCTCCGCTACGGCCGCATCGACACGCGCTTCCCCTTGGAGAAACGCGCCGCGCTGATGGAGTTCTGCAAGAACAACCCGCCCGCGAAACTCCTCACCTCCAAGATCAAGGACGTGAAGTCCTACGACGGCGTGAAGTTCTGCGCCGAGGATGGCTCCTGGCTCATGCTGCGCGGCTCCGGCACGGAACCTATCCTGCGCATCTACGCCGAGGCGAAGTCCGACGCCGACGCGGAGAAGCTGCTGAAGCTCGGCGTGGGGCTGACGAAGCGGGTGTGATCCGTGCCGGCGGCTTCCAACCGCCGTTCGTGGTAGCGCGCGTCCGTCCTCAGCGCGCCGCTGAACCCATCAGCCGTGCAACGGCGCGCTTGGGGGGCAGACGCGTCCTACCATCACTGTGCATGGGCCGCTGGCCAGCGCTCACCGCTGCACCCGCGCGCTGCCGCCGCCCACAAGCGCCTCGACTTCCTTCAGCGTCGCCATGCTCGTGTCCCCCGGCGTGGTCATGGCCAGCGCACCGTGCGCCGCGCCATAGTCCACGGCCTGCTGCGCGTCGTTGAACTGGAGGAAGCCATAGATCAGCCCGCTCGCGAAGCTGTCACCGCCGCCCACGCGGTCGAGGATCCACAAGTCCTTCCGCATCTCCGCCTCGAAGAACCGCCCGCCCGCCCAGCAGATCGCGCCCCAGTCGTTGACGGTAGCGGACTTCACCGTGCGCAGCGTGGTGGCCACCACCTTGAAGTTCGGGAAGGCCGCGACGGCCTGAGAAATCATTTGCTTGAAGGCTTCCGTCTCGAGGTTTGCCAGCTTGTGATCCACGCCCTTCACCTCGAAGCCCAGGCACGCGGTGAAATCCTCTTCGTTGCCGATCATCACGTCGATGAACGGCGCGAGCGCGCGGTTCACTTCCTGGGCTTTCCTCTGCCCACCGATGGATTTCCACAGCGAGGGCCGGTAGTTCAGGTCATAGCTGACAATGGTGCCGTGCCGTTTCGCCGCTTGCACGGCTTCGAGGACAACTGCCGCAGTCGTCTCGGACAGCGCTGCGTAAATGCCGCCCGTGTGGAGCCAGCGCACGCCCAGCTTGCCGAAGATGTGTTCCCAATCCACCTGGCCGGGCCGCATCTGGCTCGCGGCGGAGTTGGCGCGGTCCGAAATGCCCACCGCGCCGCGCACGCCGTAGCCTCGCTCGGTGAAGTTCAGCCCCACGCGCACGTTGCGCCCGATGCCGTCGAACGGCACCCACTGGATGAACCGCGTGTCCACGCCCCCTTGCAGGATGAAATCCTCGACCAGCCGGCCCACGTCATTCTCCGGGAAGGCCGTGACCACCGCCGTGCTTTGCCCGAAACACCGGCGCAACCCGCGCGCCACGTTGTATTCCCCGCCGCCCTCCCAGACCTGGAATCCGCGCGCCGTGCGCACGCGTCCCTCGCCGGGGTCGAGCCGCAGCATAATCTCCCCGAGGGAAACCTGGTCAAAGGCGCACTGATCAGCGGGGCGGAGTTGAAGCATCGGCATGGCGGAATCAGGTTGTTGATCGGCCGATAGAGTTGGGGAGAAGGGCAGGGGAGACAACTTGAATTTGTCCCCTTGCAGCGTGCCCCCGCTGCCTGAGGTGGCTCCAGTTTCGAGGACAGTTCCGGGGCAGAGAGCATTTAGAATTTGCTTGTTTTGGTTATCGAAGCCCGCCGGCGGCTCGTAATCTAGGGCGCTGGGGAGCTGCTGGTGAACCAGCAAACAACCAATAGCCGCGCTTCTGCCATGGGGCTCGGTGGCCGCCGCCCGGCACTCTCGTCTGGATTTGCGCCAGGGCCCTGACCCCTCAGGGTCATTTGGGTTCGGCCTCTTGCCAAGGCCCAGTTCCAGTTAGAGACGGCTACGGGGATTTGGTTTCAATTGAGTGCCGCGAACAAATCAGCCGCGAACAAATCACTTGCACAGCGCGTCCTAGTCTGTAATGTCTGTTACTACAGAAATAGAAGATAACGCTTATGCCAACCCTCAGCCGAGTTCAGCAGAAGTTCATCCTCCACTGGGGCGAGATGGGCACGCGCTGGGGCATCAACCGCACCGTTGCTCAGATTCACGCGCTGCTCTTCATCGCCCCTCAGCCCCTGCCGGCCGAGGACATTGCCGAGACCCTCAAGGTTGCGCGCTCAAACGTCTCCACGAGCCTCAAGGAATTGCAGGCCTGGGGCATCATCCGGCGCGTGCATGTGTTGGGCGATTCCCGCGACCACTACGAGTGCATGAAGGACGTCTGGGAGATGTTCCGCGTGGTTCTCGACGAGCGGAAGAAGCGGGAGATTGACCCCACTCTCACGGTGCTGCGCGAGTGCATCATCGAGGCCGAGCAGGACAAGGAGACCGACGAGCATACCGAACAGAAGCTCCGCGAGCTGGCCGGCTTCTTCGAGACTACGAACGCTTGGTATGCCCAAATCCGCAACTGGCCCGCCAGCGCCGTGGTGAAGTTCATCAAGCTCGGCGACAAGGTGCGCAAGCTCCTGGGCCTTACCGAGAGCGGCGACGGCAAACGCTAGTGGACAATGAACGCCTTCCCCTCATTTCGCCTCTGGCTCGGCTGGACATGGGTCCACGGCCTCGCGATGGGCGGGATTCACGCGCTGCTGGCTTTTGACAACCATCGGTATTCCGTGGCCGGGTCTGCATACGCGAGTGTGCTGGCGCTCAGTCTGGCGCAACCGTTTTTCCTTCGCGGCCGGGGACGATGGCTATGGGCATGGCCGGGCTTCACATTGCTCGGCGCCGCCGCATCCTTCGTCGCCACTTGGTATGCGACGATCGCATTGGGCGGTTTCGTCTGCCTCTTGCAATGGCCCTTGCTGGCTAGCTGCGGGATGCGAAGGACATTCTTCTGGCCCCTGATGGGACAGATCGGCTGGTTCGCGGGGTTGCTCATCGGCTGGTTTGCGGCAGCTGAACTCTTCGTCGACCGGCTTGATTTCGCGCCGGGATACTGGCAGGCGTGCTTTGGATTGACGGTCCTGGGCCTGTGCTACGGCGCGGTCACTGGCTGCGCACTCGCGCTGATGCAGCCCGCACCCACGGCCTGCACCGGCTGGCTCTACTACGACGGTGCGTGTCCGTTTTGCCTGCGTTGGTTGGGTCGGCTCGGGTTCATCGCACGGCAAGGCGGGTTTGAAGTGGTCCAACCCCAATCGGAGGCCGCGCGCCGCGACCTCGGCTTGAGTGAAGGCGAGCTGCCCGCCGAGATGAAGCTCCGCCTCGCCGATGGTCGGCTCCTCGGCGGCGTGGACGCCTATATCGTGCTGGCGGAGGCCGCGGGTTGGACCGCGCCGTTGGGCTGGCTCGCACGGGTTCCCGGCTTCAACCAACTCGCGTGGCGCGGCTACCGGTGGATTGCCGCGAACCGTTACTGTCTCGGCGCTAGTTGCCAACTGCCTGCTCAACCAGAAAGGAGACTGCCATGAAACTCATCCTCACCCATCCCCTGCGTGACTGCTGGCTGCGACTGAAGCTGCTGCTCCCGGCCGCGCCACCCGTTCACGTTCGAAAACCCGCGCCGCCACCACGTTGCCGGAAGCCGCACCGCACCACCGCCTTCTTTGAGTTGCCATGAAACTCAATCAACTCTGGAACTGGAACGGAGCCGTTGGCCGCAGAGAGTATTTGCTCTGGGGCATGCTGCTCTTCGCGCTGAAGTGGAACCTCGACCGCTTCGTGTTCGATGCGCTGCCGTCTGGGCGGCGCATCAACCTCACGGACTATTTCCGGACCGGGTTTCCCGCAGGCGAGTGGCTCACGCTGGAAACCGTTCGTGAATCTGGCTGGACGATGCTGCTGCCGGCGCTGCCATTCCTCTGGGCTGGCGTGGTGCTCACCGTGCAACGACTGCGGTCCGCGTGCCTGCCGCTGTGGTTGGCGGTGTTCTTCGTCGTGCCCGTGTTGAAATGGTTGCTCTTCCTGGCAGCCGCTGTCGTCCCGCGCCGGGAAGCTCTGGAGCCGGCCCCGCATGAAGGCATCCGGCCACCGAGCTGGCTCGAACGCGTCTGCCCGAGGACACGGCTCGGCAGTGCGATGGCTAGCGTGGTGCTGTCGTGCGGTCTGCTGTGGGCGGCGACGCTTCTGGGCACGCAGGGCTTTGAGCAATACGGCTGGGGACTTTTCCTCGGTCTGCCGTTCGTCGCCGGCTTTCTTGCCGCGATGTCTTACGGTGTCCACGAGGTGCGCACCTGGCGCGAGAGCTTGCTGGTGGCCCTGCTGGCGGTGCTCGTGGCCTCGGTGGGCTTTGTCGCACTCGCGATTGAAGGCGTCATCTGTATTGCGATGGCGGCCCCGCTGGCCGTGCCGCTGGCGCTGGTAGGCGCGATGTTGGGACATGCGGTCCAGCCCGCTCGCCAGCGGCACAGCTCGGGGCAAATGCTCCGCGCGGGTGTGCTCGCCGTGCCGCTGATGCTCGGCGGGGAACGGCTGGTTGACGCGCCCTCGCCGCTGCTCGAAGTGAAATCCTCCCTGGACGTCGCCGCGCCGCCCGACCGTGTGTGGACACACGTGGTGCGCTTCGGCGAACTGCCGCCGCCGACCGAGTGGCTGTTTCGGCTGGGCATCGCGTATCCGCAGCGGGCGGAGATGTTCGGCGAAGGACCCGGAGCCTTGCGCCACTGTGTTTTCTCCACGGGGCCGTTCGTCGAGCCAGTCGAAGTCTGGGACGCGCCACGCCTGCTGCGTTTCGGTGTGACGAAGAATCCGCCGCCGATGCAGGAGTGGACGCCCTACCATGACGTTCACCCGCCCCACCTCGACGGTTTTCTCGCCTCGGAGCGCGGGCAGTTTCAGCTCATTCCCCTGCCCGACGGCGGCACCCGGCTGGAGGGCACCACGTGGTATCGGCACAACATGTGGCCGGTGAGCTACTGGCAGACTTGGTCCGACTATATCATCCATTGCATCCACCTCCGCGTCCTTCAGCACATCAAAACGCGGGCAGAAGCACCGCTAGCAAAGCCATGATCAAACCACGCCTCATCCTCGCCGGCGGCTCTGGCTTCCTCGGGCAGGCCTTGGCGAAGCATTTTCAAGCGCTCGGCTGGGAAGTCGTCGTGTTTACTCGTTCGCCGCAGGCGAACAGCATGGCGCGCGAAGTGCGGTGGAACGCGGAAACGCTGGGCGAGTGGGCGCGTGAGCTGGACGGCGCGACGGCGGTCGTGAATCTCACGGGGCGCTCGGTAGATTGCCGCTATAATACCAGGAATCGGCACGCCATCCTGGCCTCGCGGGTGAACTCGACCCGCGTCGTCGGGCAGGCCATCGCGCAGTGTGCGCAACCGCCGCGTGTGTGGCTCAACTCCAGTTCCGCAACGATTTACCGGCACACGCTCGGGCCGGCTTGGGATGAGTCGGGCACGGACTTCGCAGCGACGCCGGAGGTGAACGATGAGTTCTCACTCGAAGTTATCCACGCGTGGGAGCAGGCGCTGAACGAAGCGGAGACGCCGCGCACTCGGAAGGTCGCACTGCGCACGACGATGGTGCTGGGCCTGGCGCGCAACAGCGTCTTCTCCGTGCTGCGGCGGCTGGCGCGGCTGGGCCTTGGCGGGCGAATGGGGAGCGGCGAGCAGTTCGTGTCGTGGCTGCACGAGACGGATTTTCTGCGCGCGGTGGAGTTCGTGATTGCTCATGAGGAGTTCAGCGGAGCGGTGAATTTTGCTGCACCGAACCCGGTGCCGAATCACGAGCTGATGCGGGCCTTTCGCGAGTTGGTCCGAATGCCAGTCGGCCTGCCGGCGACGGCGTGGATGCTGGAGGTCGGCGCGTTTTTCCTGCGGACGGAGACGGAGTTGATTTTGAAAAGCCGGCGCGTGGTGCCGGGGCGATTGTTGCAGGCGGGGTTTGAATTTCGGTTTCCGGAATTGCGCGCGGCGCTGGCGGAGTTGCAGGGCCGAGAAGCGTAGTGGCGGCGAGGGTCCCCCCTGCGGGAGAGCCGTCGCTTCTCGCCCATCGGAACCTGTTCGGTATCGCCGAGTGTCTCACGAACTTCCAGCCCCGATCCGGGCGGCGGGACGCACGCCTGCTGCCTCAGGCAGGATGGCTGACGCCACGGCGGAGACTCGACAACTTCCGCCGCCCCACCACACTGCCCTTGAACGCGGCATCCAAACCCATCCCTATGATCACCCTTCTCGTTGGCACCAACCGTCCCGGCAGCAATACGCGTCTCGTGACGCTTCAAATTGAAGGCCTTTACGCCGAGTTGCAGCATCCGGTTCGCGTGCTGGACCTCGCGCAGTTGCCCCTGGAAGTGTTCGCGCCGAGGGCCTACGCGGAGAAGCCTGCCGGCTTCGCGCCGTTCGCGGATGCGGTGTTGGCTTTGACTGGCTTGCATGTGGTGACGCCTGAATACAACGGCTCTATGCCCGGCGTGCTGAAGTATTTCATTGATATGCTCAAGTTCCCGGAGAGTTTCGAGCGGCGGCCCGTGTGCTTCACGGGATTGGCGGCGGGGATGTGGGGCGCGCTGCGCCCGGTGGAGCAGCTCCAGCAAATCTTCGGCTACCGCAACGCGCACATCTACCCGGAACGCGTCTTCATTCCCGGAATCGGCAATCAGTTGGGCGCGGACGGGCGGCTTAAGGACGAGGAACTGGTCGGGCGATTGCGCAAACAGGCGGCGGGCTTCGTGGAATTCACGCGACGAGTGGCTGCGAAGTAAGGCGGCCTCCCACCGATTTAAGGAGATGCTGAATAAAGCCGAGTTTTCAATTTTGAGTTTGTGCTGACGGGGAAGTGAGCCGCAAGCGGCGCAGATTTACGTTTGGCGGCCTGCCTTCGCGGGGCGGGGCTGTGTTGGCGGTGGGGTTGGCCCGTTTTTTTGCACCCCTTCAACGCGTTTGCTCCATGGGATTGCCACGCGGTAGCCGCCGCGCTCCGATCACTACGTTGGCCAGACCAAAGAGCGTGTAGAGTTGGTGTCCTTTATTCGCCCCCCCGATACCGCACTTTCCGATGGCGGAGCAGGTTCTTCAAGATGTGGAAGGGATGCTCAAAGAACGCCCGCACCGACGCTTTGGCTTTCTCCACCGCGTTGCGCACCGCCTCCTCCGCGCCTTCGGCCAACGCCTTGATCAGGTTATCGGGCTGGATGAATGACTTCGTGCGGCCTTAGCTCGGCATTGCCCACTAGGTCGGTCGCTTGGGCGAGGTAGCGTCCGTCGGCGGGCGCGTTCAGCGTAATGATCCAGTCCGCGACCCCGGCGTGCTGGGTGGTGATCGTGGCGGGGCGGCCATTGACCGAGACGGTCGCGATCTGGCCGTTGTCATGGGAAACGCCACGCACGGTTCGTTTAGTGTCCGCAATTTGGATGCTCGTGATCAAGGTCGCGGGCGGCAGATCATCCACGGGCGCGAGCAGCTGTGGGAAGACGATGCCCATCGCGTCGGTGGCGCGCGCTTCGGGGCCGGTCCAGCCATCAATGTTGCGATAGGCTCCGTCTTTCATGGCTGCGGCAGCGTTCACGCTCGCAACGCGTGTCACCGTGCCGTTTGCGGGGATCCCATGAAAATAGTAGCTGACGGGATGCTCGGTCTTGCGCGTCCGGGGACCACCGCCGAAGTCCACGACCCCGCCTTCGCGTGAGACGCTGTTGGTGATGGTGACGCTGCGGAAGTGCGCCGCGAGGCCGGGCTTCGGCGAGATGGCTGTGAGTTGAACGAGGGGATCACGCTTCAGTGCGCAGTCGGCAAAGGTGAGGCGGTCAAAGGTGAAATCACCATAGGGAAGGCTCAGTTCGTCATGGCCGCCGTTGATTGGCTCGGCGGTGACGTTGTGGAGGGCGATGTCGCGATACACATGAACATCGAAGTCCGGGTGATAGATGCCAAACGCGGCGTCCTTGACCCGCAGGCCATCGAGCAGAAAGAACCGCACGTTGGGCCGAAGCGCATAGTGCGACGCCCACGTGCGCAGGTTGCGGACGATGAAGGGATGCTCGCGGTCGCCCTGCACGGAGCCGGGCTCCTCGTCACCGAAGCGAAAGTCGAACAACCCTTCGCTGTGGGACTCGTTGTCCTCGAAGCGGAGGAACGGCAGCGTGCGCACGTCGCGCTGGGCGACCTGTCCGTCCGGGGAACGCAGCCGGAGGACGGGGTCAAAATCGGGCGTCTTGGCGAGGTGGAAGTGGTAGCCATAACGGTCGTTCTCGCACGCGACATTGCGGGTGAGCGTGTTCCGCCCGTTGGCCCACCAGAAGCCCGCGCCGTCGTTGGGATCGTAGGACAGCACCTGCTTGGGCAGGGGCACGCTGCCGAAGGATTGCACGGCGAGGTTGCGGTCCAGCACGTTCCATTGTTCGGTCCCGTCCTCGAGGAAGAAGCCGTGGCCGCGCGATTGGTAGCCGACGCAGTCACGGACGAGCAGGTGGTCGGTGCCGTGGATGGTGACCCAGCGGTTGTGCGAATCCCAGATGCTAACGCCGAGCACGCCGCTGCCGCGCATGGTGTCGCGCACGAGGTGGAAGTGGATCGCGTATTTGCCGAGCACGCCGTCCTTGCCCAAGTGCCGGAACTCCGCGTAGCTGATGCCGCCGGATGAGTCGCGGTGATACATCGTGTGACCGCGCACGCCGGCCGGGTCGGCGGACTCGATGACGACATTGCGCGAGAGGTTGGCGACTTCGCAACGCGTCCACCCTTCGCCTTGGTGGGCCTTGTTGAGCGGGCGATCCAACGTAAGCACCGCGCCTTCGACGGCGGTGATCAAGCGCTCCTCTGTGCCCACCGGCTTCTGCCGGCCAAACTGCCGTTTCTGAAACGTGGTGCCGGACTCGATGGGGTGCCACTCGCCCGAGGTGATGATGAGGCGATCGCCGACGCGCCAGCCGACCACCGGTTGCTCCACGGTCACATGGAGGTCGCCAGCCTTGGCGGGCGTGGCGAGCTTCAGCCAAGTGCGGTTCATCGGCGCGCCATGCACGTCCCAGCGTCCGCCGCAGGCGATGATGGCGGGCAACGTCTCCGGGTTCGTGCCCTTGAAATGCCGCAGCCGGATGGTGGCTTGCACGCCCGCAGGGATGGGCGATGCCTGGGTGCCGATTTCGAGCACCGGCAGCGCAGTGCCAGCGGCGGGCGCGGGTGCGGCATCGTGGCAGTCGAAGCCGTCCTCCGTCGTGGTCTCACCGGGTTCGATCTTGATGAGGCCGACGTCGATCAAGGTGGAGACTTCCCGCGAGAACGTGAGCTTGCCTGCGACGTGGAGCATCCGCAGGGCGGCGGGTGAAGCCACATCATAGGTGACGACGTGACCGGCACGCACCTGGACGAAGTCACCGGCCTGCGGCTGACGCCCGCCGGCCCAAGTCCGGACGTCGGACCATTTGCCGCTCTGCGCCGTGCGGGCGTTGAAGACCACGGGTTCCGCCGCGAAGAGCGCCGTCGCGAACAGCCACGCGCAAAGAGTCGGGAGATGCTTCATGACGATGAACCTTGTCCGGTCGGGCGTGGTCACTTCGTCTTCTGCACGCCGAGCTCGATCCGGGTGTTGTTGTCGTCGCCTTCGCCGTAAATGGTGACGATCGTCCCTTCCTTGACGGTGGCCAAAACTTTCTCCGCGGCGCCAACCAGCTTGAACCCGCCGCCATCAATACTTTCGAAAACCGGGAGGCCTTCGGGAAACTTGTTGAAGTGAAGATTGCTGCCATAGCGTTTGGTGAACGCGTCGGGGAGGTCTTTTCCCATGATCATCAGCCGGTCATTTTTGAAGGATATGAAGGTCCCAGTGACGCGTTCTTTTCTGGCCCCAACGCGGATGAGCGCCTTGCCTTGGGTGACCATGACATAGGCGTCGGCTTCCACCTTGCTCAAGCCTTCAGCCGTGCCCGAAGGTTTGTATTCGCCGGCGGCGTGGTCCCAGTGAACGACCTTGGTTTTGTCGGTGAGGTTGTGCCACACGAGGATGCCGTGATTGCCCCGGAGGGTCAGTGTGCCGTTCTTGAAGGATACGAACCGGCCAAACCCGTGCTGTTCTTTCTGGTCGGTCACCGTTGACGTCTCGGCGGCTGCGAGCGTCCACGGGGCGAAGCCCAGCAGGAGCAGGGCGACGATGCAGGGCACGATGCTGTAGGTGAGGATAGGGCGGGATACGAGTTTCATAAAACACATGGCTGACACGCTTCGGCTGGGTGAACCATGCGCTGCTGACGCAGCGCAGGTCTGGGCTACTTGCTCTTCGGCACACCGATCTCGATGCGGGTGATGTTGTCATCGCCCTCGCCGTAAATAGTGAGGATGGTCCCTTCCTTGACGCGGGGCAAAGCCGTCGTCGGGGTGCCGGCCAGGGTGAAGTCCCCGCCATCAATGCTTTCGTAAACCGGCACATCGGCGGCGAATTTGTTAAAGTGGACCTGGTTGCCGTATTTCTTCACGTAGCTGCCGCCGAGGTTGGTGCCGAGGAGCAGCAGCCGGTCGTCCTTGAACGAGACGAAGGTGCCTGTGGTGCGCCCCTTGCGTGAGCCGACGCGGATCACCGACTTGCCGCCACCGACCATGACCCAGGCGCCGGCCTCGATCTTGTGCAGGGCTGCGGCGTTGCCGGCGGGCTTATACTCGCTGGCGGCATCGTCTCAGCGCAGCACCTGCGTCTTTTCCGTGACGTTGTGCCACGCCAGCACGCCGTAATTGCCCTTGAGCGTCAGCGTGCCGTCCTTGAAGGACATGAACTTGCCGCGCCCGGGCTGGTCTTTCTGGTCCGCCGCATCGGCCGCGCGCGCGCCCATGGTGACGCCGAGCAGGGCGATTGCTCCCAGCAGGAGGCCGAAGGTGAGGAAGCTCCGACGAGATGCAGGATTAAGGTGGTTCATGACTGAGGATTCGATCGAAGTGAAGACTGGGCGGCTACTTCTTCTGCCCGATTTCGATGCGGATGAAGCTGCCGTCTCCCGGTCCGTAGTAAACCTTGACCAGCGTGCCTTCCTTGAGCTTGGGCAAGATCGCGGCGGGAGTGCCGGCCAGCGTGTATTCGGCGCCATCAATGCTTTCAAACACCGGGACGTTCTCGGCGAACTTGGGATAGTTGAGCTGGTTGCCGTATTTCTTGGTGAAATTGCTCACGGGGAGATCTTTGCCAAGCAACAGGAGTCGGCCTTCCTTGAACGATACGAAGGTGCCCGTGACGTGGCCCTCTTTTTCCACGCTGACTCGGATGTGCGCCTGATTCTCAGCCACAAATATCCACGTTCCAGCCGTCACTTTGCTCAACGCGTCGGCGGGACCGGTGGGCTTGAAGTCGCGGGCGGCGTTGTCCCACTGAAAGACCTTGGTGGTTTCGGCGAGGTTGTTCCAAACCCGCCTGCCGCCACTGCTCTTGAGCGTCAGCGTGCCGTCTTTGAAGGAGACGAACGCACCCCACCCAGCCTGACCGGACTTGGCCTCCTGCGCCCGCGTCGCGCCGACCACGGTGAGTGCGGCGATCATTATTGCCGCAGCCAAGCTCCACACCGGATGTGGACGGCGATGTGCGGCAATGGCGCGAATGCGCGAGCGCATCCCGGCGCGCGCGAAAATGCCGACGAAGGCTAGGCTCAAGCCCGATTTGGCCCCGGAGTTTTGCAGCTTTAGCAAGGCATGGCCGTAATCGGCGCGGCGGTCCTCCGTGTCGGCTCCGAGCACCTGGGCATCGCACGCTGTCTCGCGGTCCGCCCGCATGCGGGCGAAGGCCAGCCAGAGCAGCGGATTGAACCAGTGCACGGCCTGGAGCACGCACAGCAGCCAGTTCAACGGCAAGTCGTGGCGTTTGAGATGAGTGAGTTCGTGCAGCAAGACCATGCGCGCCTCATTCGCAGAAAATCCCTCGGGGAAGCCTACCGGCAGCAGTAGCACCGGACGCAGCAATCCAGCCACGGCCGGGCTGTCCACGGCGGAAGACACGATCACTTGGGGCACGCGTTTTACGCCAAGTTGCTGCGCGGCCCGGGCTACCGACTCGTTGATCGCGCCGCTGGTTGCCACCGCGCCACGCGTAATGCGGCACAGAACCCGCCGATAGCCGACGCCACCGACGACGAGCACGCCGCACGCCCCCAGCAGCCATGCGGCAAATAGGAATTGCAGTCCGCTCACCTGCCAAGATGTGGGTTGCGCCACCTCCGGGATTTGCCCATTCGATTCCGACATAGCGGTGGACTGTGACTCGGCCAACCAGCTCCCCGACTCAGTGAGGAAACGATTCTCCACGCTGAAGCGGCTCGCGGGCAACATCGGTGCCAGCAGCACCAGCACCACCGGCAGCCACAAAGCATGACGCCATCGCGCAGGCAGCCAGCGGACAAGGACGAACTGCAGCCCCAGCACCACGAGGGCGAGCACCGATGCCCGCAGGCTGGTGGCGAGCAGCCATTGGAAGAAAGTATCGAGTGGGTTCATGGTGTGACAGGGTGGCTGGCCTAGCTTCGGTTCTTGAGTGATTGATCGAGCACCCTTTTCAGCTCGCGCACTTCCTCCGGCGTGAGCTGCGCATTCTGCGCGAAATGGACGAGCAGCGGCTTCGAGGCCCCGCGAAACACCCGCTGTATGAAGGATTCGCTCTCCGCGCCCACACATGTCTCGCGCTTCACCGCCGGGGAGAAGACCCGGGTGCCGCTGGCGTTCTCGTCCGTCTTCAGCGCGCCCTTCTCAACCAGTCGAGTGAGCAGTGTGCGGACCGTGTTCTCCGCCCAGTTCGTGGTGGGGCGCAGGCTTTTGGTGATCTCCGACGCGGTCTGAGGCGCGCCCTGCCAGAGCGCCTCCATCACGACCCATTCGGACTCGGAAATATCAGGTGGTTGCATGGCGGTGGAAGAACTACTACATCAGTAGTGGACAAGTCAACTACGGATGTAGTGAACGGGTCGGAAGATCCGATTTCCTGGTGCGGGCGAAGCGGTGGGCACGCGGGTTTTGGCCAGCTCTGCGGCGTGCTGGGATACGACTCGGGGCAATCGCCGGGTAGCCTCTGCGCTTGGTTGATCACTCAAGGCCGTAGCGATTGCGCCAAACTAGAATCGATCCGCTACCAGCAACCTAGCGACCGGGAATCCGGCTTCCTCCGCATCACGCTCGTCCTTGCTTTCATCGCGGGGCAGCCTGCGCGCAGGCCGACAGTCCCACAGCACCGCCGGGGCGGCTCCACTGGCAACCGTTGCGGGGTGTGGGGGAATACCCTCGGTTCATGCGCGGCAATCACCCTCTACTTGGACCGACCAAACCGGCCAAAAAGTGCTGGCAGTAGGAAGAGGTTGAGGAGGGTCGAGGTCGCAAGTCCACCGAGAATCACCAAGGCCATCGGGCGCTCGATTTCGTTGCCGGGCACGTTGCCCTTCAGCACCAGCGGCAGCAGCGCGAACGCGGCGGTGGTGGCAGTCATCAGGATGGGAATCAGCCGTTCCTCGCTGCCCTTCAGGATGAGGTCGAGGCCGAAAGCGTGCCCTTCCTCCCGCTCCAAGTGCCGGTAGTGGCTGACGAGCAGGATGCCATTCCGGGCGGCGATGCCGAGCACGGTGACAAATCCGACGAGCGAACCGAGCGACAGCACGCCGCCGCCCAGCCACGCTGCGAACACGCCGCCAATGAGTGCGAAGGGCAGCGTGAGCGCGATGATGAGCGTGAGGCGCAGGGATTGAAAGTCAGCCAGCAGCAAGACGAGGATGCCCGCCAGCGAGGCGAGCGCGAGCCAGCCAAGGCGTTGCTGTGCGGCCTGGCGCTCCGCCCACTCGCCGAGGATTTCAGGATGGTAGCCGCGCGCGAAGTTCACCTTGCCGACCCGTTGTTCCACGTCGCGAACCACATCACCCAACGCACGGCCACTGACGTTGCAGGTCACGTCAATGCGCCGCGACGCCCCTTCGCGCTTGATGGCGTTGGGCGTGGGCACGATGGCGAGGTCGGCCACATCGGCGAGGCGCACATGGCCGCCGCGCGGCGTTTCGATGAGCAGGTCGCGCAACGTGGTGTAGTCGGCCCGGACGTGGGGCAGGCTCCAGACGGCAACATCATGCACGCGCTGCTCCTGATAGACCTCGCCAACCTTGCGACCGCTGATGAGCGTGGTCACGGCCTGACGGACCTGTCCGGCGGTGAGGCCGTGCAACGCGGCGGAGTCCGGGCGCAGTTTGACGGTGATTTGCGGCACGAGCGTTTGCGGTTCGACCTTGAGGGCGCTGACGCCGGGCGCGTCCTTCAACGCCGCGCCCACCTCGGCGGCCTGGCGGCGCAGCATTTCAAGGTCCGGGCCATAGATGCGCACCACAATGCTCGCACTGGCGCCGGTAAGGACTTCCTTGATGCGTTCGCGGAGAAAGGTCAGCAGGTCGCGCACCAAACCGGGATAGCTGTCCACCACCGCCTGCACCTTTGCGATGGTCGAGTCGTAATCGGCATTCGGGTCGATGCTTATCCAAAGCTCCGTGAAGTCCGGCCCGACCACTTCATCCGCCACTTCGGCGCGGCCGATGTGCGCGCCCTGGTTGCGCACGCCGGGCACCGCGAGCAAATCCTTCGCCGCGGCGATGGTGATGCGCGTGCTGGCCTCTACGGACGTGTTCGGCTTCTCCAGCCAGTGCATCAGAAAGTCGCGCTCCTTGAAGTTGGGCAGAAATTCCTCCTTCAACTTCGTCTTCCAGACCCAGCCGGAACAGGCGAAGGCGAGCGCCAGAATGCCCACCGCCAGCCAGGGACTGCGTGCGAACACCGGGAGCACGGCGCGATAGGCGGCCTTCATGCCGCGCGTGAGCCAAGCCTCGCGGTGCTGCGTGGCCTTCACGTTGAGGAGCATCAGGCACAGCGCAGGTGTGAGCGTGAGCGCCACCGCCAGCGAGGCGCCGATTGCGAGGATGTAGGACAAGGCCAGCGGCCGGAAGAAAGTCCCCGCCAGTCCGGGCAGGAAGAACACGGGCAGAAACACCAGCACGATGATAACGCTCGCATACACCACAGCGCTGCGGACTTCGAGCGAGGCGTTGAGGACGACTTGGAAGCGCGGGAGCGGATTCGCCAGCGCCTGGTTCTGCCGCAACCGGCGAAGGATGTTTTCCACGTCAATGATGGCGTCGTCCACCACCTCGCCGAGCGCGATGATCAGGCCGGCGAGAATCATCGTGTTGATGGTCTCGCCGCGCCAGCGGAGCAGCAGCAGGGCGATGGCGAGCGACAGCGGGATGGCCGTGATGCTGATGAGTGTGGTGCGCCAGTCGCCGAGGAACAGCGCGAGGATGACCACGACGAGCAGACACCCGAGCCAGAGCGCCTCGGTGAGGTGGTCGATGGAAAGTTGGATGAACGTGGCGGGCCGGAAGATGGTGCTGTCCACGTTCACGCCGGGCAGTCCGGGCTTGAGTTCGGCGAGAACCTTCTCGACGCCATCAGTGACATCCAGCGTGTTGCCCCAGGGCTGCTTTTCCACGATGAGCAGGATGCCGATGCCGTCGTTGATGACTGCGTCCCCGATGGGCGCGGGATGGCCGATGCGCACCTCCGCCACGTCACCGAGCCGGATGGGTGCGCCGTTGCGGAACTCCACCACCGTGCGCGCCAGATCTTCGGGAGTGGTGATGAGGCCAAGCTGCGTGACACTCAGGCGCAGATTTGGCGTGTCAATGAAGCCGCCGGGACTGAGGACCGCCGCATCGCCCGCCGCGCGCGTCACCGCGTCCAGCGTCACTCCGGCGGCGCGGAGCCGCTGCGGGTCCACGAGCACCTGGAATTGCTTGTCGCGCTGGCCCCAGATGGCGACGTTTGCCACGCCCTTCACGGTCATCAGGCGCGGGCGGATGGTCCACAACGCCAGCTCGCTGAGTTCCATTTGCGAGAGTGTCTTGGACGTGAGGCCGACTTTGAGCACGCGGCTCAGGGAGGAATACGGGGCCATCAAGACCGGGGGCTTCACCACGGCGGGCAGCCGGGTTTGTGCGAGGTTCAACCGCTCCTGCACGAGCTGCCGCGCCTTGAGAATCTCGGTGCCGGTGTCGAAAATCATTGCCACCGAGGAGAGGCCGAGCACCGACTTCGAGCGGATGGTTTTGAGGAATGGCAGGCCGTTGAGCGAATTTTCCAAGGGCACGGTCACCAGCGCATCCACCTCCTCCGTCGAGAGGCCGGGGGCTTCCGTCTGCACCTCCACCAGCGGCGGGGCGAACTCGGGGAAAACGTCCAGCGGCGCATGGCGGGTGGCGTTGATGCCCACGACCAGCAGCGCCACGGCCGCCGCGACGACGAGCACGCGCATGTTAAGCGCCCAAGTGACAAGTGAGTTCAGCATGACGACGTGGGCGGGCGGTTACTTCCCCGTCATAAATTCCGTGCCGAACAACTCAGCGGAGCCGTCCGTGACAATCTTGGCTCCGACCGGCGGGCCGCTGGTGAGCACGGCGTCGCTGCCCGCCAGCCGCGCAACCTGGACACGGCGGCGTGTGTAGGTGTGCGGCGCGGTCTGCTCATAAACCCACTGGCCGCCGTGGATGTCGTGCAGCACGGCGCTGAAGGGCACGACAAGGCGTTCAACTTTGCTGTCGGGCGTGGTGATTTCCACCGCGACGCGCTCGCCGGCCCGAAGCGTGCTATCAGCTGGAAGTTCGTAATACCAATCCACCGTGTTGGCGGCGGCGTTGGCGGTGGGAGGGCCAGCGACAGGCCCCGCACTTTGGCCATTGCCCGTGGCGGTGAGTGCGCGGAAGGAGACGTTTGACTTCGCATCCAGCAACGCCGCCTCGCCGCTGTAGATGGCGACGCGGAGCCACGCACGTTTTGCGCCGCCGGCCTGGCCGACCGGTGAGCCGAGGATTTGGCGCTGGGCCTTGGCCGCCGTCAGCGTGGCCTCGGCGAACGCGAGCGCGGCCTTGGCCTCATCCACGGTGCGCACGCTGCCTGCCTCGGCCTTCAACATCTTCTGCGCACGTTCGAGGGCGATGTGGGCTGCCTCGATTTGCACCTGCGCTTGCAGCATGCGGCCATCGGCGGCGGCTTGGAGGTCCGCGAGCCGCAACACTTCCTCCAGCGTGCCGCCCAGCACCGGCGCGAGGCCGCCACCCGGCCCCGACAACGGCACGACCACCTCGCCGGCGAAAAGCCGGCTGGCCGGGATGGCGCGGCGCTCGACGGGCACCACCTTCAAGCGCAGCCGCTGCTCAGCCTCGGGCTTGAGGAGGAGGACGACCAAGTCGCCCTCCTTGGTCACGGTGGCGGGAGTGGAAGCGGCGGGTGCGGCGGGCAGCCAGAGGACGGTGAACGGCAGCGCGAGTAGTAGGAGGGACAAGCGGGTTTTCATGGCGTCGTGAATGAGCGACCGAAGCTATGGCTTCGCAGAAACGGGCGATGGGGAGTGGGTGGGACGCGGGTTGCTTTGAATGACCTCGGTCAAGGGGGCTTGCACCGCGTCCTCCAAGGCGGCGAGGGCCAGTCGGGCCTTGACCTGCGCGTCCAGCCGCGCGAGGTGCGCGGTAAGGTATTCAAGTTGCACGGTCAGAAGCGCGGGCTTGGCCGCCTCGCCCGCTGCAATCATGGCCTTGGTGAGGTCCTCCTGTTGCCGCAGGCGGGCCAGCAACGCGTCCGCTGCACCGGTCTTGACCAGCACTGCGTGATACGTGGCCAGCGCGCGGTCAATGTCCGCGACTATCCGCGCCTGCAACGCGGTGAAGCGCGTGGCAGCTTCCGTCCGCCGGGCGGTCGCCTGCGCTATCGCGCCCTGGTTCTGGTTGAAGATCGGCAGCGTGGCGGTGAAGCCGAGCCGCCACTGGTTTTCGTCCTGGTCGAGCTGGTAGCCGGGGCCGAGCTGCACGTCGGGATATTGCCGGGCGATTTCCAGTTGCAGTGCCGATTGCGCGGCGGCGTAGTCTGCCAAAGCGCCGAGGACGTCCGCGCGATTAAGCAGCGCCTGCCGTCGCACCTCGGGCGCGGGCAACGGCGGTGGCGGGTCGGTGTCGGTGACGAGGTTCACGCCCGTCAGCGCCCGCGCGGACACCCCGAGCGCAGCGGCGAGCTGCGCCCGGGCCTCGGCGGCCTGCTGCTGCGCGTCCACCATCGCGAGGGGCGTGGTCTCGATGGCCACGCGCGCTCGGGAGACTTCCAGTTGTGATGCCCCGCCTGCGGCAAGTTGGTCTTCGAGCACTTTGACCAAGCTGGTCTGAATGGTCTGCTGTTGCGTGAGCAATCGTTCCATTTCCCGCGCCGCTTGGAGGTCCAGCAAGCTGCGGCGCACCCGGCTACGCACCTGCCACGCCACGGTGGCGAGGTTCAACCGTGCTGCGTCAGAAAGCTGCCGGGCCTGGGTGAGGCGATGGCCCCGCTTGCCTGCGGTCTCGATGGGGATGTTGAAGTTCAATCCGAGCAGCCACGGCGGGCCGACTCCGGAGCTGCGGCCAGGCTGAAGGGTGACCGTTGGGTTGGGCCGCTCTCCGGCGGTGACTTGCCCGGCCTGAACCACGCCCCAGCGAGCCCGGGCCACATCTAGGTCAGGATGAAAGTAAAACGCGGCGCAGGCGAGCGCATCAAAGTCCCAAGCCGCCAGCGGCCACACGGGCAGTTCCCGGTGAAGATTGGCCGCGAGGAACTGCTTCAATCCCACGTCCGCCAGCGAGCGCGATTCAATGTCCACCGCCGTCGTCTCGGGAACGAGCGGTTGGGGTTGATAATGCGCGCATCCCGCCATCGTCAGCAGACCCAGCTCGGCTGCCAGCGCGACCGCGAAATTGCTCATCTTGATCATACGTTCACTTGCGATGACTCATGGTGCAGGTCGGCCCGAAAGTGGGCAGGAGCGATTGCTCATGACGTGCTCCACAGGGTGTCACGCCTTTCGGAGACTCAACGACTTGCAACATGCCTGATCAATATCGGCACATGATGAAGGGCGAATGAACGGCAAATGACAAAACTGTCATTCGTCCGCCCAGCCAGATTCAGCGGAAGCCGAAGCTGGTTTGACAGCGCAACTGTGCCAGCGGGATGATGGGCTCACAAGCTTATGCGGATTCTGCTCGTGGAAGACGAAAAGAGGGTGGTGCTCTTTGTCCGCAAGGCGCTCCAGGCGGAGGGTTTCTCGGTGGATGCGCTGCATCGCGGTGATGAAGTGCTCGGCGCGGCCACCGCCACTGCCTTCGATGTGGTCATTCTCGACATCATGCTGCCCGGACGCGATGGCCTCAGCGTGCTGCGCCAGTTGCGCGAACGCGGGGTGCACACGCCCGTCTTGTTGTTGACGGCCCGAGGTGAGGTTAATGAGCGGGTGGAAGGATTGAATGCCGGCGCGGATGATTACCTGCCCAAACCCTTCGTGCTGGCCGAACTGGTTGCCCGAGTCCGCGCGTTGGGCCGTCGCGGCGGGGAGACACGCCCGGTTGAACTGCGCCTGAACGACCTTACTTTGGACACCGTTGCCCACACGGTGCAACGCGGCGGGCGGATGATTGACCTGACCCCGCGCGAGTATCGCCTGTTGGAATTCCTGTTGAAATCGTCGGGCCGGGTATGCAGCCGCATGGCCATCGTGGAAAGCGTGTGGGATTACGACTTCGACCCCGGATCAAATCTGGTGGATGTTTACATCAAGCGCCTGCGGGAGAAAATCGACGGGGCCGCAACGGCGCGGTTGCTGCACACCGTGCGCGGCGTCGGCTACATATTGAAGGATTCCGCGTGAGCATCCGACAGCGCCTGACCCTTTGGTATGGCGGCCTCCTGCTGCTCTCCGTCATCCTGACGGCAGGGATGATGTATTTTGAACTCATCATCGAACCGGCCTGGCTTGCTGCTGACGGACAGCCGCACGACCCCGTGGCGGAGGAAATCGCCGAGGTCATCTTTTTCTGCCTTCTGCCGTTGACCGCGCTGACCGTCGTCGGCGGCTGGTGGCTGCTGCGCAAAGCCCTGCGACCCTTGGAGAATCTTGCTATGACGGTGGGCCAATTGCAGGCCCACAATTTGCGCGAACCGCTGCCTCGCTCCGGCAACGGAGATGAGGTGGACCGACTGGCCGAGGCGCTCGAGGGCAGCCATGCGCGGCTTGAAGAGGCGTTCAAACGCACCCGCGAGTTCACCCTCAACGCCTCGCATGAACTGAAAACACCGCTGGCCGTGCTCCATGGTGAAATTGAAACTGCGCTGAATGACCCGGCGGCCACGGCCTCGCAACGCGATGCCTTCGCCAGCCAGCTCGATGAAATCCAGCGGCTCAGCAAGATTGTTGAAGGCCTTACGCTGCTAGCCAAGGCCGACGCCGGTCAGGCGCAGTTGAAGCGTGAATCCGTAACGCTGGATGAGCTGGTCCGGGACAGTTTTGCCGACGCCCAAATCCTTGCCCAATCCAACAACCTCACCGTGACCTTGAAGCCCTGCGATCTCGTGACCTTGAACGGTGACCGCCACCGCCTGCGCCAACTGCTACTGAACCTTACCGATAACGCCATCAAATACAACCAACCTAACGGACGGGTGGAGATGGCGCTATCCCGGCACCACGACTGGGCCGAGTTGGTGTTCACCAACACCGGCCCCGGCATCGCGCCCGAACGGCTGCCGCTGGTGTTTGATCGCTTCTATCGCGGAGACGAAGCCCACAACAGCGACATCGAGGGCTGCGGGCTCGGGTTAAGCATCGCTCAATGGATTGCCCAGGCACATGGCGGTGAAATTCACATCAACTCCAGTAATGGACAAACCACGGTGAGAGTTCTCTTTCCCCTGTGAAGAGTGGGAAATCGGCGGGCTCGATGCAGAGGCTGGTGGCGATGGGGTCGCGGATGAGATTGAGCCGGGCGCAATGGACTGGATGAAGTCCGGCAGATTCTTCGCGTCAGGGCCGGAGTGCTTGGCGACCCCAGCCAGCCGCGGGCCTTTCTTCCTGGCTTCGGCGACGCCGGACGGCCTTGCGGTCCAGCAGCAGGAGGTTATCGCAAGTGTCCGACTTGAGCGGGGCTGCATGCCGCGCGATGCCGCGTCCGGCGGTCAAGTGCAGGGCAGGGTAGTCCTGCACCAGCCAACCGACTGCTGCAAACAGGGTGTCAATTGCCAGCCGCGCTGTTTGCTCGGGAGTGACGCTAGCGCTCCGCGCCTTTCAGCATGGGTGCGACCCCTGAGCGTAATCACCAACCGAGTGGCAGCAACGAAAAGCGCGTGACTGAACCGTGACGCTCACATCGCGTCACAGGTCGAGAGCTCTGGTCGGTCCCAAGGCGGCACCTCAATCCGTTCGGGTTTGCGCCAGTTTCAGGGCAATCAATAGGTTTGATTGGGAATAGAGGCCGCGATGCGGGATTTGTAACGAACAGGTCATGATTTGTCTGGCCCAGGCCAAACGCTCCCCCGGCAGATGAAAGCCAGCACCAGTTTGACCGTGGCGGAATTTGAAGCGCTGGTCAGATAGTTCGCCACCTTGTGGGCAGGGCTGCTGGCCGCGCAAACGGCCGAGGGCACGTCCTGGCACGCCAGTCCGGCGGCGGCCGCAAAGGGCGCCGGGGCCAAGTTAAAACTCTTCTTCATCCTCATTTACTATCAGGATCATCCCACGCACGATGTTATGGGGCTGATCTTTAGCTTCACCCAAGGCCAAGTCAGTGCCTGGGTGGGCCGGCTCGCCGCGGCGGGCAGGGCGTTTGGCTGTTCAGTTTGAGGTAGGCGAGCTTTCCCCCATCGAGAAGGAAGGGTTCATAGCTTAAAGCAGGCGAGGTTGCTGGGTATCCTTGGCGACGGATTCGCCGAGGGTTTCAAAGCTAGCACGGCGGCGTTCCATGACGTTCTTCTCCAGCCGTGGATCGTAGGGCACGGGGTAGTCGCCGTCGTAGCAGGCCATGCAGAAGGAGGCACGGGGCAAATTGGTGGCTTTTACCATGCCGTCCTGTGTGAGGTAGTGCAGGGAGTCAGCGTTGAGGTATTTGCGAATCTCCTCGTTGGTGTGGTTGGCGGCCATCAGCTTGCTGCGGTCGGGGAAATCAATGCCATATACGCAGGGGTGCATGTGCGGCGGGCAGCTTACAAGGACGTGGACGGCGGTGGCTCCGGCTTCCTTGAGGCTGTTGACACGGGCTTTGCAGGTGGTGCCGCGCACGATGGAGTCGTCCACGATGATGACGCGCTTGCCCTTTACGAGTTCACCAATGAGGTTGAGCTTCACGCGGACGGCGAAGTCACGGATGAGCTGGGAAGGTTGGAGGAAGCTGCGACCGACGTAGTGGTTCCGGACGAAGGCCATCTCGTAGGGGATGCCGGATTCCAGCGAGTAGCCGAGGGCGGCGGAGTTGCCGCTGTCGGGCACGGGGATGACGAGGTCGGCCTCGATGGGGTTTTCCCGGGCGAGCTGCCGGCCCATCTCAACCCGGACGCGATAGACGTTGCGGTTGGCGATAGTGCTGTCGGGGCGGGCGAAATAAACGTATTCGAAGATGCAAAAGGCGCGGCGTTCGTGGGCGGGAAAGGCTTGCACGCTCTTCAAACCGTCCTTGTTGATGATGACGACCTCGCCGGGCTCGACGTCGCGGACGAACTTGGCGTGGATGAGATCGAAGGCGCAGGTCTCGCTGGCGAGCACCCAAGCGTCGCCGACCTTGCCGATGGCCAAGGGCCGGAAGCCGTAGGGGTCGCGGACGCCGATCAACTCGTGCTCGGTCATGATGACGAGCGAATAGGCACCCTCGATGCGGCGGACGGTGTTCAGCAGGGAGCTTTCACCACGCGGGCCGTCTGGCTGGGCGATGAGGTGGAGGATGATCTCGCTGTCCACCGTGGTTTGGAAGATGGAGCCCTTGGCTTCGAGCTCCTCGCGGAGCAACGCGGCGTTGGTGAGGTTGCCGTTGTGGGCCACAGCCACTTGGCCGCGCGCGCAATCCACGGTGAGCGGCTGGGCGTTGCGGATGTGGGAGGAGCCGGTTGTGGAGTAGCGGGTGTGGCCCACGGCCATGTGGCCGACCAAGCCATGAAGAATGTCCCCCTCAAAGATCTGGGGCACCAGGCCCATGCCCTTGTGCTCGCGGAATTGCCGGCCGTCACAGGCGACGATGCCGGCGCTTTCCTGGCCGCGGTGTTGGAGGGCGTAGAGGCCGAAGTAGGCAAGTTCGGCTGCGTTTGGGTGTCCAAAAATCCCAAAGACGCCACAGTAGTGTTTGGGGTGGTCGGGTGATTGCATCAGGCGCGTGCGGGCGAGACTCAAGCGGACGGATCGGGCATTGGCAAGCGGAGAGTGTGAACGAGCGATGGATGACGCGTGGTGGGGCGGCGCAATTTCTTTTCTGTAAAAGCAGCGATCATCAGGTTGCGGGTTGGGTCACTGGTTCCATGTTGAGGTAGATTTTTCCGGTTTCCCAGTCGTCGCTGGTCTCGGCCAGGAGGGCGGCGATTAAGCGCAGGAGGGATTTTTC
>CAMCFN010000016.1 GCA_945874145.1 Akkermansia muciniphila
ACCTTGTAGGAAGCGACCACGCCTTCATGCTGGAAGGGGCCAAAGGTGTAAGCGTAGCTGCGGCTATAGTTCGGATTATCCGGGCTGTTGTTGCCCTCGTAGCCAATGATGGTGCTGAACGTGCCCATCTTGACGGTGATACCATTGCCGACCGGGATGTTCAACGCGATGTAGGCCTGAGCCAAGGAAATGCTGCCAGCGGTGCCCGCTGCGCCGTTGAGCGTATTGCCGAGGACGGTCGCATCCGGACCCATCCAGAGTTCAGCCAAGTAGCCAGCAGACCATTCGCCTTCATCAAGGGGCTTCTGGATGGTCAACTGAACGAGATCCATGTTGAATCCGTCACCTTTACCGGAGAGGTAGGAAGAACCGGCACCAGCGGCAAAGCCTCTTGATTGACCGGGATTCCAGTGAGCCGAGGTGCTGACATAACCACTGATCTGAGTGGAAGAGACGGCCGTGAGAACTTGATTCGACGGCTTTTCTTCCGCTTGAGCAACCGCGCCGAAGCTGATCACGCCCGCTGCGGCCAGCCCGAGTGTCCATTGATTGACTTTCATGTTGTCTTGTTCCTCCTGCGAGTTGTTGACTGTTTGATTACTTTTTTCGTTTTGCTTGCGAACAAAACCGGTTTGCCCGCACACCAAAAACGGTGCATTTCCTGCGGATAGTAGCGAAGAGCCGGATCGTGACAATAGTTTTTTTTGCGGCTTGGGAAATTTCACGAGCGGCGAGGACTGCCGTTGTGCAGCCAAAGCCGCGCCACGGTCACCGTCACTGCAATCGAGTTTTAACCCGCGAAGTGCAGTTGAGCGGGGCGCGACGTTTTAACGCTTCACTGGCCGCAAGCTTCCAAGCATTCGGTTCGCCCTAGCCTACTCGGACACTGAAGCGGCCTGAAGTCCGCGCCTCGGAAACAATGGACAGCGCTCGACATCGGCTCCACACCCAAGCAATTTGCCACTTGTGCTCGACAGCAAATTAACCCAGTTGCGCCGCCTGCTTGAGGGCTTCGATTCCTGCTTGGTTGCCTACTCTGGCGGGGTGGATTCCGTCTTTCTCGCATATGTCGCTCATCTGGCCTTGCCGGGGCGCGCTCTGGCGGCGATTGCGGACTCCCCCAGCCTCCCGCGGCGGGAATTGCAGGAGGCTTTGGAGATAGCCGCCAAGTTCGGCTTTCCCGTGCGGGTCGTGCAGACGGAGGAATTCGCCAATACCGCCTACCTCGCAAATCCCGTCAACCGCTGCTACTTCTGCAAGCACGAGCTCTTCACGGAGTTGACGCCGCTGGCACGCGAACTGGGGTTCAAGGTGATCGCCTACGGCGAGAATGCGAGCGATGTGGGGGACTTTCGCCCGGGAGCAAAGGCCGCCGAGGAATTTCAAGTGCGCGCCCCGCTCAAGGAAGTCGGACTGACCAAAGCCGACATCCGCGCCCTGTCCGCGCGCTTCGGCCTGCCCACCACGGACAAACCACAGATGGCCTGTCTTAGCTCGCGCATTCCCCATGGCGAGGCCGTCACGGAGACGAAGCTGTTGATGATTGAAACCGCCGAGAACCTGCTGCGGGACTTGGGCTTTTTCGACGTGCGCGTGCGGCACCATGAGATCACCAGCCCGATGAACCCCGCTTCAACTCAACCGCCCACTACCTCCGCCGCGCCTGCACTGCGCGCCGCGTTGGCCCGGGTGGAGATTGGGGCGGCTGAAATGCAGCGCCTACTGGACCCTGCGGTGGCAGCCCGCGTGACGGAAGGGTTGAAGCAAGCGGGCTATCTGTATGTCACCATGGATTTGCAGGGCTACCGGCGCGGTGGAGCTAATGACCTGACGGCAAAGCCGGTGCTTGGCTGAAGCCCCAAACCCGCCCGCCCCGGCGAACCGCGCTCGCCTCCTGAAGTTCGTCCCGCTAGTTTTCGCGCGTGCATCTGGCCCAGCTCAGGCTCCGTGATTTCCGCAATTACCAGCGGCTGGATGCGAGCTTTGGCCCCGGCTTTCAGTTGCTGCTCGGGGCGAACGCCCAGGGAAAAACCAACGTCCTCGAAGCCATTTACCTGCTCGCCACCCTGCGTTCGTTCCGCGGAGTGGGCAGCGCGCAATTGGTCCACCACGGGGCAAAAGGCTACTTCGTCGGCGCGTCCGTCGTCAGCCAGACCACCCACGAGGTGAAGATGTATTGGTCCGCCACCGAGCGGAAGCTGTCGCTCGACAGCCAGCCAGTGCGCCGGCTCACCGACTACTTGGGCACCTTGCGCGCCGTGGTGTTCTGCACGGAAGATCTCCAACTCGTGAAAGGCACCGCGCGCACTCGCCGGCGCTTCCTTGACCTCCTGCTGGCACAGACACAGCCGAATTACCTGCCGCTGCTTCAGCGTTACGCACTGGCCCTCCGCTCGCGCAATTCACTGCTGAAGCAGCGCTCGCCGGACGAGGCCTTGCTCGACAGTTTTTCCCAGGAACTCGTCAGCCTCGGCAACCAGCTCCTCGCCGCACGCCGCGAACTGCTCCCGCGCATTTCGCCACTCGCTCGCCTGGCTTACCGCCGCATTTCGCACGACGCCGAGGAACTGCGCCTCGAATACCAGCCCAGCGTGAAAGCCGATTTCGCCGTGGAGCTGGCACGCGCGCGTGACCGGGAACGCGTTTACCGCTCGACCCTCGTCGGTCCGCACCGCGATGAACTGGCGCTCCTGCTCAATGAACGCTCCGCCGCGCAGTTCGGCAGCGAAGGGCAAAAGCGCACGCTGGCCGTGGCGCTGAAGATGGCCCAGGCCGAATACCTCACCGGCATCCTTGGCTCGCCACCGGTGCTGTTGATCGATGACGTGATGGGCGAACTGGATGCGAAGCGCCGCGCGGGACTGCTTCCCCTGCTGGAGCGCGCGCATCTGGCTCGTGGCCAAGTCTTCATGACCTGCACCGAGGAAAACTGGCCGCGCGAGCTGGGCCGCGATCTGCACCGCTGGGAAATCAAGTCCGGCACGCTCACGGCTGCGAAAGCAGCCTGAGAAGTTGCCACGAAGAGGCGCAAAAGGCTCAAAAAGACCGGCCCGAGCCTCTCTTCCGCTTGTGTGCCGCTTGTGCTTTTTTGTGGCAAAAATTTTGCCACTCACAGCGCCGCCGCCAGCACCGCACTCAATTCTTCTGCGGTCAACGCCACCGGGTTTGCCTTCATGCTGCTGGCTTGCGTCGCCTTTTGAACCACGGCGGGAACGTCGGCTTCCGTCAACCCCCACTTCCGGAGCGGAGCGATTTGCAATGCGCGGCACAACTCCCGCACCCACGCCACGCCATCATCGGCGGTCGCTTGCGGACGACTGGTGAGAAGCCGTGCGACCTCGTCGTAGCGACGCAACGGCGCGCTGTCCGGTGCCCGGTCGCGCAACGCACGGACATTCGCCGCCATCACACCCGGCAACAGCGCAGCGCAGACCGCTCCGTGCGGCGCGGGAAACATCCCGCCAATCGGCGCGGCGAAACCATGCACCGCCCCCAAGCCCGCGTTCGCCAACGCCATGCCACCAAACAAACTGGCCAGCGCCATGTCCGCGCGGGCGGACACGTCATCGCCGTGCTCGAAGGCCCGCCGCAGCGAACGCGCCCCCCGGCGCATTCCGTCCACGCATACGCCGTCCGTCATCGGGTTCGCGCGCACGCAAACATAAGGCTCGATGAGCTGCGTCAGCGCGTCCATGCCAGTGCTGGCGCTCAAGCCCGGCGGCAGGTTCAACGTAAGTTCCGGATCGACCAACGCCACACGCGGCAACAGGTGCGGGCTGCGCAAGCTCGCCTTCACACGATGCTCCGGCGACGCCAGCACTGCGTTGCGCGTGACCTCCGCGCCTGTGCCGGCCGTGGTGGGAATCGCGAGTAACGGCGCAGCGGGCTGCGTGAGCGGCACCCCACGACCGATGACTTCTAGGTAGTCGAACAGCTCGCCTCCATTTGTCAGCAACCCTGCGATGGCCTTGGCTGCATCAATCGCACTGCCACCGCCAAAGCCGATGACGACGTCGCACTGCGTCGCACGGGCTTGCCCCACTCCATCGCGCACCGCTTGGGTGGTCGGTTCGCCCGCAACGGAAAACAACTCCCAGCCAAGGCCCGTCGCCGACAATTGCTCGACCAGCGGCTGCGCTCGGCCCACCGACTGCCCCGTTACCACAAGCGCACGCCGACCAAACTTCTTCGCGATGGCTCCGGCCTGCTTGAACGTGCCGGGGCCAAAGATAACACGGTGGGCGGTGGCGAACTCGAAGGTCATTTCAATGAGTGGCAGAGGCAGGAAGCCTTTGCCCGCCCGTTGCGGCAATCAGTCCGGCGTCACCAGTCCGAGGCGTCGGGAAACACATTCCCAAACTTCACGCTCGTGCGCGGCGCGGCCATCATCAGGGCGACCGCATCGCGCCAGATTGCGTAGTGGGCGGTTTCCTTGTGTTTCGCCGGCGCATCGGCAGTCCGATAGACCTCCACGAGCACGAAGCGCGTGGCGTCATCCGCCTGTTGCACCACGTCGAAGCGTGCGATGCCCGGCTCCTGCACACTGGCGCAGGCATTGGCAATCGTCGCGGCCTTGAACGCCGCGACGCACTCCGGCTTCACCTGAACTTGAACGTGGACAATCAACATGCTTCGTGACGGAAGAAAAGCGCCTTCGCCATCTGCTTCACCCGGGTTGCTTCCGTGGCTCAAAAAGTAGCGCTTAGAAACCCAGCTTTTGAAGTTCCATCTGCAACAAGTCTTGGAACTCCATCACGTCCATCTGCGACGGCTTGTAACCCTTCTGCGTGGGCACCAAGCCCGGCCGCCCCATCTGATCGAGGAACCACTCCGCCGCCTGGCCGTCGCTGAACGTCACCTTGCCGCTGATCACCGTGCCGGGTCGCGCCAGCGCGTCCACCGAAAGCTTCACCGAGCCAACTGCGGCGGGTTCCGCCGGTGCGCCCGGCAAAGCGGCCACGGGACCAGCTGCGGGAGCAGGGCTACCCGGCCCGGCGATGGGCAAGGCGGGGGCCGGTTCCTTGGGCGGTTCGGGGTCTTTGGGCTTCAACCGGAGGTCATCCAGCAAGAAGCGCACTTCCATGTAGGTCATGGTGACACCGAGCTCGGCGGCGAGCTTCTTCTGCACGTCGGCGACCTTGAGCCCTTGGTCGAGCCAAACGGAAACCTGTTGTTTTTGCGCGTCAGTCAAATTCATGAGCATGTGGTAAGCTTCATACCCCCCCTGCCCCGGTGCTCCAAGCCCAAACGCCACTTCCCGGCTGGGTTACACATCGCAGAGCTGCACCGCCTCGTTGATGGATTTGACGTGCTCGCGGACCGGGATGAATTCCTGTCCGACGAAGCCGGCGTATTTCGTCTCGGCGATGGCGCGCATGATCGGCGGGTAATTGATCTCCTGCGTGGCATCAATCTCGTTGCGGCCCGGATTCCCGGCGGTGTGGTAGTGCGCGATGAAATCCTTGTATTGGCGCAGCCGGGTGATGACGTCGCCGTGCATGATCTGCACATGGTAAATGTCGAAGAGCACCTTCACATAGGGCGAGCCGACCGCCTGCAACATGCGGATGCTCAAATCCATGTCGTCCGCGAAGTAATCGGGGTGGCCCTTCATTTCGACCGCCACCTTGGAATTGAGCATCTCCAAGGCGACGGTGACTTTGTGCTTCTCTGCGAACGGCGCGATCTTCTTTAGACCAGCAATCGTGTTCTTCGTGGCCTCCTCGACGGTGAGCCCCTTACGAAAGCCGGAGAAGGTGATGACGGCTGGGACACCGTGCGCGGCACATTGCTCAATGCGTTGCTCCAACACTTTGAGACACTCAGCGTGCTGGTCCGGCTGGGCGAAGCCCTTCGCGAAACCATGGCTGCCGGCGAGGGCGCACTTGAGGCCAAGCTCCTTGAGCATGGGCCAGTGCTCCGGCCCGATGAGTTCGATGGACTTCACGCCAAACTTCACGGCGAGTTTCGCCAGCTCAGGAATCGTGAGCGGGCGGAAATTCCAGGTGACGAAGGACTGGTTAATGCGCCCCTTCTTCGCGACGTAGAAGTCCCCGCCCTCGGCGGCGCGGACTTGGGAGTCGGTGAGCAGGGAGACGCCGGCGAAGGCGGCCGTCTGGAGGGCGGAACGGCGGGAGGTTTTCATGATGAGGATGGGACTGGAATTACACCGTGCAAATTTTCACGCCCTGTTTGAGCGACGCAATCTTGTCCTCCCGCTTCGGGATGAACTCCTGGCCGACGTAGCCCTTGTAGCCGGTGGCAAGGATGGTGCGCATGATCGCTGGGTAGTTCAGCTCCTGCGTGTGGTCGATCTCGTTGCGGCCCGGCACGCCGCCGGTGTGATAGTGCGCGAAATATTGGTGGCGCGCCTTGATCGTGGTGATCACATCACCCTCCATGATCTGCATGTGGTAGATGTCGTAGAGCAGCTTGAAGCGCTCGGAGCCGATGGCCTGGCAGAGCGCGACACCCCACGCGGACTTGTCGCACTGGTAGTCCTTGTGGTTCACGCGGCTGTTGAGCAGTTCCATGACGAGGGTGATGCCGTGCTTCTCGGCGAGCGGGAGGATGCGCTTCAGGCCGATGGCGCAGTTTTTCAAGCCCGCCTCGTCGTCGAGGCCGGCGCGGTTGCCGGAGAAGCAGATGAGCTGCTTGAAGCCCGCGTCGGCGCACTGCTTGATGCGCTCGGTGTAAATCTCGACGAGCGTGTCGTGGTGCTCCAGCCGGTTGAACGCCTTTTCGATGCGACCGATGCCGTTCTTCTGCGGGAAGCTGACCATCGCGCAGTGCAGCCCGTGCTTCTTCACGGTGGCGAAGTCCGGCGGGTCGAGCAGCTCGACGGATTGCAGGCCGAATTCCTTGCCCGCTTTGCACAAATCGTCCAACGCAACCTTGGGATAGCACCATTTGCAGACGGAGTGGTTAATCTTGCCCCCGGCGGCGGCATCCGCAGCGGCAAGGCGGTCCGCCAAGGCGGCGACCGCCGCACCGGCGGCGAGTTGAGTGAGCGCGGCGCGGCGGGTGTGGGTGGAGTTCATGGCGTGAAAAGGTTGGTGAATGCGGTCCCATTCAAGCGGGGCGGCGGCGGGCGTCAACGAATCTTTCCCCGGCGCGCGGCGTTTACGCCACTTCACCATCCGCACGGCCACAGCCCGCCCCTGGTCCTGCTCGGACGCAAAAACGGCCTGAAGGCGGCACCCCGGGAAGTGCAACCGGCGCCACTCACGGCTTGCCCAGCACGCTGGGCGGCGGCGCGATGTTGAACTCGTAGGTGGCCCCCCTCTTGTCACTCACCTGATCCAGCAACGGGGAGTAATCCACCACGGAGACCTTGCGCCCTTCGGGATGGAATTGCAGCAAGCGCAGGTAGCCCTGGCCGCCGTCCTTGCCACTTTGATAGTCCACCACCATCTGGTGGACGTTGTTGCCGTGCTTGCCCGCGCTGTCGAGTCGGCCCGTGTAGCAAACGTGCCCGCTCACCACGAGGGCGAAGTTCGCGTGCTGCGAGACGAGTTTCTGCCATACATCCTCGCCGTCATTGTAGCCGCCTTCTGCTTTTGCCAAGCCGTAGCGGTCCATGCCCATGTCCACCTTCAAGTCCTGGATCTTGATGAACGCATGCCGGTTGAAGCGCATGTTGTCCGGTCGCAAGTAGGCGTGCGTGACGAGGATGATCGAGCGGTCGGGATGCTTGGCGGCAACCTCGTTTGCCCAGCGCAGCACTTCGTTACGCGGGCCAAATTCCAGTGCGAGGATGAGCCACTTCCGGCCGCCGGCCTCGAACCGGTGAAAGCTGTTGTCCGTGCGGTCGGCTTCCTTGTCGTAAATCCCACCGAAGGTCGGCCACTTTTGGAACGAGGTCAGCGGGAAGAACTTGGCGAACGCGGTTTCACGCGTCGCGGCTTTCCCCTCGGGGCCGAGGTCGTGGTTGCCCGTGGTAATGGCGCAGGGAACCTTGCCGTCCAGCAGAGCGTGGGCCCGCGCGGCGATTTCCCATTGATGATTGGTGTTGTGCTGTGTGATGTCGCCGACGTGGAGGACGTAGGGGATGTTGTAGCGCTGAACATTTTCAGCGATCCACTGGGTCTGCGCCGGGTAGGTGTCCGGGTGTTTCCAAGTGTAAATCTGCGTGTCCGGCAGCACAGCCAGAGTGAAGCCGCCGGGAATGGGCGCGGGCACCTCCGCCAGCACCGTGCGGAACATGACCAGCCACAAACCCAGCCAGCCCAAGACGGCGCGACGGCGTGAAAAGAAGTTCATAATGGTAAGGGCAAAACCAGAAACCAGCTATTCGCCCTCCGCAAGCTTCCGATAAAGTGTGGCGAGGCTGACCCCCAGCATTTTGGCGGCTTGATCTTTGTCACCGCCGGCTTGCGCGATCGCCTTCTGCACAAAGGCCGCCTCTTGATCCCGCAGGAAGTCTTTGAGCGGGCCGACAGGTTGGCTTGGCTGCGCGGACGCAGTCCCACCAGGGATCGGCGAACCAGGGCCGAGCTTGGCCCCGGGCGTCATCAGCGTGGTGTCGCCCATGGGAGCCAGCGCGACCTCGGTGTCGGAGAACTTCTCGTCGCCGAGCGGGAGCAGGATGGGCGGCAAATCAGCGAGCTGGATGAAGCCCGCCTCGCACAAAGCGCTGGCGCGCTCGATGGCATTTTCCAGTTCGCGCACGTTGCCCGGCCAGTCGTGGGCTTGCAGCGCCTCCATCGCACGCCGGCTAATGCTGAAAGGCTGCAGGCCACGGTCGGCCGCCTTGGAGCGGAGGAAATGCGCCGCCAGCAGCGGCAGATCGTCCCGTCGCTCGCGCAGCGCAGGCATGGGGATGGAGATGACGTTGAGCCGGTAATAGAGATCCTCGCGGAAGCCGCCCTCCTTGATGCGTCTTTCGAGCGGCTCATTCGTGGCCGCAATCACCCGGACGTTCACATAGACCGACACGTTGTCGCCCACCGGCCGCACTTCACGCTCTTGCAAGACGCGGAGGAGCCGACTTTGCAGCACGCTGGACATCGAACCGATTTCATCGAGAAAAATGGTGCCCCCCTCCGCTTCCTGGAAGAGGCCCTTCTTGTCCGCGATGGCCCCGGTGAACGCTCCCCGGCGATGACCGAACAACTCGGATTCCAGCAGGTGCTCAGGCAAGGCGCTGCAATTGATCGGCACAAACGGAGCCGCCCCACGCCGGCTGTTGAAGTGCAGCGCCTTCGCGACGAGTTCCTTGCCCGTGCCGCTCTCACCACGCAGTAGCACCGTGCTCTCGGTGTCGGCCACGCGCTCGACCATACGGAACACCTGCTGCATGGCGGCCGAGCTGCCGATGATCTGGTTGAACTGATATTTTTTCTTTAGCTCCTTGCGCAGGTAGGCGTTTTCGGAAACCACCGCGCTGTGCGACAGGGCCTTCCAAAGCTTGAGCCGCAGTTCGACCGCCTTGAATGGCTTTTGGAGATAATCAAAAGCCCCGAGCTTCGTCGCCTCCACGGCGATCTCGAACGACCCGAAGCCCGTGATGACCAAAACGATGGCCGGAGGCGTCATGGCGCGGGCACGCTTGAGCACCTCCATTCCGTTGGGTCCAGTCCGGCCGAGGTTGAGGTCCGTGATGACAATCTCCGGAGCCAGCCGCTCCAGCGCTTCCAAGGCCACCGCCCCATCACTGAAAGGAACCACCTCGTGACCTTCGGCACGGAGGATTTCGCTCACAATCTGGATCGAGAGCAGATCATCTTCCACCAGCATCACTTTGGCCATTCCGGAAGGCTAAGGAACAAGCCGGCCTAGCCGCAAGCTGGGATTGCCCTCGGGCGCAACCCTACCCCGTGGGCGCAGCCACACCGGCCATCATCCGCAATAGCACGGTCTGGGAAAAATTATCCCGTTCCAACTCGCCAACGATCCGCCCTTCGCGCACCACGATGATGCGGCGGCAAAGGTTGATGAGTTCCGGCAACTCGGAGGAAATGACCAGCAAACCCATCTTCGCCCGCGCCAACTCGTCGAGAATGGTGTGGATCTCGGCCTTCGCGCCCACGTCCACGCCGCGCGTCGGCTCGTCCACCATGAGCAACTGGCAGTCGCGGGCCAGCCACTTGGCCAAGGCAACTTTCTGCTGGTTGCCGCCACTCAACGTGGCCACCGGGGATTCGATGCTCGCCATGCGGGTCTTGAGGCGCGTGAGGAAGTTGTGCGTGATGGCCCGTTCATCGCTGCGTTTGATGACACCGAGCGGCCAGGTCATGCTGTCCAGCGCGGCGAGCGAGGCGTTTTCCCGGCAGTTCATCGAAAGCACGAGGCCCTGCCGCTTGCGATCCTCCGGCAGCATCCCGACACCAGCGGCCATCATCTTCGGGGTGGAGCGCAGCGCGATCGGCTTCCCGCCCACATACACCTCCCCGAATACGCGCGGATCGAGGCCAAAGATGGCCTGGGCAATTTCCGTGCGCCCCGCGCCCACCAAGCCCGCCAGACCAACCACCTCACCGCTGCGGATTGTGAAACTGATATCCTTGAATTTGCCGGGCGAGGACAGCTTCTCCACGCGCAGCACGGGTTCGCCGAGTTCAAGCGCCACGTGATGCGGCGTCTTGAACTCCACCTCACGGCCCACCATCTGGTGAACCACGCGGTCATGGTTGGTGCGGGCAATGCGCTCGGTCGCCACGAGCCGGCCGTCGCGCAACACCGTGATGGTGTCGCACAACTGGAAAATTTCCTCCATGCGGTGCGACACATAGATGACGGTGATGCCGCGCTGCTTGAGCAGGCCCAGCAGGTTGAAGAGATGCTCGCTCTCAGCGACGGACAGCGAACTGGTCGGCTCGTCCATCACGATGATGTTCGCGCCCGTGCCGACCGCGCCGGCGATTTGCACGAGCTGCTCCTGCGCGGTGCTGAGACGGCTGATCGGCACATCCACGTCGAGACCGCACTCAATCTCCTTGAGCATCGCCCGCGCCTGCTCACGCATCTTGGCCCGGCTCACCACGCCAAAACGTTTTGGCAAGTCACCCAGGCAAAGATTCTCGGCGATGGTCAAATTCGGGCAGAAAGCCAGCTCCTGATGCACCATCGCGATGCCGAGCTGCCGCGCCCGATGCGGGTCCGTGGGGTGAATGACATTACCATCCACGCGTATCTCACCACCATCTGCTGGATGGACGCCTGCAAGAATCTTGCCCAGCGTGCTCTTGCCCGCACCGTTCTCGCCCATGAGCGCGTGGCACTCGCCGCGCTCGACGGTGAAGCTCACATCGTCCAGCGCCAGCACGCCGGGGAAGCGCTTCGTGATATGGCTGAAGGTGAGATAGGGCATGGCGACGTTGGGATGGATTGAACCGCGCCCCGAGCGATGAAGCAAGCCAAGCGTGCCGTCGGTGCTTCACTTCTCCGTCAGCAATTCCGCGATCTTCCCCTTCATCGCCGCATAGTCGGCGTCGCCCTTCACATACTGACCGCCGGGGTGGATGTGGCGGATGACGCCGCGACGGTCGAGGAGGAAACTGACGCTGGTGAAGTCGCGTTCGTGGCCGTCCAGCCACCAGCGCTTGAGCGAACGCCAGCCGGGGTCAATCGCCACAGGGAATTTGAAGCCATATTCCGACGCGCGTTCTGCGACCTGCTGCGGGTCGAGCGGGGATCGAACCTTGTGATGGTAGATGCCAATGACACGCAGGCCCTTTCCAGAATAGTCCGCGCGGAACTCATTCAATGCCGGTGCAGTCACGCGGCAGAACTCGCACTGCGGCGCGGTCCACCAGCGGATAAGGACGACCTGGCCGCGCAGCTCCTTGAGTGCGAGCGGAGCGGAGTTCAGCCAGTTCATGAGCTGCCAGTCGGGTGCGGGCTGGCCGATGAGCGGGTCGGCAGCAGCTGAATTGACTGCGGAGAAAGCGAAGGCCAGCGAGGTCAGAACAAGACAGACGAGCTTCACGGTGTATACATTTTGCCCACGGTGGCGCAAAAGCAACGCCGGCTTGGCCACAAAGCCAGCGATTTGCCGGACTTTCCACGTTGGAATCGAAGCTGCTCAGGAGAACCGTGTATTGAACCGGCAGACGGTTCCGCCGATATAACTGCTGACCGCCATGCTCGTCATCCAACCCAATTGCCGGGTCCAGTTCACTGCCGAGGATATTGACTTCATCATCGCCACGCTCGGTCGCGGTGCGGGCGACGCAGACTGCCTCACGCGCCTGCTCGCCGACGAGGACACGCGCGACTTGATTCTCGACGATGAACGGCTGTTCCACGCGCTACTGGAGCATCGCGGCTGTCTGCGGGTGTCGGCGCGGCTCTATTTCTACGTGCTGGTGCGGCAAGTCCTGCGGCGCACGGGCATCGCGGAACGAGCGGTGACAGACTACGTGGCGGAGGTGCTCGCGGAGTTCTCCGAGACGGAGCGGTCGCGACTGCATGTGCCGGGCAAGCCGGAGGCGCTGGACTATTTCTTCGAGATGCTGGCCGCACTTCAGACGGCGGACGACCACACGCGCTTCCACATCCGCGCACACATCGGGAACCAATCCCTTTTCATGTCCGGCATATTCCCCGACCGCATCCGCGCGCGGGCGGAGCGGAAGGGTTTCCCGGACCTCGACTATTACGAATCGCTCGGACAGGCGAGCTTCCGCGCGGCCAGCGACCATCGGCTGGCGCGGAAGCATGGACTCAACGATGTGTTTGCCACGCTGTCCGAGCAATTCCACGAAACTCGTCTCGCACTCAATGACATGAGTGAACGGCTGTTGTCCGTGGGCGAACCGGAGATGCCGATGGGGGTGCTGCTGAAGCCGGGGTTGAACTGAACTCGCAGTTGCAACCTTCAGGTTGCGAATGGAAGCGCAGGCTGCGACCTGTGACTACGCCAGCTTTAGCGACTTCACCGCCTCCACCGCGAGTTCCAGCGCGCCATCCGGGTTTATCCCCAGCCAGAGCATTCCAGCGATGCAGACAGCGAGGGCGAGTCGGGTCGGAACGGAGACGGGAATCGGCGTCATGTCCGTCGCGCCCTTGGACCAGTAAATCGCCTTCACCACGTTGAAGTAGTAGTAGAGCGAGATGAGGACGCCGACGACAGCAACGGCGAAGAGCCAGTAGTAGGCGTGCCAGCGGACGCCTTCGGCGATGACGGCCTTGAGCAAGAGGAATTTTCCGAAGAAGCCCGCGAGCGGCGGGATGCCGGCGAGAGAAACCATGGCGAGGGTCAGCGTGGTGGCGAGGAGCGGGGAGCGCTGCGCGAGACCGCCGAGCGCGGAGATGTCTTCTGCTCCGGCTTCTTTCACGACCACGGCGATGACGGTGAAGGCGGCGAGCACGGTGAAGAGGTAGCCGGCGAGGTAGTAGAGAATCGCCGAGGAGCCGGCGCGGTTCATCACCGCGAAGCCGAGCAGCAGGTAGCCCGCGCTGGCGATGCTGCTGTAGCCAAGCAGGCGCTTGAGGTTGCGCTGCGGGATGGCGCAGAGGCTGCCGTAAAGAATCGTCCCGGCGGCCATCGCCATGAGGAGCTTCTCCAGGTTGAAGGCGAGGTCGGGAATCGCGGTGCCGAGCAGGCGCATCAGCAGCACGACGCCGGCGGCCTTCGAGCCGACGGACAGGAAAGCGGTCGTGGGCGTAGGCGAGCCTTGATACACGTCGGGCGCCCAAATCTGGAACGGCACGGCGGCCATCTTGAAGCCGAGGCCCACGAGCACGAGCAGCACGCCGGCCATGAGCAACTGCTTGTGGGCGAGTCCGGCGTTGTTCGCGAGTTTATCGGCCAGCTCGTTGAAGTTCATGGTGCCAGCCGACCCGAAGATGAGCGCGATGCCATAGACGAGGAAGCCGGAGGAGAGCGCGCCAAGGATGAGATACTTCACGCCGGCTTCGAGCGATTCGACCCGACGACGGAGGAAGCTCACGAGGACGTAGAAGGTGACTGTTATCAGTTCCAGCGAGACGAAGAGGAGCATGAAGTCGTTGGCCGACGCGGCGAACATCATGCCGGCCAACGCAAAGAGCGTGAGCGCGAAGAACTCGGATTGCCCCGACTCGAAGCTGTCGCTGAACTCGGTGGCCATGATGAGCACGAGCAGCGCGGCGAGGAGGAAGAAGCGCTTGAACCATAGCGCGAGACCGTCGAGGACATAGGCGTTGCCGAAGGCGTAGAGCGTCTCGGTGCCGTCGAAGGCGAAGAAGCTGTAGAGCAGCACGACCGCCACGCCGAGCACCGCGCCGTAGCCGAGCGTGCGGCGGTCCTTCGCAGGCGTGAACCAGTCCTGCACCAGCACGACCAAGCCGAGGACCACCACGGCGAGTTCGAGGACAATGAGAGAGGCGTTCATTCAGCGGTCAAAGTTATCTCGGCTGCACGGCGCGCTGCTTGGCTTCGTCGACGGCTTTCTTCACGTCGCCGGGGCGCGGGGCTTTGTCGGCGGTCTTCGCGTTGGCCATCGTGAGGATGGCGGCGACGCTGGGTTGAATCTTGTCGGTCAACAGGCGCGGCCAGACACCGAGCAGCAGCAGCGCGGCGAGCAGGAGGACGAAGGGCACCTTGGCCCACGCGCTGGCGTCCTTGAGCGCGGCCCACTCGGACTTCTCCGGGCCATGTAGGATGTTGCGGACGGCGCGGAGCATATAGACCGCGCCGATGATGAGCGCGCCCCAGGCGGCGAGCGTGGTCACGAGCGGGAAGGCCCGCCACGACCCGAAGAGCACCATCGCCTCGCCCACGAAGTTCGCGAAGCCCGGCAGGCCGCAGCCGGCGAGCATCGCCATCACGAGCGCCGCACCGAGGAAGGGGATTTGCCGCAGCAGGCCGCCGAACTTCTCCATCTCCAGCGTGCCGGTCTTCTCGCGGAGCGCGCCGCTCAGGCCGAAGGTCAGCGCCGCGAGGAACCCGTGCGCGACCATTACCACGACCGCGCCGGTCACGCCCACGAGGCTCAGGCTCGCGATGCCGAGGAAGATGAAGCCCATGTGCGCGACGCTGGAGTTGCCGATGAGCAGGTTCAAATCCTTCTGCCGCATCGCGACGAGGCCGCAGTAAACGATGTTGCCGAGGCAGAGGAAGGCGAGGATTTCGAGCCATGCCGACGCACCGTCGGGCATCAGCGGGATGCCGACGCGCAGCAGGCCGTAGAGACCGAACTTCTTCAGCACGCCCGCGTGGAGCATGGCGGTGGCGGTCGGCGCGGCCCCGTAGCCCAGCGGCGCCCAGGTGTGGAACGGCCAGAGCGAGACGAGGATGCCGAAGCCGAAGAGCAGCAGCGGGAAGATGAGTGACTGCGCGGCGAGCGGGAGCGGGCGGGCCTTCACGGCCTTGGTCAGCTCGACGATGTCGAAGGTGTTCGCGCCGGACTGGATGTAGAGCGCGATGAGGCCGGCCAGCGCGATGAGCGCGCCGAGGCTGAGGTAAATGGTGATTTTGAAGGTCGCGTAGTTGCGGTTCTCGCCGTGGCCCCAGACGCCAATCATGATGAAGGTCGGCACCAGCGCCAGTTCATGGAAGAAGTAGAAGAAGAAGAGGTTCAGCGACGCGAACGCGCCGAGGATGCCGCCGGTCATCACCAGCAGCAGGGTGTAATACTCCTTCTCCAGCCGCTTGATTTCGCGCGACACGCACGCGGCCGCAAAGGCCACGATCGCCCCCATCACGATGAGGCCGAGGTTGATGCCGTCCACGCCGAGGTGCCAGCCGATGTCGAGTTTGAGGGTGGAGACGCTCACCCACGCGTGTTTCTCGACGAACTTGAAGCCGTTCTCAACTGGGGCGGCGTTGAACTTTGCGAACAGGGTCAGCGCCAGAACCATCGAGGCGAGCGTCGCGCCGAGCGCGACCAACCGGATGACGAACTTGTAGTTGCGCGGGATGCAGAGCACCAGCAGCGCGGCCAGCAGCGGCAGGAGGAAGATGGCGGAGAGCAGCGACATGGCTTAGTGAGCGGGCGATTGAAGGAGAAGCTGCCAAGCCAGCACCAGCACGACGCCGGCGGCGAAGAGGAAGGCGTAGGTTTGCAGGCTGCCGGTCTGCACGAGGCGCAGGGCGCGGCCAAACAGCTCCGTGGCGCCGTGCGTGCCGCGCACGAGGAAGCCGGCGATAATCCAGCGGTCAACCCAGTCCGCGACGCGCGCGAGCGTCTCCTGCGTGACGGAGATGAACCACTCGTAAAGCTCGTCGAAATAGAATCGGTCGCGGGCCAGCTTCGCCAACACGCCGATTTTCTCCGGCAGCCGGTCGCGGTCGGCGTTCACGTAGAGCGCGCGGGCGAGCTGGTAGCCGGCCACCACCGCGAGCAGGCCGAAGCCGGCGGCGAATACGTTGTGATTGAACGGCGCGAAGAGGTTGTTGAGGAAACCCTCGTTGTGCGGCGGATGTTCGCCAGGGAAAAGCTTGCCGATGTAGGCGTCAATGCCCACGGCTCCCGCCAGCAGCGTAGGCACGGCGAGCACGACCAACGGCCAAGTCATCACGCCGGGCGATTCGTGCGCGTGGCTGGCTTCCTCGCTGCGGGCGTTGCCGCAGAAGGCGACCAGCACGAGGCGGCTCATGTAGAAGGTCGTCAGGCCCGCGACGAACACGCCGAGGACGAAGAGGGGAATGTTGTTGTGCTCCAGCGCGGCGGCGAGGATGGCGTCCTTGCTGAAGAAACCGGCGAACGGCCAAACACCGCAGAGCGCGAGCGTGCCCCAGCGGAACGTCCACCAGGTGCGCGGCATCGCGACGCGCAGGCCGCCCATCTTCCAGATGTTCTGCTCGTGGTGGCAGGCGTAAATCACCGAGCCAGCCCCGAGGAAGAGCAGCGCCTTGAAAGCCGCGTGCGTGGTGAGGTGGAACATCGCCGGGCCGGGCGCGTGGAGGCCGACGGCCATCACCATGTATCCGAGCTGCGAGAGCGTGGAGTAGGCGAGGATGCGCTTGATGTCGTTTTGCTGGAGCGCCATGACCGCCGCGAGCAGCGCGGTGAAGCCGCCAATCCATGCGATGAACTCCAACGCGTGCGAGCCGGGGATATTGAGCAGAAAGAAGATGCGGCACAGCATGAACACGCCGGCGGCGACCATCGTGGCGGCGTGAATCAGCGCGCTGACGGGAGTGGGGCCTTCCATCGCATCCGGCAGCCAGACGTGCAGCGGGAACTGCGCGGACTTGCCCATCGCGCCCATGAAGAGCAGCAGGCCGACGAGCGTGACGAGGACGTTCGGGTGGACGGTCCACCACTGCGTGCCGCCGGCAATTTTGCCGAGCGGTTCGGCGAGCAGGGAAAAGCCGGCCGACTTGTCCGCCAGACGTCCGCCCAGTTCAACGGCACTGTTCAGTTCCGCGAAGTTCACCGAGCCGAACGCGGCCCAGGTGAGGATGATGCCGAGGATGAAGCCGAAGTCGCCCACGCGGTTGGTGAGAAAGGCCTTCTTCGCAGCGTCGGCGGCGGAGTTCTTCTCGAACCAGAAGCCGATGAGCAGGTAGCTGCTCACGCCGACCAGCTCCCAGAACACGAACATCATGAAGAGGTTGTTCGCCAGCACGATGCCGAGCATCGAGAAGGTGAAGAGGCTCAGGCTGCCGAAGTAACGCCTGAATGAGCGGTCGCCGCTCATGTAGCCGCGCGAGTAGATGTGAATCATCAGCCCGACGCCGGTGACGACGAGGAGCATGAGCTTGGACAGCGGGTCGAGCAGGAGGCCGAAGGAAACGTGCAGGTCGCCGACTGCGAGCCAGTTGAAGTTCGTTTCCACCGCCTGGTCGCCGGTGAAGGCGAACAGGCCGAGGCTCAAGACGAAGCCCAGCGCAATCGCGCCGATGGACAGGTTCGCGCTGCGCTCACCTTCCCGCTGCGTGCAAAATGCGATGAACGCCGCTGCCGCGAGCGGCAGGAGCAGAATCGTCAGCGCGGCATAGCCGGCGGGGCTGATAGCGGGTTCCATGTCAGAGTTTCAGCGAGGTCAGGTCCTCCACGTGGGCGGACTGGCGCTTGCGGTAGAGCGCAACGATCAGCGCGAGGCCCACGGCGACTTCCGCCGCCGCGACGGTGATGATGAAGAAGACCATCATCTGACCGGTGAGGTTTTCGTTGAAGCGCGAGAAGGCGACGAGCGCGAGATTGGCGGCGTTGAGCATCAGCTCCAGCGACATGTAGATGACGAGGACGTTGCGCCGCAGGATGACGCCCAGCAGTCCGAGGCAGAAGAGCATCGCGCTGACGGTGAGGTAGTGTTCGAGGCCGACGTTCATTTCAGCTCCTTCTTACTCAACAGGATGACGCCCACCATCGCCACGAGCAGGAGGACGGAGACGATTTCAAAGGGGAGGAGGAACTGGCCCTTGGTAAACAGTTCGAGGCCGAGCGCCTTGGTGTCACCGATGACGCTGGGGTTGGCGGCTTGTTCCAAGTCGCCGCCCCAGATGGTGCGCATCAGCAGGAAGCCCAAGCCCAGCACCGAGCCCATGCCGGTCACGATGCCGAAGAGGTTGATCTTCCGGCGCTGCTCCTCCTTGAGGTCGAGGAGCATGATGACGAAGAGGAAGAGCACCATCACCGCTCCCGCATAGACGAGGATTTGCACCGCCGCGAGAAAGAAGGCGTTGAGCAGCACGAAGAGGCCGGCCATCGCGCAGATGGTCAGCACGAGGAACATCGCGCTCGTGACCGGGTTGCGGCTGAACGGATTGGCCACCACCAGCGCGCCGAAGAGGAGCGTCAGGAAGGCGAAGAGGTAAAAGAGGATGTCGGGAAATGCCATGTGCGATGCCTAGACTTTCACCGGAAAGGTTTCCTGCTCCTTCGCCTCGTCCAGCTTGTGCTTCCACTTCTGGATGCCGGGGTGCGTGCCGCCGAGGGCGAGGAGCTTCTCCTTGTCGTAAATCATCTCGCTGCGCGCGAGGCCAGTGAGCGAGAAGTCGCTCTTCAGGAAGATGGCTTCCTCGGGGCAGACTTCCTGGCAGAGCCCGCAGAAGATGCACCGGAGCATGTTGATTTCGAACTCCTCCGGCATCTTCTCCGCGTTGGTGCGGTCGGCGGGCTTGCCGGTCGGGCCGGGCGGAGTGATGCGGATGGCCTTGGGCGGGCAGACGAATTCGCAGAGCTGGCAAGAGACGCACTTGGTCGCACCGTCCTGGTCGCGCACGAGATACGGCGCGCCACGGTAGCCGGGCAGCACCTTGGTCGGTTCCTCGGGATACTGCTGGGTGACGGGCGTCTTGGTGGTGAGAGTGTTGAGGAAATGGCGCGAAGTGACCTTCAGCCCGCCAATGAGGGCCGGCAGATAGAGCCGCTCAAACCAAGTCAGTTCGTTGCGTTTGACAATCATGGTCGCGCGTCGGTCAACGGTTGGTCAGCGCCAGCACGGCGGCAGTTAAGATGATGTTCGCCAGCGCCAGCGGTATCATCCGACGCCAGCCGAGGTCCATCAACTGGTCGTAGCGGAACCGCGGGAGCATCCAGCGAATCCAAATGAAGGTGAACATGAACCCGAGCATCTTCGCCATGAAGATACCGATGTGCAGGAGGCCCTTCCACCACTCGCCGTCAGCAGGCGCGACATCAAGGCCGAGGAAGGGCAGCGTCCAGCCGCCGAGGAAGAGCGTCGTCATCATGGCCGCACCGGCGAACATGTTCGCGTATTCGCCGATGAAGAACATGCCGAACTTCATCGAGCTGTATTCCGTGTGGTAACCGCTGACGAGTTCGGACTCGGACTCCGCCATGTCGAAGGGCAGACGGTTCGTTTCCGCGAGGGCGGAGATGAAGAAAATCAAGAAGGAGATGACACCGCACGGGATGAGCAGCAGCGATTGCGCGCTGAAGCCGCCGCCGAAGATGGGCAGGACGTTCCAGCCGTTCTGCGCCTGGTGCTCGATGATTTTGCCGAGGTTCAGGTCACCGACGACTAGGAAGACAGGGATGACGCTCATGCCCATCGCGATTTCGTAGGAAATCATCTGCGCGCTGGCGCGGATGCCGCCGAGGAAGGGAAACTTCGAGTTCGCCGCGTAACCCGCCAGCACGATGCCATACACGCCGAGCGACACGATGCCGAAGGTGTAGAGGATGCCGACGTTCAGGTCCGCGATGACCATCTTCTGCGCGCCGAGCGTGGAGCCGAACGGAATCACCGCGATGACGAGGAACGCCGGCACGAGCGAGATGGCCGGTGCGAGCCAGAAGTAAATCTTCCGCACATGGGCGGGGGTGAAGTCTTCCTTGATGAAGCTCTTCACGCCGTCCACCAGCGGATGCCAGAAGCCGAGCTTGGTGAGGAACGGTCCGAGGACCGGGATGCTGCCGATGAGCGGGAGGTTCACCCGGTTCGGCCCCACGCGGTCTTGGATGAGGGCTGAGACCTTGCGCTCCGCGAGCACCGCGTAGGCGACGAGCGTGAGCAGCGGCCCCAGCACGCACGCAATCTTCAGCAGCGTGAAGAACACGAACTGCGTCTGCGGACTTAATGAATCAAGCCAAGCCATGGAAAACTAGATTTGCACCGTCACGCCCGTGTCGCCGAGTTTCGCCCACTCCAGTCCCGCGAAGCCGGGGACTTCGTGCGCCATCTGGTTGAACAAGCCTTCGATGGTCGAGAAGCCGTTCTGACCGGTGACGTTGTGGACGAGCTCGTGGAGGAATTCCCACTCGGGCCGGGCGTCGCCGGGGGCTTCGACGGCCTTCATGAACTTTTGCACGCGGCCCTTCACGTTCACGAACGTGCCGCGCTTCTCGACGTGCGCGCAGCCGGGCAGGACGAAGTGCGCGGCGGCGGTCGTCGCGTTCGGAAGGATGTCACTGACGATGAGCGTGTCCAACTTCGCGAGCAGGTCCGCGCCGATGCCGTGTTTGGTCACATCCTCGCCGAAGACGATGAGCGTGCGGATGCTGCCGCTGCGGATGCCCTCGGCGATCTTCGCGAGGTTTGCGCCAAGCTGCGGGCCGCTGATGCCGGTGAGCCGCGCGCCGTTGGAGTTCGGGTTCTTGTCCGCGTTGACGAGCAGCTTGTCACCCTCGCCGTTGCGGGCGACGGAGTCGGTCAGCGCGTTGAACTTCTTGGCGAGCTTGGACAGCAGCCAGAGTTCCTCGGTCGTCTGCCGCGCACTGGCGACGATGGCCACGCTGGAGCTCGGGGCAGAGGCGAGCTTTGCGGAAATGCCCTTGAGCGCGGTGGGCCAAGCGACTTCCAACATTCCGCGTTCCGCAATCCGCATTCCACATTTCTGGAGCCGGTCCGCGCGGCCAATCCACTTGTAGTTGAGGCGGCCTGAGTCGCACATCCACGTCGAGTTGACCGCGTCGTTCTGGCGCGGCTCGTAGCGATAGACCTTCTCCTCGCGCGAGCCGACGACGATGTTGCAACCGGTGCCGCAGCTCGTGCAGAGCGACTTCGTCTCCTTCATGAACCACACGCGCATCTGGAAGCGGAAGTCCTTCGAGGTGAGCGCGCCTACCGGGCAGATGTCCACTGTGTTGAGCGTATAGTTGTTGTCGAACTTGCCCTCGGCCCACGCGGCGATGGTGTTGTAGCTGCCGCGATTGACGATGCCGAGCGCGTCATCGCCAGCGATGTCCTTGGTGAAACGGATGCAGCGGGTGCAAAGGACGCAGCGCTCGTCGTCGAGCACGATGCGCGGACCGAGGTCCACGGCCTTGGGCTTGTGGACCTTCGCCTCGACAAAGCGGCTCTCGGCCTGGCCGTGCTGCACGGAGTATTCCTGCAACTTGCACTCGCCCGCTTGGTCGCAGATGGGGCAGTCGAGCGGGTGATTGATAAGGAGCGATTCCAGCACCGCCTCGCGCATCTGTTTCGTCGCGGGAGAATTCGGGTAAATCTCCATGCCCGGCGAGATGGGCGTGGCGCACGCGATGGCTCCGCGCGGCGTGGTCGGCTCGTAGGGCAGCACCGACTTCGCAATCTTCGGGGTGCCGTCCTCGTTGAGCACCGGCTTGCGGTCCGGGCCCATCTGCGGCGTGCCGAACTCGACGAGGCACATGCGGCAGTTGCCGGCGATGGGGAGCTTCGGGTGGTAGCAGTAGTGCGGCACCTCATGCGCCGCGAGCTGGCAGGCCTGAAGCATCGTGGTGGGCTGCGGCTTGCCCTGCCAGTCGGGCATCATCTTCGGCACCTCGATTTCGCGCCCGTCCACCTTGATTTTGATTTTGTCGGAGGGCGGCGGCGGAGCCGGCGCAGCGGTGGGCGCGGCGGGCTTGGCTTCAGTTGTCGCGGGGGCGGACATGGAAATCAGTGTTTGGCGGCGGCGGCGTTTCTCGCTTCATCTGCCGCGCCCTTTGCCTCGAAATCGTCTTTGAACTTCTTCACGTAGCTCAGGACCGGCCAGGCACAGGCCTCGCCGAAGGCGCAGATGGTGCGGCCCTGAATGTTTTGCGCGATGTGCAGCAGGTAGTCGGCGTCGGCTTTGCGGCCGTGGCCATGGGTGAGGCGGTGGAGGGCCTTGCTCATCCAGAGCGAGCCTTCGCGGCAGGGCGTGCATTGGCCGCAGCTCTCGTGGGCGTAGAAATCGGCGAGGTTCGCGAGCGCCGCGACGATGTCGCGGGTATCGTCGAGCACGATGATGGCCCCGGAACCGGACATGGTGCCGGCGGCCATGAGGGAATCGAAGTCGTAGGGCAGGTCGAGGAGCGGCACGTCCACCTTCGTCATCTGGCCATCCGCGCCCTTACGGTTTAGTTTGAAGGTCTCGCCGGCTTTGAGAATTTTCGAGGAAGAGCCGCCGGGGATGATGGCCTTGAGCTTGCGCCCGTCGCGCAGGCCGCCGCCGAACGCGGGGTCGTTGATGAGTTCGCCGATGGTGACTTTGCCGACCTCAATTTCAAAATAGCCGGGGCGCTTCACGTCGCCGCTGAGGCTGACGATGCGCGTGCCGGTGTTGTTGGGCGTGCCGAGCTTCGCGTATTCGCCGGGACCCATGTTCACGATGTGCTTCACGTGGCATAGGGTCTCCACGTTGTTCACGATGGTCGGGCACATGTAGAGGCCCAGCACGGCGGGGAAGTAGGGCGGCTTGATGCGCGGGTAGGCGCGCTTGCCTTCGAGCGACTCGATGAGTCCGGTCTCCTCGCCGCAGATGTAGGCACCCGCGCCGCGATGGACGTAAATCTCCAGGTCGTAGCCTGAGCCAAGGATGTTCTTGCCGAGGAAGTTCTTCGCGCGCGCCTCATCGAGGGCCTTGTTCAAGAGTTTCGCGCCCTGCGGCATCTCGCCGCGGATGTAGAGGTAGGCGAGCTTCACGTCATTCGCCCAGCAGGAGAGAATCATCCCTTCGATGAGCTGGTGCGGGTCCTTGTGGATGATTTGGCGGTCCTTGAATGTGCCCGGCTCGGACTCGTCGGCGTTGCAGATGAGGTAGATGGGCTTGCCGCTGCGGCGGTCCACGAGTGACCACTTGATGCCCGCGCTGAAACCCGCGCCGCCGCGACCGCGCAGGCCGGACGCCTTCACGTCCTCGCGCACCTGCTCCTGCGGGGAGAGTTTCTTGCCGTCGGGCAAATCCTTGGGTGGAAGGGCGAGCACCTTCTTGAGCGCGTCGTAGCCGCCGTGGTGGAGATAGCACTCGAGGTCCGGCGTGTAACCGGGCTGGTCGGCGTGCTTCAGAATGAGGCGGTGTTCCTGCGGCATGGCGGCTTGACTCTCAGTTGGAAATCCCTACTCTGCACCGCGCTACGGCCTGCCCGATGGTGTAATGGTAGCACAACAGTCTCTGAATCTGTTTGTCATGGTTCAAATCCATGTCGGGCAACCACGGCTTCATTTCGACTTCCCCTTCGCGACGATTTCATCCGCCTGCGCGGGCGTGACCTTCGGCAGCAAATCCTCGTTCAGCAGCACCACCGGTGCGTTGCCGCAGTCCGCGAGGCACTCGACGAACTCCACGGTGAACTTCCCGTCCGGCGTGGTCTGGGGCGCGTGCTTTTGGGCGTCGAGGCCGAGCTTCGAGCAGAAGTGCGTGCGCAGCTCGCCGCTGCCGGCCAGCGCGCAGCTCAACGTGCGGCAGACCTTGATGTGCGTTTTGCCGAGCGGCTCCTGCCGGAACATCGGGTAGAACGTGACCAGCTCGAAGACGTTGATGGGTTGGAGGCCGAGCTTCCGGGCGGTCCACTCCACGGCGTCGCGCGAGATGTAGCCGAAGTGCTCCTGCAACGCGTGCAGGAACATGAGCGACGCGCTCCGCTTCTGCGGGTAGTGCGTGACCAGCTCGTCGAGCTGGGCTTCCAAGTTGGCGGGGACGGCGAAGCTCATCGGTCACATTCTCCCATCACAAAATCAATCGAGCCTAGGATGCTCACCGCGTCGCTCATCATGTGGCCGGGCAGCACGTGCGGCAGGATGCTCAGGTTGCAGAACGATGGCGCGCGTATCTTCAGCCGATACGGCGTGCCGCCGCCGCGCGAGTTGATGTAGAAGCCCAGCTCGCCCTTCGGGTTCTCCGCGCCGAAATAGACTTCGCCGGCCGGCGCGTTTACACCCTGCGTCACCAGCATGAACTGGTGAATCAGCTCTTCCATGCTCGTGAGCACCTTGTCCTTCGCGGGCAAAACGATTTTGCCGTCGGGCACGTTGATGGGCTCCTTCGCTTCGTTGTCGCCGCCGCCGGGCAGCTTGGCGAGACATTGGCGGATGAGGCGCACGCTCTGGCGCATCTCCTCCATGCGGACAAGGTAGCGGTCGTAGCTGTCGCCGACGGAGCCGACCGGCACCTCGAAATCCAGCTCGCCATAGACGAGATACGGATGCGCCTTGCGCACGTCGTAATCCACGCCGCTGCCACGCAGGTTCGGGCCGGTGAGACCGTAATCAATCGCGTCCGCCGCCGAGATGATGCCGACGTTCCGCGTGCGGTCCACGAAGATGCGGTTGCGCGTGAGCAGTGTCTCGGACTCGGCGAAGTTGACTTCCACCTCATCGCAGAACTTGCGCAGCGACTCCGCCCAGCCCGGCGGCAAGTCGCGCGAAAGCCCGCCGATGCGCGTGTAGCTCGTCGTGAACCGCGCGCCCGTGAGCCGTTCGATGAGCGAGTAAATCTTCTCCCGCTCCGTGAACGTGTGCAGGAAGACCGTGAGTGCGCCGATGTCCATCGCGAACGCGCCGAGGCCCAGCAAGTGCGCCGAGATGCGGGCCATCTCGCAGCAGATGACGCGGATGTATTGGCAGCGCGGCGGGAGTTGCTTTTCGATGCCAAGGAGCTTTTCCACCGCCAGTGCGTAGGCGACGTTGTTCGCCAGCGGCGCGAGGTAGTCCAGCCGGTCCGTGTAAGGGATGAACTGGGTGTAGGTCATGTTCTCGGCGATTTTCTCGTCGCCGCGATGCAGATAACCCACGTCCGGGGTGGCCTTCGTGATGATTTCGCCATCCAGCTCCAGCACGATGCGCAACACGCCGTGCGTGGACGGGTGCGACGGCCCCATGTTGAGCACCATTTTCTCGCCGTGCAGCTCGCCGTCGTCTCCGCCGGTGGACGGAGCGGACGCGGGCACGACCTCCGGCATGAGCGACTTGGCTCCTGCCGCCACGCGGGAGGCGGGGTCGCGGAATTCGATGGTTTGAGCGGTGGCCATGAAATCAATTCTCCGGCACGCGCACGCGCGGCTCGCGAGCGATGCTGTCCTTGCCGCCCGCGACCGTGACGAACGGCCCGCCTTCCAGCGGCGCGGGCTTGGTGAACGCCACGTCCGGCAAGTCCGTCGGCTTGCCCGCGAGCGGGAAGTCCTTCCGCAACGGGAAATACGGGTAGCCGTCCCACATCAGGATGCGGCGCAAGTCGGGATGCCCACGGAAGCGGACGCCCATCATGTCGTAGGCCTCGCGCTCATGCCAGTCAGCCCCGCGCCAGACACCCGTGACCGTGGGCAACTCGGACTTCTCCTCGCTGACTTCGGTTTTGATGCGCAGATAGCAGCCGTGGCCGGTGCCGTAAAGCTCGTAAACCAGCGTCCAACGCGGGTCTTCGCCGTAGTTATCAATGCTCGTGAGGTCCAAAAGCATGTCGTAGCTCAGGGACTTCTTCGCGAACTCGCAGACCTCCGCGATGCGCTCGGCATCGGCCAGCTTCAGCGTAACTTCGCCGCGAAACTCGCTCGGCGCGGACAGCAGTTCACCAAACTTGGTTTTCAACTGGTTGGCTAGATCGAGCGCGCTCACGGTCAGGAGGGGAGGAATTTACAAGGAGGGCAGGAGAAAAGAGCGGAACGGGCAGTTCATTCCTGCCTTCCTGCTCTCCTTATAAATTTGTTCCCTGCGTTTCATTGCTTCAGGCAGCCAGCACCGGCTCCTTCTGAATCTTGTTTTGCAGTTTGATGAGCGCGTCGAGAAGCGCCTCGGGGCGGGGCGGGCAGCCAGCCACATACACGTCCACCGGGATGATGCTGTCCACGCCTTGAAGCACCGCGTAGCTGCGATACATGCCGCCGGTTGAGGCGCACGCGCCCATCGCGATGACCCATTTCGGCTCGGGCATCTGGTCGTAGATGCGCCGGACGGCGAGCGCCATTTTGTAAGTGACCGTGCCCGCGACAATCATCACATCCGACTGCCGGGGCGAGAAACGCATGACCTCCGAGCCGAACCGCGAGATGTCGAACTTGCTCGCCCCCGCCGCCATCAGCTCGATGGCGCAGCAAGCCAACCCCATGGGCATCGGCCACAGCGACTGCTTGCGACACCAGTTGATGGCCGCGTCCACACGCGTGACCACCACGTCACCTTCAATCTTCGAGTTATATCCTAGTTCGGTGCTGGTCGGCATGGCGGAAGCACGCGGAAATTGTCCGCGAACACGCCAAGTAAAGCACCGGAAAGGCACGCGGCAAGTGTTTTGTGATTTTTTTCACAAGCGGCTTACCGGCCGGGTGCATTCCGAGACAGGGAGGCGACTGAGCAGGTCAACTCTGAGGTTTCCCTGTGCAGGTGAACAAGTTACGGTCACGTAATGAACTCTTGGTTGGCGCGATGGCGCGCATGTTTTCTGGCCGCGTGGACCTTTGCAATGTGAAGGATTGGCCGCTGCGGCTGGCCGAATGAACGTCCTCGTTCTCTATGCGCACGACTGACGGCATGACACGTTGGGCTGTGCGATCAATCCAGTGGTGAACACGCCGGGGTGGACGCGCTTGCCCGTGAGGGGGGGGTGCGCTTGACCCAAAACCGCGTCACCACCTCCATCTGCGGCGTGAGCCGGGTGCTGGACGAACTGGCTCGGCAGGGCGTGCTGGACAAGACCCTCGTCAGCTTCCCCACGGACAATGGCTACTTCCACGCCGAGCACTGGTGGGCGGACAAGTGCTATCCCTGCGAGGAAAGCATCCGCGTGCCGCTCACTGTGCGCGATCCGCGCATGGCCCGAGACCGACGCGGCGGAACCAATGACGACTTCACCCTGAACGTGGACTTCATCCCCGCTTCGGAGGCGCTGATCCGAAAGGACACCAAGTATCTCTTATCTCTTCTGGCCGGACTTCAAGCACGAGGAGCTCTTTGACCTGCGGGCCGACCCGTTCGAGGAGCGCAACCTCGCAGCCGACCCGTCGCAACAGTCGAAACTGGCCGAACTGCGCAAGCGTTTCGCCGAACTCAAGGCCGCAGCGAAATAGCTTCTGGACCGCGCTTGGGTCGGCATTCCAAGGCTGGATTGCATATCGGCAAGATTGCGCTCGGTCCGGAACTCCTCCAGACTCGGCCCCAAGCTACTTGCTGAATTCATGAAAACTCGTCTCTTCCTGCCGCTGCTCATTGCCACCGCTGGGTGGCTTTCCGTCTCCTCGTCGCCCGCCGCCTCCGCGCTGCCGCCGGCCGCCCGCGTGGCCATCATCGGCGACTCCATCACCGAGCAGAAACTCTACAGCAAATACATGGAGGCTTACTTGCTCGCCTGCACGGGTCGCAAGGACATCCATGTGATGCAGTTTGGCTGGAGCGGCGAGACAGCCAGCGGTTTCGCGGCGCGCTGCCTGAACGACCTCGCGGCCTTCAAGCCCAACGTCGCCACCACCTGCTACGGCATGAACGACGGCGGCTACCGGCCCTTCGATGAAAACCTCGGCAAGACCTACGAGAACAACATGCGAAACGTGGTGAAACAGCTCACCGCGGCCGGCGTGAAGCACATCGTCGTTGGCTCGCCCGGTGCGGTGGACTCGAAGTTCTTTGGCACGCGGGCGTCGTTCGGCGCGAAGAATTCCGCCGTCGGCTACAACGAGACGCTCGCCCATCTCCGCGACATCGCACAAAAGCTCGCCACGGAGAACAAGCAGACCTTTGCCAATGTCCACAACGCCATGTTCGACACGATGGGCAAGGCCAAGGCCGCGCTTGGTGACGACTATCCGGTCTGCGGCAGCGATGGCTTCCACCCCGGCCCGAACGGCCAGTTGCTCATGGCTTACGCCTTCCTCAAGGGGCTCGGAGTGGACGGCGAGATTGGCACGCTGACCGTGGATCTCAAGGGCCCGGCCACCGCCACGGACGGCCACAAAGTGCTCAGCAGCACAGCCGGCAAGGCCGAGTTTGAAAGCACGCGCTGGCCGTATTGTTTTGACGCCGACCCGAAGGCCGCGAACAGCACCCGCAGCATCACGCCGTTCGTGCCCTTCAACCAGGATCTCAACCGCCTCACGCTCAAGGTGAAGAACCTCGGATCGGCCAGGGCGAAAGTCACTTGGGGCACGGCAGCGAAGGACTTCACCAAGGAACAGCTCGAAACGGGCGTGAACCTTGCCGCCGAGTTTCCGGCCACTCCCTTCGACAGCCAGTTCGCCAAGCTCGTGGATGCGGTGGGCCGCAAGCAGAACTTTGAAACCTCGATGATCAAGGGCTTGGTCACGAACTTCCGTCAATTTGCCAACGACGCCAAAACCGACCCCGAGCTGGCCCAGGCCTTTGCCACGGTCGGCGCCAAGCTTCAGGCCCGTCAGCAGACTCTCGATGCCGAGGCCCGCCAGCAGCTCGTGCCCGTGAAGCACACGTTGACGGTGACAGCCCTTTGAGCCGGCTTCAAACATCGAAGCCTTGCGACAAGGCTGCGTCCGTAAATCATGAAGATCACGTTCGTTGGTAAAGTTCGCAGGCTTGCGTTCACCCTGATCGAACTGCTCGTCGTGATCGCCATCATCGCGATTTTGGCGGGCATGCTCCTGCCCGCGCTGGCCAGGGCGAAGGAGAAGGGCAAGATGACCAAATGCCTCAGCAACATGCGGCAAATCGGGCTCGCCTGCGCACTCTACGCGGGCGACTACGAGAAATACCCACTTCACGAGACAGCCGCCAGCTCACCCTTCTCGGCTACGCCCGTCGCTAATCAGTCGCGCTACGCGGCGGTTTACTATTCGATGAAGTGGCTGGACCTCATCGATCCTTACATGGGCAGCAATGCCAATGTAGCTTTTTGTCCCAGCGACAACGGCTTGCTGCCCACGGACGCCACCACGTTCAAAACCACCGGCCCGCCGTTGACTTACGGAATGAACGTTTATTCCTTTTCCATCGGCCCGATGCCAAACCCGCCGCGCCCGGAAAACATCATCGCGCCTTCCACCAAGTTCTTCATAGGTGAGACCGTTGGCCAGGTTGGGCTATGCCACATTGGCCTGTGGAGCTTCGCCGCTTCAGGTCTGTTAAGGCACGGCGGGAGGGATCTCGCCGGAGTGGGGGCCAACTACACATATTTCGATGGGCATGCGGACTACGTTAAAAAGAAGCCGCAATGGGCGGACACGGGCAGCATGCAGAACGCCGCCTACGTCGCCGCGAACGCGCCCGAGTGGGCCTGTTGGGTACCGTGAAGATGAAACGATTCCCAGTTTGCGTTGGCTTGGCACTTTTGTGTCTGGCCCTGTTCAGCAGTGCTGGCTGCCGCAAGAAACGTGTGGAAACGCCGGCCGTGCCTGTTCCTGCTGCGCCCCCTATGCCAAGCGCGGTTGCACCCGCTGCCACACCAGATCCCGTCTCGGGATTGCCGGCTTCCGCCCAGCCCAAAATTGGAGAAGCCATGCCGCCGGTGACGACCGAGATGATGCTGAAGTTTGAAGGCCGTTTTGGTCGGCCGCCCACCAACTACAGCGAGTTGTCCCGGCTCAAGAACTAGGCGGCAGGCGCGCTTTTCACGCTCAAGCTGGCGGGCCGTCGCGGTGGTCGGGTGATTTCGGCAGATCGTCGTTGGTCTTAGCGGCGTCGCGCTCCAAGAATTGCACAACCTTCCAGAAGGCGAAACCCACGATAGAAAGAGCCAGCACCGCCCAGCTCGTGCCCACGAGCATGTCGTGCTGTCGTTCGTCAGACACGCCCCGGAGGGACATCGCGAAACCCGCGAGTGTGCCCAGCGAGAGCAGCGCGGTGAACGCGATGACCAGTTTCACGGGCGGCTGCCGGCCCTCCGCCAGCGCCCGGAAGAAGACCCGCTCCATGACATACCAAGCCGCTCCCGTCACCACGGCAAACGCCAGCAAGGTCCACAGCGACAGCTCGAAGCGCAGCGTGGGGTTGACCGACTTGATCGACTCAATAAACGCCGCGACCAAGCCAAGACAGCCGGCGCCGCTGTATTGCAACAGCCGGAGGAAGTCGTGCTCAGGATCGCGTGGTGAGCTTGGTTTCACTATTCGCTGCGCACGATGACAGCGGGGGGCTGGGGTGGAAAGGGTAATGCTGGAGCACTAGCTGCAGCACTTCCCAAACCTGCATCCGGTAGGGGCGCATCCGTCCTCAGCGCGCCCCACCCCGTGCGACGGACAGCCGTGCAGTTCTCTCCGGCGCAGCTACGGGGCCAGCAGCCACTGGGCGGCGGCGGCGCGGTCGGACTTGGCGGAGACTTGGATGGGGGCGTTGGCCAAGGTGTGAACTTGCCGGGTCAGCGCCGGCGCGGTGGTGCCTTCGCCAGCCAGCCAGAGCTTGCCGGGCGCGCCAAGGGCCAGCAGGCCGGGCACATCGCCATACTTCGCGCCACCCGGGAGAAAGTTCACGTCGCGGTAGTCGGTCAGCTTGCTGAAGCGGAACCCGCCGGTGTCCACGGCTGCGCGATCAATGCCATCACGGGCCACCGCCCGCGCGGCAGCCACAATGAGGCCGGTGCTGCCAAAGCCCGCCAAGTCCACCGAGCTGGGCTTGGGATGCTGCGCGCTCGCCTCGTAGCTGCGCAGGTATTTCACCATGCTCAACACGTCATGCGTGCGCTGGGCGAAGAGGCTGTGGTTGTAGCCGTAAGTGTAGGCGGCGAATTCGCGGGGGTTGGCCACCACGCGGTTTTGCTTGGGGGTCTGGCCATCCTTGGTGAACTCGCCTTGGAAGAACAGGTCCGCGCCGAGCACGGTCGCACCGGCATCCACGAGTTTTTTCACCTCGGGTTGCAAGGAGCCGTCGGCCTGATACAGCGCGGCCTTGCCGAAATCATCCAGCCAGACCACGGCGCGACCACTCCATTTCTTGGGGTAAAGCCAGACCACCGGGATTTCTTCGCCGTGGGTTTTGTTCTGAAGCAGGCCGGCCATCTCGATGTAGCTGCCCCGGTCGGTCTTGGTCTTGCGATCCCACTCGACGGCGCCCGCCGTGGCGAGCGTCCGGCCCAGGATGGCTTCCACGCCGTTGCCCGCAAGCTGGCGGAAGGCCGCGAGGGAAGTAGCCGAGGCGGCGAGCTGCTTCTCCGCGTCGTCCTTCAGCCAGCGGAGCAGCTTGCGCTCGAAGTCCATGTCATCGGCCTTGGGCGCGGGGTGCTGGGTGTCCCAGACGGTGAGCTGTTCCTTGCTCAACCGCTGATAGTCGCGCTCGATGACCGGGCTCTTCTGGCCGAGTTTGAAGTGCTGGTTGAGCCAGGTGTAGAAGCCGGAGCGGGCGACGGCGTTGTAGTTGTGCAGGAAGTGCTCGCCGCGATGCAGCATGACTTGGTTGGGCGCACCGAGCTGGGTGTAAAGCTGCTTCAAGTCGGGAAAGCCCTTGGTGGCCATCTCCTTGGTCCAGTCGTTCGCGGTGGTCATGCCCTGCGGCTTGGGCGCGAACAGGGCGGCGAACTCGACGTTGCCCGTGTTGATGCGCAGCAAGGAGGCGTTCTCGCAGGTGCAGCCGCCTTGCATCGCCGTGCTGACCATGACCGCCGGGAATGACAAGGTGATGCGCGGATCAAGGGCGGCAAGGATCATCGTCTGCGTGCCGCCGCCGCTCGCACCCGTGATGGCGATGCGCGCCGGGTCCACATCCGGCAGGCCGAGCACGAAGTCCAACGAGCGAATGGCGTTGAGAGTTTGCAGGCCCATGATGCTCTGGAGATTGGCCTCGGCTTGGGCGCTGTGGAGTTCCCAGTTTTCCGTCTTGGCCATTTCCGGGCGCTGCTTGGCGAAGCGATGAACTGTGAGCGCGGAGAGCTGCACGGCATCCGCGTCGCTCATCATGTCCCACTGCCACACCACGCAGCCCATACGCGCAAGCTGCACGCACATGCTCTGGAAGATGCTCCGGCCGCCATTCTCAAAACGTTCCGCGCCGATGGCGATTTCCCGGCGCGTAACCTCTTCGCTGGCCTCGGCCAGCCGGGCGTCCTTCCAGTGGCCGTGGGCGAAGAGCACGGCGGGGGCTTTGCCGGGCTTGCCCTTGGGCCGGTAGAGATTTCCGGTGACAAAGAAGCCGGGCGCGCTCTCGAAATAGACCTTCTCGACGGTGTATTCGTCCTGCTCGATCTTGCCGTGAATGACGGCGTTGAGCGGCGTCTTAGTGGGCATGGGCCAGAGCCCGAGCGCGGTTTTCGTCTGGCGGCGCACCAGTTCCGCGCGGGCCGGCCAAGCCTCCTTCGCGGCCGGTGGGGTGAAGGGGAAATAGCCGTTCAAGTCCTTGGGCGGCTGCAGGCGGATGTCGTTCGGCAATTCCCCCGCTGGCAACGCACGCGGCACCGCAGCGGCAGCCCATGAGTGAGAGGACAGAATGACGGCCAGAACGAGGGGCAGGCGAAAACGCATGGGGAAGCTGACGGAGTTCATGCTGGGGATATTGCAGCGAGCTGCCCGCCTCATGCGAATAAAATGTCCGGCACCACACGCTTCTGGAACCATCCCCGAGCCGCCTCTGGACTTGCCTTCAAACTAGGACTGGCCATGTTAGCCCCCATGGCCTTGCCGCAAACCCCGGTAACTCTGACCCCTGAGCAAATAGAAGAATTGAACGAGAAGCTCTCCAAGACCCGCCATGACGTGAACAACTGCCTCTCACTCATCGTGGCCGCCATCGAGCTGACGCGCCGCAAGCCCGAGCTGGCCGCGCGCATGACGGACACGATCGCCCAGCAGCCGGACAAGATCATCAACGAATTGCGGGATTTTTCGGCGGAGTTCGAGAAAACCTTCGGCATCACGCGGGAATAGCCAGCGAGGCCCGCCCAAGGCTTTGACAAACCAATTGCGGCAAGGCATGAAACCGGCAGCCCGTTTCAGCTAACACGCCATGCGCTCAACAGACGACCGTCTCCAACGCCCCTCCCGCAGGCAGGCGCTGGCCTTCTCACCCTCATCGAACTTCTGGTGGTGATCGCCATCATTGCGATTCTAGCCGGCCTGCTCCTGCCGGCCTTGGCCAGCGCCAAAAGCAAAACCACCCAGACCCGGTGCATGAACAGCCTGCGGCAGATGGGTATGGCCTCCCTGATGTATAACGGGGATTACGACGACATCAACATGGGCACCGGCTCTCGCGGCACCTACGACTTTAAATACACCGACTGGATTTACTGGCGCACCAACAGCACGGCCACAGGCGGGCCCTACGGGCGGATCACTGACAGTCCCATCGCCAAATACGCCGGCAGCGTGCAAAGCAACTTCTTCCGCTGCCCGTCCGACAAGGATGACGCCGGGCGCAATTCCAACCTGCAACTCCCGCACGGGCCTTACTACTACAGCTACTCCATGGTCAGCTTCGATCTGGTCGGCACCCTGAACCCCGGCCCCGCCTCCATCTATCAGGGCGCGAACTCAGCTCCCTTCGGCATCACCACCCGCTATCCATTCCGCATGGCCAACATGCGCAACCCTTCCTCCAAAGTTCTGTTCGCAGAAGAAGTGGCCAACCGGAGCAACCCAAAAGACGCCCCACGTGACGCAGCCGGAGCCCCGTTGCCCGCGGAAAACATCAACGACGGGCGCTTTGTCCCCGGGGCGCTCAACGCCACCACCGTGAATGACTATCTGACCATCCGGCACAACGGGCGCGGCACAGTTGCCTTTTCCGACGGGCATGCGGAAGCAGCATTTTGGCATTCCATCACCAACCGCGCCACCATCCAGCCCGACCTGTGAAGCCACGGAGCCGGGCCTGTTTGGCCGTAAGAAACTCAGGGATGCGGCTCACGATGCATGTGCTAGTCGTGGCGCTGCTGCTCTCCATTACGGCTTGCCGCAAACGAGCCGCCCCCAGTCCAACACCCGCATCATCTGAATCGGCGGCCCCGGCTAGCTCGCAGGACTCGCCCGCTCCCTTGCCCAACGCTGCCACAGCACGTCTCGCAGGTCCGGATCCGGCAGCCTTGGCCGCCGAGGCGCGTGCCTTGGCGGAAAATCTGCAATTCTACAACGGCCTCCTTCAGCAGTTTATCGCCGAGCAGAAACGCTTTCCCACTTCCTTCAAGGAATTTGAATCGACGAAACTGGACAGTGCCCGCCGCCCCCCTCCGGGCAAGCGTTGGGAGCTAGACCCCCATACGAAGCGAGTAGTGGTGCTACCTGCCGCAAAATAGGCTCACCACCCTGCCAGTGAAGTATCCCCGCCGTTGGTTTCACTGGTCGGTCCAGTCGGAACGCTTGCTGGAACCCCACACGAAGTTGTCCACGGCTCCATTGATACGGGCGACATAGAAGCGCCCGTTGTGGCGTTGGGAGACGTGGCTCATGCCGGCGACATAATAAGGAACCGTCTCACCGTTGACCAAGAGCCCGGCTGTTTTGGAGGCGTAATCCGTCAACTGCGGTGCCTGGACCGTGGCGGGATTGTCACCTTGGATGATCGGGTGAACGAATCCGCCGGAGTGTTCATAAAGCCAGATGGCATCGTTTGGCAGTGTTTCGATGGGCTTGGCAGCATTTGATCCAAATGGCCAGAAATTGAGGCCGTAGCTGTAGCCTTCCGGCGCGAGCCGCGGATCGGCAGGCACGGAGATGCGATTCCAAACTCGAGGATTGGTGGGGGTGGACAAATCTTCCGGACATTGCCAGAGCTTTACATCCGACAGGTAGGGCCAGAAGGCTGAAATTCCCCAGTAGTAGTCCAAATTTCCGCCAAGTGAATGGGCTGTGCCATAGATGGAAGTGTCCCGTGGCGAGATGACCTTGCTGTAGTCGCCTGCATAGACATTGAGCGAGAGGCCGAAGTTCTTGAGGCTGTTCATGCAGGTCGTGCCCTTGGCCTTGGCCTTGGCCTTGGCGAGGGCGGGCAGGAGCATCCCGGCCAGGATGGCGATGATGGCAATGACCACCAGCAGTTCAATGAGGGTGAATCCTTTTGTGGCTCCTTGGCGGTCAGTTCCAGAATTCATGGTCGCACGCTAGGTGCCCCTCTCCGGGTGTCAAACGCCTTCTCGACCGGAGAAGCCGGGCAGTCGGCCCCCTTTTCCTGGGCTGTATTCGGTTGCCTTCATGCGGTGAGCTGCCTAATCGTCGCGGGCAGTAAATTCAACTTCCTGTGCCATGAACCAGTTTTGCGCAAAAACCGTCATCACTGTCCTCTTGATTGGCTCCCTGCTCTGGGCTGCTGGTTGCCGACGATCAGCGACCAAGCCAACTACGCCGTCGCAAAACGCCATGGGCGAGGTTGTAGGTGAGGAAACCGCCAAGCTAGCCGGCCCCGGAGCCAAGGTCCTGTTGCTGGCTCCAGCCAAGGGCGATCCTGTGGGGCTGTGGATCGAACCGGTTTTGCAGGCTTTTACCGCAGCTTTGAAGCAGCACGGCAACGGGATCGTGGCGGCAACGGAACGCGTGAAGGCGCGCACAGACGACCCTTCGCCCACCCGCGAAGAGCTGACGGCAGCGCAGTTGGAGGGGTTGCTGGACAAGGCGGGTGGCGTGACCACCTTGGTTTCCTTCGTGGGCTTTCCCGTGCTCGACGAGGCGCAGATCGCCACCTTGAAGAAGCGCCAGATCAAGTCCGTGGCCATCTACACCGCCGGCCCGCAAGCCGGCCCTCACTACAAAAAGCTGCTCGAAGCCCGCGCGCTCGACCTCGCCATCCTGCCGCGCATGGAGCCGCCGGCTGCCGCCCAGAAGCCGACGACACCCAAGGAGATTTTCAACCACCAGTTTTTTACGGTGACGGCAACGAACGCTGCGCAGTTGAACTTCTGAGCGTCCCTTCCGCAGGGATTCGGTTCCCCTCAGGCCATCACATCCGTGATCGCCTTCCCGTAGCTGATGGGCACGGGGCGCTTGAGCGTGTCCCGCACTTCCGTGTGCGGGTCGATACCCAGCAGGTGATAGATCGTCGCGGCGAGGTCGTCGGGCTTCACGGGCTTGTCAGCGGGATACTCGCCGTGCTTGTCGGAAGCGCCATAGACGAAGCCCTTCTTCACTCCCGCACCTGCCAGCAACGCGGTGTAGCACTGCGGCCAGTGGTCGCGGCTGACGTTGGCGTTGATGCGGGGCGTGCGGCCAAACTCCCCGACCCAGACCACGAGCGTGTCCTTCAACATGCCGCGTGTTTCCAAATCGTTGAGCAGCGTCGGCAGGGTCTGATCCGTGATGGGCAGGTGGCGCTTCTCGATGATGGGGAACATCCGCGTGTTGTCGAAGCCATGCGTGTCCCAGCCGCCGTCGGTGGTGCTGCGGCCGCCGATGCTCTCGGAGAAATAGACCTGCACAAACTTCACGCCAGATTCGACCAACCGCCGTGCTAGCAGGCAGCTCTGGCCGTAGGGCGTGCGGCCATAGGCATCCCGCACGGCGGCGGGTTCACGGTCCAGGCTGAAGGCCTCGCGAAGCTTCGTGGAGTGCAGCATCGCCAGCGCCTTGTCGTAGTAGGCGTCGATGCCCTGCGCGGCGGCGGAGTAGTCCAGCAGGCGCGATTGGGCGTCCACGACCTTTTGCAGCTCCCGCCGCGAGGCGAGCCGGTCGTAAGTCAGGTTGGCCGGCAGGCTGAGTTCCGGCAGGCCGAAACCCGGCTCACTGGGGTCGCGCAGCACGAGCAGCGGATCGTGAATCTTGCCGAGGAAGCTCCCGTGCTGGCCCGGGGTGATCGAGCCGTCCGAAACCGAATAGGGAAACGCGGCGAAGGTGGGCAGCTCCGGATCTTTCCCCGGAGCCAACCGATCCACGACGGAACCGTAGGCAGGGAACAAATCAATCGAGTCCTTGAGCCGCTGGTCATCCGTGGCCGGCGCGTGGCCGGAGAGCGCGTAGTAGCCCGCCGAGTTGTGGTTCTTCATCGTGTGATGCATGGACCGGATCAAGCAGACCTTGTCCATCACCTTGGCCGTGCGCGGGAGCAGTGAGTTGACCTGGATGCCATCCGCGTTGGAAGCCATCGGCTGGTGTGGCCCGCGGATGCCCTCGGGCGCGTTGGGCTTCATGTCGAAGGTCTCGAGATGGCTGGGGCCGCCCCACTGGAAAAGGAAGATGACCGACTTGGCGCGCGCAATGGGATGCTTGCCGCCCTTGGCCTCCGCCGCGAGGAGCTTGGGCAAGGACATGCCGAACATGCCCATGCCGCCGACTTGCAGCAGACGGCGGCGGGTGAGCTGGGCATTAAGCTGCGGCGTGCAGGCGGAGGTGAGGGTGAAAGGTTTCATGTGGGCTGGGCCGGCGCCTCGCCAGCCAGTTGTAAAATTTTCAGGCGCAGCTCGGCACTTGCGTGAAAGCCCTGCGCTTCTAGTTTGTCCAACAACGGACGCACGAGGGGAATCACCCCCTTGCTCTTGGCCCGCAGCAGCAAACCGCCGGTGCCGAGGCAACGTAGCTTCATCCGTTCCGCCACCGCCCGGGCTTTGCGTTCGTCGAGGATGATTTCGCAGCCCAACTCCCGCGCCAGCGCCACGGCTTCAGCCTCGCCATCGTCCAAGGAAAGCTGCAACGCATCCACTAAGGCCTCGTCCTGAGGAGCCAGCACCCGCAGCCACGAGATGGCCCGGCCGAACTCCCGCTGCACTTCCGGCGGGATGTAAATGGTGTCGAACACCGACGGCAACAACTGCAACTCCCCGGCACGCTCCAACCCAATCAGACAAGTGCTGTCGGTGACAACGACCACCCTCATGGGGACAGTTCGCGCTCCAATTCTTCTGCCGGGTAGTTCATGACCGGGATGTGGTGCCGCCCCAGCACCTCCATGAACGCGCGCTTGGAATGCCCTGCCACCTTCGCCGCCTGTCCCAAGGTGAGCCGGCCCATTTCAAAGCCTTTCAAAGCCATGAACAAGCGGGCCTCCTCCGGCCCCAAACTCAAAGGCAGCTCGACTCTTAGTTCAGAGGTGCTGATCATATCGGCAGCATATTGTGAAGCGGCGGTTACGGCAAGCAGCGCTACCGCCGCAGCACAAATTCCTTCGCGTTCATCAGCCCCCACAGCACGTCTTCGACGCCGGCGCGGCGGTCCGTGGCCTTTTCGATGTGCGCCAAAGTCTTGGCCAGCTCGGCCTCGCTGGGCGGGCGGGTGAGCGCGGTCCAGTAGAGCTCTTCGACGATGGCGCGGTTGGGCCGGCCGGAGTCGAGCAACGCGGCGATGCGGTTGTCCGATTGCGTGAGCAGCTCGTTCACCGAGGGGCCGGAAATCATCTGGAAGGCCTGGCTCATCGTCGTCTCCGTGGAGCGCTCGCACTCGCAGGTGGTCAGGCGCGGCGGCTTGCCGAAGACGCTCATGAACAGGTCGGGCGAAAGCTGGACGCGGCGGCCTCGACGACCTTCAAGTCGTGCGCCGGGCAGCTCGGCGGCGCGCGTGCCGGTGGGGAAATTGCGGAACTCCGGGGTCACCCCCGCCACCTGATGCAGCGTGTCGAACAACTGCTCCGCGCCCAGCCGGCGCACGAGCGAACGTGAATAGTTCGATGCGTCCTCGCGGTTCGTCTCGTTCGGCTCGCTCACGGTCTGGTAGGCGCGCGACGCCATGATGAGCCGGATCAGATGGCGCAGGTCGAAACCGCTCTTCACGAACTCAGCAGTCAATGCGTCCAGCAGCGCGGGATGCGAGGGCGGGTTCGTCGCGCGGAAGTCGTCAATCGGGTCCACGATGCCCCGGCCCATGAGGTGGAACCAGATGCGGTTCACCTGCGCGCGGGCGAAGAGCGGATTCTCCGGGCGGGTCATCCAGGCCGCGAGCGCCTCCAGTTCGTCCTGCCGGGCGAAGTCCTGTTTGGGCGCTCCGAGGAAGCGCGGCTCGGCCGGCTGCTCGGTGCGAGGATTGGTCACGCTGCCCTTGCGGGCGAGGTAAACGATTTGCTCGCCAATGAACTCGTGCTTGTCGTTTTTGTCCCGGCGGTCGTTGCGGAGAATCTTGTAGTCGAGCCGGGCGAAGAGCGCGGCCCAATCGTAGTAATCATCCTGCGTCCAGCGGTCGAACGGATGGTTGTGGCACTGCGCACACTGGAGCCGGGTGCCGAGGAAGACCTGTGCCACCGCTTCCGCGCGCAGCACGGGCGTGCGGTTCGCGCGGTAGAAATTGGCTTCAGGGTTGGCGTAGGTGCTGCCCCGCGCGGCGATGAGCTCGCGGACGAACTGGTCCATCGGCTGGTGCCGCGCAAGACTGTTCCGAATCCAGTGGTGGAAGTCCTGCATGCCCTTGGCATCAAGTGATTTCTCCTCCACGCGCAGCAGGTCCGCCCACTTCAAGGCCCAGAAGCCGGCGAACTCGGGGCGCTCCAGCAGTTCGTCAACGAGCGCGGCGCGCTTGCCGGTCGGCGCTCCCCGGCCAACGAATTTCAGCGCCTCTTCCACCGTGGGCAGGATGCCCAGCAGATCCAGGTAAGCGCGGCGCAGAAACACCTCGTCGCTCGCCAGCTCGCTGGGGTTCATCCGCAGCGTGCGGAGCTTGGCGAAGACGTGCTCGTCGATGAAGTTGTGCGGCCGAGTGTTGGCCCACTGGAAATCCGGGCGCGCGGGCACAAACGCCAGCCGCACGGGTTCTTGCAGGCGGAGGAACCGCGCCAGCACGGTCGTCTCGCCAAATTCCTTCCGTGTCACCTTGCCCTGCACGGACACGTCCGCGACTGCGACGTTCACGACTTCGTAACACGCGATGGGTGTCACGTCCCGCACCGAGCCATCGGAGAAAGTGGCTTGGACCTGAAGCTGCACCGACTCGGCCGGCGGGGTGAGAAACTGCTCGCGGGGTGTCACCTCCAGCTTCACCAGTGTGGGCGCGCCAACGGACTTGCGCGGAGCGCCTTCGGCGATCCACTCCCGCAGCGTGCGGTATTCCCAGGAGTCGCGGTCGAAGCGCTTGCCGCCCTCGTGCGCGACCGCCTGTGTGGCCTTGAGCAGCAGCAGGCTTTCGTCGGGGGCCACCACGTCCACGCGCCGGCCGAACTGATCACGCACCAACGCGGCGTGGTCGTAACTGAGATCGTCGCCCCGCAACGAGAGCTTGAACCCGCCCTTGCCCGTGGCGTTGCCGTGGCAGGTGCCGAGATTGCAACCGGCCTTGGAGAGCACCGCCGACACGTCGGTCTGGAAGTTGACTCCCGCGCGGGCGGGGTTGAGGCAAACTAGCATCGCCAACGCCGCAATAGGCGAGCCTAGCAGACGTGCGGTGCCGGAGGAAATCACGTTGTCAGCCTAGTTCAGCGGGTGCCGCATGGGAAGCGCGCTTTGGCGCTGACGCGCTCAGGTCTTGGGTTTGTTCAAGTGAAAGGTGACGGCGCGCATCGGCGCGACGGTCGGATACTTGGCCAGCAAGTCCTCCAGCTTCATCAGAATCCAAGGCTGGTTGAGGCTGCCGCCGTTCTTGGTGAAGACCACGTCGTCGGCGATATGCACCGCCGCGTGCAGCGGCGTGCCGTCCGCGCGCAGGAAGAAGACCAGATCGCCGAACGTCGCCTCGGCCACCGGCGTGTAGTCTTGTTCCAGCTCTTTCCGCCAGACTTCGTCGTCGTGGTAGCGGTCGTCGGGCGGGTCGTTGAAAAAGTTCATCACGGTCCAGAAGCAGTCGGGCATCGGCGCGCCGGGCTTGCTGGGCGGGGATGGATACGTGTTGAGCCGCTTGCGTGCGAACGGCGGCATCACGTGCGCCACATCCACCGTGGCCCCGCCGGGCACTTTGCAGAGCGAATCCAGCAGCGGGGCAACGTCTTTCGCCCGACCACCCTTGGCCCAATAGGCAGTCATCGCCGCCACGTCGGAATCCGGCGTGACCCGCAGCTTCATCAGGAGGGTGGACTGGCGGGAGAGCGCCTTCACCAGCAGCCGGCGCTCGGGGATGCTCGGCATGCGGCTGAAGGCCTGCGGAATGTCGGAGAAGCACAACGACGCGCCACGTGGGTATGTGAGGTTTTTCACCATCGCCAAGGTCGCCGGGGACAGTCCGCTCGCACGGAACCACTCGTCCGCCGCACCGTTGCGGAACGTCGCCGGCCAGACGTGGAACTGGTTTTCCTCGCTCTCGGCCAGCACGGTGTAGATTTGGGTCCGCGCCCGGGAGTTGAGTTCCAGCATCAGGTCGTTCGGCGGGGCCACGAAGATGCCATTGGTCGAGCCCTGCCATTTGGAGGTGTCGGTGAGCGCAGCGCGTTGCGGCAGTGTCAGGTCGCAGGCGTTGAAGAACGCGGTAAGCTGGGCGCGCGAGTAGTTGAGGAAGTGCCAGCGCGTCGGCTCGAACTGCCGGTCATCCACGGGCACAAATTCGTCAGGCGGCTCGATGTTGATGCGGACGTATTCGGGCTGCCCCCACGGGCCAGGATCGCCTTTGAAAAACAGCTCGGACTCGCCCGCGACGGCCTTCGCAACAGGTGGAGCTATCGGCGCGGCGCGGCGCTCGGGCAGCCAGTGCATCAGTGCCAGCCCGATGAGCAACGCGAACTGGAGCAGGCACAAGCCGAACAGCCACCGGCTCGGCAGGTAGATGAGCACGCCCTCCTGTGGCCGCCCTTCACCGGCTGGCGTTCCACCCTGATTTCCACCCGCCGATTTGTTCTCGTTCATACGAACCTTCCCGTTGCGGGCACGCCACGTGCCACCACAGCTAGGACGGGATAAGCCGCGCGGAGGTTAAGGTCAAACGGAGTTTCCCCTGTCGTGGTGCGATCAAAACTGGAGAGGTCTGTGCGATCAAAACTGGAATCCGTGAGCTGACCTGGCTGTTCTGCTGTGCTTAACGCACAACGTGTCCCTGCTTCAGCGGAGGATAAGGCTCTGCGGGGATGCAACCTGAGCGGGCCTCAAACCTGGCACACGACAGGTGTCGTGCCGCATTGGCGGCCCGGTAGCCCTGCCGGGGCCAGTTCAAGGCGCAAAATCCATTTTTCCTCGCGTTCTGACTGTCTCAGGGGATTCCAACTTTGATCGCACACAGAATTCCAACTTTGTTTGCTACACGACACAAACGGAGTTTCCCCTTGAGCCGCCGCCGTGCCGCCGCGATAACTCCCGCGCTGATGAACATCTACGAAGAATTGCAGTGGCGTGGTCTCGTGGCGGATTGCACGGACGCGGTGGAACTCCAGAAGCAGCTCGCCTCGCGCCCGGTCACGCTTTATTGCGGCTTCGACCCAACGGCGGACTCGCTGCACGTCGGCTCGCTCGTGCCGCTGCTAGCACTGCGGCGCTTTCAGAATGCCGGGCATTGCCCCATCGCCGTCGCGGGTGGCGCGACCGGCAGCATCGGCGACCCCAGCGGCAAGACCGCCGAGCGCCAGCTCCTCACCAAGGAACAAATCTCCGCGAACGTGGAGGCCGTCCGTCCACAGCTCGCGCGGCTGCTGGACTTCACCCTCCAGCCCAACCGGGCCTCGCTGGTGGACAACGCCGACTGGACGGCGGGCATCAGTTTCCTCGATTTTCTCCGGGACATCGGGAAGCATTTCTCCGTGAACATGATGGTCGCCAAGGAGTCCGTCCGCGCCCGCATGGAGGACCGCGAGGTCGGCATCAGCTACACCGAGTTCAGCTACATGCTGCTTCAGGCGTTTGACTTCTACGTGCTGGCCCGCGACCACGGCTGCGACCTGCAAATCGGGGGTTCCGACCAGTGGGGTAACATCACCGCCGGCACCGACCTCATCCGCAAGAAGCTCGGCCGGCCGGCGTGGGGCCTCACGCTCCCGCTCATCACCAAGGCCGACGGCACAAAGTTCGGCAAGACCGAGGCCGGCACCATCTGGCTGGATGCAAAAAAGACCAGCGTCTATCGCTTTTACCAGTTCTGGATCAACACAGCGGACAACGACGTCATCAAGTTCCTGAGATACTTCACGTTCCTCAGCCGGGAGGAAATCGAGGCGCTGGAACAAGCCCACGCCGCCAACCCCGGCGCGCGCGCCGCGCACCGGGCCCTGGCGAAATCCGTGACCGACCTGCTCCACGGCGAGCACGCGACGCAGGAGGCCATTCGCGCGAGCGAAGTGCTCTTTGGCGCGCCCCTGGATGGCATTTCGGAAGCCACGTTCAATGACATCGTCGGCGAAGTCCCTACCAAGCCGCTCGAAGCCGCGAAGCTGGCGGAGTCCGGCACTTCCCTCGTTGAACTGCTCGTCCACGCCGGTCTTGGCCAGTCGAAGGGCCAGGCTCGCAAGGATGTGGAGGGCGGCGGCATCTACGTGAACAACGTCCGCGAGACCAATCAGCAGCGTATGCTTACCGCTGCTGATTTGCTCTTCGGAAAACACCTCCTCCTCCGCAAAGGCAAAAAGAACTACACCGTCCTGACGGTGCAGTGATCGGCCGCTTGGGGCCCTTGCGGCGCGGCTGAGTGCGGAGCGCCAGCCACAATACGTGGATGGGCCCCGCGTCGCGGGGATCGGCCGGCGGTTGCGGGCTGGCGTGGCCGCTACTTTTTCTTCCCGATCAAGTCCGGCAGATCTGTTTTTGCAAAAGCTTCCCAGCGCGTCTGCAAGGCCGCGCGCGCGGGCACCCCGTTGTGAACATAAATGGCGTAACGCAGTTGCAGCGGCTGGCCCGGCTGCACCACACGAGGCGCGTCATGGGTGAAGGCCGCCCCCATCCACCCGTCGCTGCGGACGTGGAAAAACGTCGGGTGATTCGGATTCGCCGGATGATCGAGCAGCGTTGCGCCTTCAGTTTTGCCGGGCAGAACCGGCCCGGAGTAATCGCACCAGCGGGCGCGCTTCCAGAAACAGCCATTGTCGCCCTGCTCGTCCACGTTGCCCTCGGAATTGCGGATGGTCCCGCCGCCATCGGCGATGCCAATGGTCTTCGCCATGCGCACGCCCACGAGGCCGAACGGGGTTTTGCCGAACGTGACCGGCGCGCCCTTGGCCTCAAAGCGCAGGTCCAGCACGAGCAAGGACTCGCCATTGGGCAGCGTCTCCCAACTCACGCGCCGGCGCTCCTCGATGACCACGCGGCCTTGTTTGTCCAGCCAGTGATTGAAAATCGTGGCCGCAGCCGCAGCGTCGCCGTCCTCCAATTTTTCCAACCGCTGCCCGATGATGCGGCCCTGGTTGGTGCCGCGATCCGCCCAGAAGCTCCAACCGTTCACATCGTGGTGCGAAACCCAGATGGAGTTGTGATGGCTGTGGCTGACGGGATCGTGCGGGTGCCCCATCCGCGTCACGGAGCGGCCGGAGGGGCCAAGGAGTGGAAAGATGAACGGGCGGTTCAATGTGGGACCAAAGTGCAGCCGCGCTCCTTCCGCGCCTTCGCGTTGGAAGGAGACTTGTTCGTAAGGCAATGGCAGCGCCTGCACCAGCGGGATGGGCTTGGCGTTGGGCAGCAGCACCTGCGCGGACGCGGCCAAAGCCGTCAGCAGGAGGGCGATGAGGGCGAGGATTTGCGGCTTGAACATGGTCGCAGCAAACACAAGTTGCGGATGAGGAGCAAGCCATCGCAGGAGCGCTGAATAATACGCACACTTACTATGTCCATTAGCCAGCCGGCCACCTCAAGGTGGCCGGCTTATGTGAGTCGGCCTGTATAACATGAACTTGATCTGCCGCGCCCGGCTTGCGCCGGGGGTGGCTTTCTTCCAATGAAAACTCTCCGCGTCCCTTCCCTCGTCACACTCGCCGTGGCCGCCAGCACGATGCTCGTCGCTGGCTGCGCTGAACAAACCACTCGGCAGGCAGCGCAACCCGAGCCCACGATCACTGCGGCGGCGACTTCGACGAGCGAGCCCGCCATCATCAGCCGGCCCGACCCAGCAGCGGCCAACGTCTCGGCCCCGGTGGCCGAAGTGGCCCGGCTGCACCTCTCCGGCCTCGACGAGTCCGTGGTGAAGGCCTTTGTGGAGCGGTCTACCAACAGCCTCAGCCCGAACGCAGACGAACTCATCTACTTGAAGGACATTGGCGTCTCCCCCCGCGTCATCACCGCACTGATTCAGCAAACGGCCAAAGCACGGGAACAGGCCATCACCGCCGCCGCCGTAGTGCGCAGCAACCCGCCACCCGCTGCGCCTGTCGTCGAACCGCGCCCGAACGTGACCATCGTCGCGGCGAACGTAAATGCGCCCGTCGCCCCCGTCGCCGCCGCGCCGGCTCCAACATTGGTGGCACCCGCGCCGGCGCCAGTCCTCGCACCGGCACCAGCCGTGGTTGCCGCTCCCGTGCCAGCGGCCGTCGCAGTCCCGGCGAATCTTCCTGAGCAAGTGGCCGTTTTCTACCAGCAGCTTCAGCCTTACGGCACTTGGATGCATGTAGCCGACCACGGCTGGTGCTGGCAACCCAGCGTGCTGGTTTCCACCCCGACATGGCGACCTTACGCGGATCGCGGCCGCTGGCTGCATACGGACCAAGGCTGGTATTGGCAGTCGGACTACGCGTGGGGCTGGGCTCCCTTCCACTACGGGCGCTGGGTGCTGCACTCACGCAGCGGTTGGCTGTGGGTGCCGGACACGCACTGGGGTCCGGCGTGGGTCGTTTGGCGCACCTCCACGGCGCACTGCGGTTGGGCACCAATGCCGCCGAGCGCGGTGTTCGTCGCCGGACGGGGCATCCAGTTTGGCGGCTCCTTTGTCTCCGTGAACTTCGATTTCGGCCTGCCGCGCCATCACTTCACCTTCATCCCGTTCTCCCGGTTCTGTGACCGCAATCCCCACTACTATTCACTCACCCCAACAGTGGTTCAAAACGTCTATAACCAGACCACCGTCATCAACAATATCCAGGTGAACAACAACGTCGTCGTCAACGGGGGCGTCTCCGCAGATCGCGTCGCGAGCCTGACGCGAACGGAAGTCCGCAAAGTAGCCATCCGCGATCTGGCCGCCGAGCCTGCCGGCATGCAGCGTTTGGACAAACTTGAGAAATCCGGCAACGACCTCGTCATCTATCGGCCCGTGCTGAACCCGAACGCCCCGGTGAAGCCGATGAAGCTCACCGACAGCGCCGGCAACACCCGCACCGAGTTGGTGCCGGCCGGCACGCTGGCCGGCCAGAAAATCGCCGGCCGGGCGGTGTATGACACGACCAGCACCGGCGTCCCGGTGCTCACCGGCTACACCACTGAACCAGCGCCCCGACCGGTTGGTCAGAGCACGGTCATCATCAATAACCACATTACCGCGCCCCCGGCCGCACCAGTCATTTCAACCACGCCCACGCCGCCGGCGAATTCCAGCCCGCGCCCCGGCGGGTCCGGGCAGGCGGTCAAGGTGTTCGGGACCACGTTGAACACGGCCCCCGTCAAACGCGACGAAGACCTCGCGGCCCGACGCTCTACCGTCATCCTCCCAAATCCCGCGAACAATTCCCTCTTCACGCCGCTGACTCCTCCGCAGCCCGTGATCACACCGCCGCAACCGACAGCCGGCCCGCAGCGCACGCTGACCCCTTACCAGCCGGTGCCGACGAGCCAGCCTGCGCCCCGCAATGAAGTAAGCCGGCAACCGGCACCGGCACCAGCCGTCACCATCCCCAAGCAAACCATGGTGGTGCCCACCTCGCCCCCGCGCCCGACCTACGCGCCAGCTCCCAGCCCTGCCCCTGCGCCTCGGGCTTATGCACAGCCCGTTGCTCCGATGCCCGCCCGGCCCACGGTCAACATCACCCCACCGCCGCAGCCATCCTCCACTCCCGCAAATTCCGGCAATCCCGGCTCGGCCCCGAACAAAAACGAGAACGAGCGCAAGAAGTGAACACTCGCCCGGGTCATGCTCACCCGGTTTCACGCCTCACCCTTTTGGCGCAATCGCCAGGGTCACAGATTGTTTCTCAAAAAGATGACAAATTGTCATTTGCCCCATAGCGCATTCACTCCCTAGAGTCCTGGGCGTGATGAATGCCAACCTTCGTCGGTCCATCGGCTTCGGAGCCAACCCCTCCCCGCTCACCGAACCCAAGCTCGTCACCTACATCAACCTCAAGCTCGCCGCGCTGGGGTGCCCCACCCTGGACACAGCGGATGCGGCGGAGTTCCACGACCTCACGGAATCCATGCTCGCGCGGCATCGCGAGACCGAGCGGCTGCTGGCGGACTATCAGGCCCCGGTGGACTGGCGCATCCAGCAGTTCCTAGACGAGTATTTGCACGAGACCGGCGTGGCCGTGCGGCTACCGCATCAAACCTTCGTGCTGGATCGTCACGGCATCGCGCGCGCTCTCTCGCTCCCGCCGGACCGCGATGAATTCTGCTCAGACATCGTCAGCTCGTATCGGGTGCGGCAGGGTGTGCTGCACAACCCGGCCAAGGACAAGCGCACGACGGCGGGCGTCTTCCACGTCGCGGAAGGGGGCCTCGCGATTCCGGATGACAAGAAGTCCGTGCCCGTCCGCACGTTCGCCAAAATGCTGGAGCGCGCGTTGCAGCCGCCGCAGAAGCTGCTGCACCTGCCCTTCACCGCCTCGCAGCCGGTGCCGGCCGAGTGCTTCGTGTCCTTGCTGTTGCGGCCGCTCGTGTGCCCCGCCGTGCCGGGTTTCTGCGCGGAGAAAACGATGGAGATCCGGTTCTTCGCCCCAAGCAACCTCGTCAGCAACTTGGACTTTGTCGAAAGCATCTTCGGCAACGCGGGCGATCCTTACCTGCCGGTGAACGACGCAGCGCTCGACGTGGAGCATTGGACCGGCCACTCAGGCTGCGTCATCCTCGCGCCGCACCTCATCACGGTGACGAAGAAGGATGCGGGTCTGCCGCCGTGGGACCAGGCCACCGAGCGCCAGCGCCGCGACGGCATGTGCTGGCGCGACGAGCGCGAACTCTACAACGAGGGCTCCGCCTTCAAGCTCACCGCGCGCGACGAGTCCGGTGTCATTGTCACCCTCATCGCGGACAACTACTTCGGCTACTGCAAGAAGGAGGTGAAGACCCAGATCAGCTTCGCTGCGAACCTCTTCGGCCTCTGCGAGGAGGAGCACGCCGGCGGCGCGCTGGTTTTCCCGAGCTACGATCTCGGCGAGGAATTCGCGGGCGGCGTCCATGTGCAGGACCGCGGCCATTCCTTCGATAATGCCGTGGCCATGTTCGCGGACGTGATGGAGCTGAAGCCTGAGGGCTACGCGGTGGACCGCAAGTTCGCCGACATCTTCTACGTGCCGGAAGACGCGAGCTTTGATCTGCGCACGCAGGCGGTGACGTGGGCCAACGACCACGGCCCGCAAAGCATCAAGCTGCTCTCCGGTTACACCTACGTGCGGCCCAGCGGCTACAAGGTCCAGATGGAAAAGCCACCGGGCAACCGCGCTTGGCGCCTGGTCGGCACGCGCGGCGAAGGCACCTTCTGCCACAAGCCCAGCACGGTCTCCGGCGGGGGCAAGTCTGAGATTTCCAAGTCGATCTCGGACGCGATTTTGCAGGGCCCGGTCTTCGTCGCCGACTTCAAGCAGGACTTCGCCAAGGTCGCCGAACTGCTGGTGCGGGACTACTCACAGCGCTTCCGCGACCCCGTGCGCAACGGCATTGATCAGCGCCCGCTGCTCAGCGGCGATCGTTCGCTGGGATCGGTCATCAAGCTGCTCACGCCCTCGCCGCGCGATTACTCGGACGAGTTCAACGGCTGGCTGGAGAGCATCCCGCAGTATGTGAAGGAACTCGTCTTTGTCGTGAAGCGGTTCCACAAGCCGGAGTGGGGCGCGAGCTGGCGCGAACACTTCGGCGTGGACATCGTCAACGGCGTCCCCGGTTACGAGCTGAAGTGCGACAACCGCAAGCTCGTGACCAACTACCTCCGCGTCGGATTCGATCCCGACGGCGCCTGGCGCGTGTTCAGCCTGCGCAAGGATTTCCATCCGGCGGTGAAGCTCCAGCAGGAGGACGACATCAGCGCCAGCGTCGTGGTGCCGACGACGGCTGTGCAGCCGACTGCGGAAGCACCGCCCGATCCCGGCAGCACCGAGCTGGCGGCGGGGGCGACGGGCTTTCTCAGCCGCGCCGCCTTCTCAACTGCCGCCGGCCCCGGCCAGTCGCTCAAGTTCGTCCAGAACTGCGAGTTTCGCCTGTTCCAGCGGCCCGATGATGCCATCCATCGCGGCTACGACAAGCAGGCGGAGAGTGATTTCGCCCAGCCGGGAAATTTCTTCTCGAACTACCAGCCGCTCACACGCGCCGATGCCGAGCGCGAGCTGGAGGACAGCATCAACTTCGTGAAGTTCACGCCGCCGATGGCCGACCTCATCCGCGCCGCCGCGACTGAACCCGGCCGGCCGAAGTTCTTCGTCAGCTCCGCGCAACCGCGCCTCGTGGACGGCAAGATGACGAAGAACCCGCGCTACCTTCAGAACCGCCAGGACCTCGTCCACCCGCGTGAGTTCCACCTCGCGGAAATGGCCACGCGCCTGTTCCGCCGCCTTCCGACGAGCGAACCACTGCACCGGCCGGTCAACGCCGTGCTGCCCGGCCGACGCAACAACCCGCCGGAACCGGGCGTGCGGCCGCTGTGCGTCTTCAACCCGATCCATCACCTCGAACTGCCGGAGCTGTTCATCGAGTTCATTTCCAGCATGACCGGCAAGTCGCCGTCCACGACGGGCGCGGGCTCCGAGGGTGCGCTCACCAAAGGCCCATTCAACGCGCTGCATCCCATCATCGATCTGAACAACGCGCTCGTGAGCTACATCCTCACCGGTGGGGGCGTGTTCATCACCTGCGCTGGGCATGTCGGGCCCAAGGTGCGGGTGGACCACGACATCAGCCTGCTCGTGCCCGAGCTGTGGTGCCGCCTCGGACCCGAGGAGCGCGATCCCGAATTCCTCAAGCGCGAGGGCTATCTGGAACGCTGCGAGGACCTTGAGCACAACGGCCAGCGCGTGCTGGCGAGCCGGCTCGGCTGGCGCATCACCGGGCGCTTTGTCCGCCACTACTTCGGCCGCGTCTTCAACTATCCCCACAGCGTGTTCACCGACGAGATGCTGCGGCCGGAGTTTCAGGATCTGGCGGCCTTCGCGGACGGGGTGGACAACATCGTCGCCACCGCGCACCGCGTGGCGGAGCACTATTTCGCGGACGGCGGCATCGAGCTCGCCTGCCCGCCGCTGCGCGCTTTGCTTCACATCATGCGCGATGGCCAGCACGAAGGGCGCGCGCTCAGCCATCCCGAAATCCGCGCGCTCTTCAGCCGCGAGGCGTTGCTGGCCAGCGACTGGTATGCCGAGCGCCTAAAGACCAAGCAACTCGCCGACGTGAAACTCTGGCAACGGCACGCAAAACGTTTGGAAGCCTTTCTGGCTCGCAACAAAGGCAGCAATGTCACCGCTAGCCTCAACATCCGCGACCGGCTGGACCTGGTCTGGACCACGCTCCGCCGCGTGGAGCAACCGGACTACCCGACCACCCTGCGCGGCACGCTGGGCAAGCAACCGCTCCCCAAGCGCTGACGTGGTGACTCGACCGCGCTTGGTCCGGGGCAGCGCTGGCGAGATTAAATCCAGCTTGCCTGTGCGGCAGCGGGCCGGGACTGTCGGTGCTCCATGAGCGCCACGCGGCCAGCGCACCCCATCGTTTCCCTGCACCGGCTGGCAGGTGATTATCGCGCGCCCGTGCTGGCCGGGCTGGAGGCAGCGGGCTTCTTCCGTGACGTGCCGGCGGGTGGGCGGGTTTTCCTCAAGCCAAACCTCACATTTCCCGTTTATCGCCCGGGCGTGATGACTTCGTTCGCATGCCTCAAAACCGTGGTGGAGATCCTGCGCGAGCGCGGCTTTCAGGTCATCATAGGCGAGGCGGACAGCGGCGGCTACAACCGCTTCTCGATGGACGAGGTGTTTGCCAAAATGGGCATCACCGAGCTGGCGCGCACCACTGGCGCACAAGTGGTGAACATTAGCTTCGCCGAGTCCGAAATGGTTCCGGTCCGCGCCGGCTGGCGGACGCTCTCCGTGCCGTTGCCCAAGCTCCTGCTGCGCGACGTGGACGCGTTCATCTCGCTGCCGGTGCCGAAAATCCACATGAACACGCAGGTGTCGCTCTCGCTGAAAAACCAGTGGGGCTGCATTCAAGAGCCCGCCGAACGGCTGAAACTGCATCCGTATTTTGCCGAGACAATCTTTGAGGTCTGTAGTCGTCTGCCGCGCCCGTATGCCGTGGTGGACGGGCGCTTTGGGTTGAACGGCACCGGGCCGATGCAGGGCAAGGCCGTCGAGCTGAACTGGCTGATTGTTGCCAATGATCTGGTGGCCTCGGACCGCGTCTGCACGCGGCTCCTGCAGGTGGATGAAGCCCGCGTGCCGCACCTGCAATACTTCCGCCGCCGGGGGTGGTGGACGGATTACGCCGCCATCCAGGTCAGCCAGCCGTTGGAGCCGTTCTTGCAGGAGAAGTTTTTCCTCCGCCGGGCCTGGACGGATTACCCCGGCCTGCTCTGCTTCAACAGCGCGCTCCTCGCCTGGCTGGGCTACCGTTCACCACTCGCGGGCTTCGCGCACTGGCTGCTCTACAAGTTCCGCAAACCCTTCTACGACTACGATGCGGAGGCGGAGAAGGTGAAAAAATGAAGGGCAACGGCCTGCTTGGGCGGCTAAAACCTTAACGCAATACGGTCCGATAAACCTCCAAGGTTCCCGCCGCACAGGCTGACCAAGGGAATTTCCGCGCCTGCACGGGTCCGGCTTGAACATACGCGGTGCGCGCAGGTGCGTTCCGGGTGCATTCACGCAGTGCGGCCAAATAGCTGGCCGGATCCAACTCGCACCACCAAGCGGCATCTCCTGCCACTTCGGGCAAACTCGCGACCCGCGAGCAAATCACCGGACAACCGCAACCCATGGCCTCCAGCACCGGCAGGCCAAACCCCTCGTATTTGCTGGGGAACACCAGCGCCAAGGCATGGCGATACAACCGTGCCAGTTCGACATCTGGCACGTGTCCCAAGTAGTGCCAGTCCGGCGGCGGCGGACCTTCCCCGGGCACTCCGGCCCAACGCGCTCCCGCGATGAGCAACGGCGGCAGACAACCGCCCGTCGCGGCCGCCATCGCCCAGACCTCCCGCAACAGCGCGAGGTTCTTGCCCGGCTCCAAGGATCCCACGAACAGAAAGAACTCGGCAGGGAGCAGGGGGGGTGCTCCGGCCGAGCTGGCCTCGCCACCAAGGCATTCATCATGGCCATTATGCACCACGGCAAGCTGGCGAGCCGGCAAGCCTAGGAGCTGCATCGCCTCGTCCGCAGCGAACTGGCTGACACACACAATCCGAGCCGCCTTTGCAAGGCTTTGCAGACGCCTTAAGCCGCTGACGCGCTGCCAGCGTCGATATCTCTCCGGATGGCGGAGCAGCGCAAGATCGTGAAGGGTGACCACATGTTGGACCGAACGCGGCGGAGTGATCAGCCAGCCCGCTGTGGAATGGAGCAGTTCCGAACCCCACTCAGCCAGTCGCCGGGAAGCCAGCCACCTAGCCCAGACCAGTTCGCGGTATGCAGTCTTGCAGGCCCGCAGCGGCTGCGCATAGCCAAAATTCTCCACCTCCCATGCCAAGGGCCGCCACTGGCAATCTGACGGCTTGACCACAGCCAACCCTTGCAGCAACCCCCGCACATACCGAGCCACGCCAGCCTTGGTTACATACAGCGGGTTGGTGTCGATCCCGACTCGCATGGCTTTCAAGCTTGGGCTTGCACCAGCGCTGGCTGCGGGCCGGGCCGAGGCGGGAGACACACGCCGCCGTTGAGCGAGACGCTCAGTCCCACCACTCCCGTGAACACCATCAAATCAAGGTCGAACTGGCCATACAACCCCAAGTAGAACACCAAGCGGGTGGTGAAATAGGCGATGAGAAAAGTGTTGATGCGCTTCAATTCCTGCGGCCCGTGGAGGTAGTTGCGATGGAGGACGCGCCAGCCGCCGTAGAGGAAGGCAGCAAAGGCCAGAGTGCCGGGCAATCCGAAGGGAATAATTAGCGTAAGCAGGCCATTATGATAGTTGCCGCTGACCAAGGTGTCCTCATAGGAATCAAACATGCCGCGCCGAATGGATTCCTGCATCAACATGAAATCCGTGCCGCTGAACGTGTAGCCTTTCCCCAACCAGAGATACTGGGGCACGTCCCCCAGAACTACGCGCCACATCTGGAGCCGCCAGTCCAGTGAACCTTGCGCGTCCTGCCGGGCGGAAGGATGCACCTGGATGGGAAGGAAGCTGAGCGTGCGCTGCACCGAGAGCGGTAGTCTTTCGGCGTAACCTGCAAGCATTGATCCAAGCAACAACGTCCCCAAAACTATGATTGGGAACAGTTTCGTTCGTAGCAACCCCTCAAACCAAAACTGCACCAAAAATAAAAGGCCTAGCAGAATCAGGCTCGACCGGAAGCCGCCCAGGAGGCTGAGCAAGATCATCGCTAAAAAGACGGCCGGACGCCACGGATGCCGCAAATCCACCAACCCGCGGATGCCGTAGCGCAGCAGCATGAACCAGTAGGTGGCTTGGGCCATCCAGGTGACCCCCGCGAGCCGGCGCAGCGTGTCTTGGGTGGTGAACTGTGCGGAGGCCACATCCGTTGGAAACAGCATGAACAGGAAATAAAAACTTGGCCCCAGGGCAAAGGCCAGATCGCTCATGATCGAAGTGACCGCCGACAGGAAGAACAGGCCCGAATACATTTCCGCGCGTTCCCGGGGGATTGAGGCCCCCGTGAGGGCGAAGTAGCCCACGATGGCTCCCAGCACCCCCATATACCGCTTCGCCCCCCACATCTCGCTGCCGAAGGCGCGCCCGCCGATGCCGCGGATTGCAATGGTGGCCACCACGATCAAGGCCAACAGCAGCAACGGGTAAGCCAAGGAGGGCACCCACACAAAGGTGGACTTCGCACGCAGGGTGCGGGAGACGATCGCCACGCCCAGACTCACCCCCGCCAGCGCGGCCCATAAGGGCGGCTGGCCCGGCAGGAAAAAGACGACGATGGCCGCATTCCACAGGCACACCAAGGCTGCGTGATGCCAGCGCAACACCAACGGCAAAAGGATCAGCCCCACCAAAAGGCCCACCCCAAGAATCGTCAGCTTGGAAAATGGGTTGGTCAGCAAATAGCCCACCATCAGCGCCAGCGGGACGACCACGACGCTCACGAGAACCGCCTGAGGCAGCTTGCTGTCTCTATCCATTAGTAGGCAGCCTAGAAAAGATTTCGCCGTATTGCGCGGACATTTTTTCCAGAGTGAAGTCCGTGGCCATCCGCTGGAAGGCTTGATTCCCCCAGCGACCAAACTCTGTCTCGGGCTGGCCGGCCAGCCACCCCATTTGTGTTGCAGCACTTAGCCAGTCGCCGGGTTCAAACAACCAGCCAGTCTCTCCCGGCACGATGATCTCCGCCACTCCACCCACCCGGGCCGCCAACACTGGCACTCCTGCCTGGCCTGCCTCCAGCAGCACGGTGGGAAAAGGATCGAATTCAGACGAGGGAACCACCAAAACATCCAGCATGCCAAGAAAGCGGGCTGGCGCGTCCACCCACCCGTGCCAGTGGATGTGTGGCCACCACGGTTCGGCGGCGTGCTGGCGGCGCAGGTCCGCCAGCATTTTGTGCCCGCCAGCATCCTGCGCCTCTCCCGCGAGGTGCATTTCCCAAGGATGGCTCGTCCGCGCCGCAAACATCGCGAGGGCGGCAAAAAGTCCCCGCAGGCCCTTGCGCTCCGAGAAAGTTCCCAAGAAACCGAGCCGCAGGCAGCCCGCCGTCCGCCATGAACGCTGGAGTGGGGCCGCCGGGGGCAGACCGTTGCGCACGACCGCCAGCCGCTCCGCCGGATAAGCCGCGTCGGCGCACGCCAGCCGCACCGCTTCAGACACGCACACCACCCGGTGCAGCCCCCGACGGGCGGCCAGCCGCATCAACCGGCGACGGGAGCCAGTAATGAAACTCGCCAGCGGATGGTCGTGCAGCGTGCCCACGGCTGGCCTGTCCAACAGCTTGCCCGCCAACCCCGTCAGCTCCCAGTCCCGAGCGCTCCAGCCATGCACCACGTCGAAGGGGATTTGGGCGTGTGCCCGGTGCAGAATCGTCAGCGTGCGAACGATCGTGAGAAGGGAGAAACGGCCGTTGTCCGGCACCGGCAAAATGGTGCAACCCTCGGGCACTGCCCTGACAGTCCGACTGCCAAGCGGGACGGCAACGGTCAGTTGATGCCCCGCCGCCAGCAGGCCGGCCAGAAAATGCCCGAGCATCTTCTCCGCGCCGGCGAAAAAGCGCGCTTCGGGATGCACGATCAACAGCCGCATTCCGCAGAGTAAGGATAATTCAGGCCGCTTGGCAAACGTGGCGCGGCGATGTTCGACGGCGATTCACGCTTGACGAGGGGGGCGCGGTTCGGCAGTGCTGCGCGGACATGCTTGATGTCGTCATCACCACCATCTTTCCGCCCACCCCGGCCATGCAGGTGCTGAGTGACGGGCTGACGGCCCGTGGCGGCCGCCTGTGGGTGATGGGGGACCGCAAGGGTCCACCGGCCTACGACCTAGAAGCCGCCCGCTTCTGCACGATAGACCAGCAGCTCGCCTTGCCCTTTGAACTGGGCCGCCAGTTGCCGGAGCGGCATTACACCCGCAAGAACCTCGGCTATCTCCTGGCGATCCAGCAGGGTGCGCAGACGATCGTCGAGACCGACGATGACAACGCGCCCACGACCAGGTTTTGGGAGCCCCGTCAGGCGCATGTGCAGGCCCGGCCGGTGCAGCAGCCTGGCTGGTGGAATGTGTATCGGGACTTTTCGTCGGCGCGGATCTGGCCGCGCGGATTTCCGCTCACCCATCTTACGATCTCGTTCGCGGAACCGCCGACCACCACCGGGCTGGTGACGACGGAGTGCTTGATCCAGCAGGGACTGGCGGATGACAACCCGGACGTTGATGCGCTTTACCGCCTGACGGCTGAGCTGCCGGTGCGTTTTGACCCGACGGCACCGCCCGTGGCGCTGGGGCGCGGCTGCTGGTGTCCCTTCAACAGCCAGAACACGACCTTTTTCCCCGCCGCCTGGCCGCTCTTGTATCTGCCTTCGCACTGCTCCTTCCGCATGACGGACATCTGGCGTTCGTTCGTTGCGCAGCGGTGTTTGTGGGAGATGGACTCGTGTCTGAGCTTCGCCGGGCCGAGCATGCGGCAGGACCGCAACGAACACGATCTACTCCGCGATTTTGAACAGGAGATTCCAGGCTACCTGCACAATGAGCGCATCCGCCAGTTGCTGGCCGGGCTTGTTCTCACGCCGGGCCGGGCCCAGACGACGGTGGCCGCCAATCTGATGGCTTGTTACGCGGCCTTGGTGCGGGCTGGCCTCCTACCGGAAGCCGAGCTGAAGCTGGTGGCAGCGTGGCAGCGTGACTTGGCGCTAGCCTGCGCCTGACCGGCGGTCCATCCAGTTGGCCAGCCGGCTGGCCTTCTGCCACAGATTGGATCGCAGGCGCAGGCCCCAGCCAGCCAGCAGTGTGCGCTGACGCCGGTGCGCCTTCAGCACCGCCTCCGGGTCCGCCTCTCCGGCAGGGAGCGTGATCAACGGCAAGGCCACATCGCGCATCCCCCAGTCGGGCGGGTTGCGGGATTGCGGCCCGGTCACGTTTTCCACCCAACTGTTCCAATCGTTGTTGGGCAGTGTGCCTTGATGGGCGTTGCCCACGCCGAAGCTGTGGTCCAGATGCGCCACGCACAATTGATCGCCCAAATCCGGCGTGCGCCCGCCGCCGTTCAGCCAGTTCAACCGGCGGGCGTTGTTCGCATCGCTGTGGCCCCACAGCTTCATGCCCTCCTCACAACCACCGATTTGCAGCCATTGCTCGCGGGGTGCCAGTTGGAAATCGCCCACCGAGGCAAAGCGCAGCCAGGCCTGCGGCTTCTCAGGCGGCTGCCGCACGCCGGCGTGGATCACTGCGTCACAAAAGTCCTGCCATTGTGGGACATTGGCGCGATCCAGCCGCTGCCACTGGGCGGGAGGAATGCCAATGCGCGGGCACAGGTAGAAGCGGGGCGGCAGCGCGCGCAGCAGCTCCGCGAAGGATTGGGAGCCCAGCGGATGCACGAGCACGTCGCAGTTCGTGGAGAGCAGCCAGGCGTTGCGTGGATTGCTCCGGCGGATGCCGACATTGCGGGACAGCTCATCTGAAAAGGGCAGCGGCGTCTCGCCAATCGCCGCCCGCATCAGCTCCCCGCTGATGCGGTAAATCTTCAGCCGTCGGCGCGTCTCCGCGGTGAGCGTGTCGGCGATGGCCTCGGCCAGCGTCACGTCCGGGTCCGGAGTGTTGCAGTCCACGTAGATGATTTCGTCGTCCGGATCCGCGCAGAGCGAGCCGAAGTAATTCAGGCTGGCCGCCGTCCGCTTGGGCAGGTTCACCCCGTAACCATCATTGCGGCCCACGACGAGGAAGGTAATCACGCGTCATACCTTTCCCTGCCGGGCCGAACGAGCGCAAGCATCCTTCGCCACACGGCCCGCTGCACGGGCACGGCGTGAAAGCGTCGTGCTCCCGCCAGCGAGGCGCGGCGGCCATTGGGTTTTAATCCGGCCAGCCCGGTCATCAGTTCGGTCCACTGTCGTTGGGCTTGAACCGAGCTGAACTCGCGCACGGCGGTGGCACGTGCCGCTGCCCCGCGCCGCCGGCATTCCCCGCGATCCGCCGTGGCACGCAGGAGCGCCTGAACCGCCGCTGCCGGCGTTCGTGCCGCATAAAGCCAGCCGCCACCCGCCGCCAGCGCGTGCCGCATTCCCGCCGGCAGATCCGGCACCACACACGCGAGGCCGCAAAACATTCCCTGCACCATCGCCAAGGGCAGTCCTTCCCATTGTGAACAGAGGAAAAACACATCATGCCGGGGCAGTGCCGCCGCCAGCTCCGCTGCCGGACGCCAGCCATGAAAGCGCACGTTGCCCGAGGTCCAAGCTGATCGCAGGCCCGCCAGCGCTGGGCCATCGCCGTAGAGATGCCACTGGAGCGGTCGTCCCGCCGCCGCACAGCCAGCCGCAATCTCCGGCAGCCAGTGCGCCCGCTTTTGCTGTGCCTCCAGCCGCCCGACAAAGCATACTTCCAACGGCATGCCCTCTTTGCCGCGCGGGCCAGCGGCACACCTCGACGCCTGCTCAAATTCGGGCTCCACCCAATACGGCACGCACCAGCCCGCGGTCTGGCCGGCCCGATACGGCATCGCCGCCGCCAGCGTGTCCTGGGTGCTCGTGGTGATCGCTTCCGGGAAGGCCCCCGCTTGTCGCAGCCAGTGAAACATGTCGGCGTAAGCATGCTGCTCCAGGGAGAAGACATGCCGCACCCGGACACAGGAAAGAAAGCGCAGGACATCAAACTCATCTTTGCCGGAAAAGGAATACACGACTTCGGGCCGCGTGGCCTCAATCGCCTCCTGCAGCCGGTGCAACCGTTCCCGCCAAGGAGCGGTAGGCAGTGCCCCGGCCACCACATAATCAGCCAGCACCGGCTCCGTATCGTCCTGCCCCACGACCGTTGCGACCGCGTGCCCGGCAGCACGGAAGAAGTCTGCCAGTTGCCGGAGCAGCGCATTGCTGCCTCCCCGGCCGGGATAATGAGCAAGGAAAGTGATGCGCATACGCTCACTGCCGCCGTGCAAGCACAAACACCCCGACGTAAAGGCTCGCCGGGACCGAGCCCGGCACCCGGGCTTGCGCGGCAAACCGGTCGGCAAACCAGTTCAGCACCGGCATCACCAAACAGCGATACCCGTGCCGGAACACCGCCAGCGGGTAGTGCAGCAGCGGCCGGCCATCCGCCCGTAAATGAGCGACAGCGTGGTGGGTCAACTGCACCGCCGCCCGGACGCCCGTGGTCAGCTTGCCGGCTGACACCACCTGGAAACCCCCGCGCCCGATCAGTTCCTCCAGTCCGCGACAGGTCCAGCGCTGGTAGTCATGCGGGCAGCCGTGCTCTTGAATCAACCCGTGCGTGGTGAGAAGCAGGCGGCCGCCAGGGCGCAGCAAACGATGACACTCCGCAACGTAGAGCGCAGGATCGGCCACGTGTTCCAGCACTTGGGTGGACAGGACCCAGTCATAACTTCCCGCGGCCTCCTCGGTCAGGCCGGCGGGCGTCAGCAGGCGATCCACCGCCACACCCGGCGTCACGTCCGCTTTCACATACTGCGCGCAATGGGCAAACCACGGCGTGTAAGGAGCCCCGCCACAGCCGTAGTCGAACACCTGTCCGCTCATTTCTGCGGTGCAGGCGGTGATCCAGTCGCGCAGATCTTTCAACTGCAGGTAATCTTCATCGCGCCACCGGGGCTGCTGCCGGACCCGCAGATAGTCCTTGCGGGCCAGATCCTCACCCAGCGCGTTAGAGGAGAAGGGGGGGGCAGGGGCCTTCATCGCTTGATCAAAAAGGCCTGGGTGGTTTCGGGCAGGCAGATGACCTCCGCGCCCCGCGCGGCGCATACCTCGTCAATCGCCGTGCGCGCTCCGAAGGTGGCTGGCCAGCCATAATCATCGAACACCATGACGCCGCCGGGCACGAGCCGTTCCCAGCAGAACTCGGTGGCGGCGCGCGTGGGTTGGTGCAGGTTCACGTCGATGTGCGCGAAGCACAGCGACGTGGTGGATACCTGGGCGATCGTCGCGGGAATCCGGCCGGCGACAACCCGCACTTCGACTGCTGGGTTGGCGAGCAGAGCGGTGACTTCCGCCTCCGAGTTGCACTGGCACTGTTGCGGGCGAACGTGCTGTCCATCTCTGGCCGCGTCCGCCTCCGGATAACCCGCAAAGGTGTCCAGCACCCACATCCGTTTCTTCACCCCGCGAGCGAGCAGGCTGTCCAGCATCAGCCGCGCGCTGCCCCCGCTGCCGGCCCCGGCCTCGAACACATCGCCCGGCAGGCCCAGCGTGCTCACGAACAACTTCCGCAGCAGATACAATTTTTGCGGCGAAAGCATCGTGTTCGCCCGCACCGCAGGCGTGAGGCACTTCTGAAACTCAGCGCCCTGCCAGGGCCGGTGCAGCCGACTGAAATCCTCCGGGCCTGCATACGTTTCCGGTTCCGGCAGCTCGGGGGGGATCACTTGTCCGCGGTTGAGGCGGTGCATCCGCCATCCTAGGTCGGATAACGTGGAACGAATAAAACTTTTGAACATAGGAAACCACAACCGCCATCATCAAAACACCCGCAGCATGGCGCGAAAGCGCGGCGACGACAATCCTCCCTCCGCCGAGGCCGCAACCCGGCTCCAAGCCACCAGACTACCCGTGCCCAAGCCGGCCGACGCCGCCAGCGCACCAATCAGCAACAGCCAAGCACCACGCCCTGCCAGCGGCACCAAAAGGGCGGCGACTCCGAAGCTGACCGCCAGCCCGGCCAGTGCCCGCCACCAAAGCGCTCCTGCTAAACCGCCGGGTGATCGCGGCACCGACATTGCATACCGCGCAAGGATTGGCAGCAGCGTGCCAGCCGCAGTCGCCAAGAGAAAAGCACCCGCTACCCCAGTCACACCCCACGCATATCCCGCCGTCACTGCCATCACCACCGCCAGCGCAAGCTCGCGCTCCACCAACCGGGCTAATGACAAGAAATCTCCCTGCCCAATCAAATAATACGCTGCGGGTGCCGACACTCCCGTAATCAAAAAACGAGCTGTCAGCAGCGCGACCAGCCCCGGGGCGGGCATCCACTCCGCCCCCATCCACCAGCCAATGAACGGTGCCAACGTCAAGCCCATGCCCCCCAGCGTCGCCCCATACACCCAGGCATTTGCCCGCAGAACGAAATCTGCGAGCGACTGCGTCCCGGCCGCATCGCGTGCCATCATCGGCCAGACCACCTCCGCCGTGGCCTGCGCCAAGCTGCGCAGAATTCCGAACAGCCGCGCCAGCACGCCGTAAATGGCCGCCTCCTTCGTGGCCCCGCAGATCAGCCCCGCCAGCACGACGTCAGCCGTGAACAACAACATCGTGGCCAGTTGGCTCCGAAAACAGTCCCAAGCATCTCGCTTCAGCTCCTGCAATTGCGCCGGATAATCCGCTTCCGCCTGATAACGCCACCAGCGAAAGCCCGGCACACAGCGGCGAATCAGCCAGATGGTCAGCGGCATCCCACCCGCCAAAACGACCAGCGCCGCCAGTGGAAACGCCCACACCCCCGCCCCGAGACGCAAACCCACCCAGAGACCCAGCACCGACAACCAGGCGACCGCTCCGTTCACGAGGAAATACCAGGTCTGCTGCCCCAACCCGACGAGCAAGGCCGCTTGGGCACCCGCCAGCATCGTCAGCGCCCCTGTCACCCCCACTGCCAGCCAATACGCCAGTGGACTGTCCACCATCCGGCCCGCAGGCGTCATCGCGTAGGCGCCCATCAGCAGGGTCGCCACGGCCAGGACCACGGGTGCCAACCGCGAATAGAACACTTCTCCGAACCGCACCAGCCGGGCCTTGGCCGCCGCCTCTGGCACCACGAGCATCCGCCGATTGGTCACCGTGCGAACTCCCCCGTCCAACAGGGGCAGAAAAGCAGTGACCTGCATCGCCACCAGCACTGCCCCATAGATCTCGGGAGCCAAGTGGTGGCCAATCAGCTTTAATGAAATCAGTCCGCCGACGAGGCTGGAGGCCGTGGCAAAGATTCGCCCGCTCACCGCCTGTAAAAAGTAAGCTATCATTTCCGGGATGCCGTGGCTTACGGCCGGAGACAGGCTGGAATTAAGCGGCCTAAGTGGAGTTGATACAACCGCTTTCAGTGACAACCACCGCCCTCACAGAGCCGCGCCCAGCTGGCCAATCCGCGCTGCCCAAGTGTGCTCCGCCAGCACGCGGCGGCGGCCGGCCTGACCGATCTCCGCTGCCCGGCGGGGTTCACGAGGCAGTTCACGGAGCCATTGGGCGGCTTCTTCGAGCGAATGGTAAGTGAGCACTTCGCGGCCCACGTCCAAGGCGGTGGCGACATCGGCGTTGTGCTCGGTCAGGTAGCAGCAGCCGTGGCCGGGGAATTCCAGATCGCGCAGCTTGAGATAGCTCAGTTGCTGGCCGTGTCGGTCGAGGCCCTGGTTCAAGCCCAGCACCGTCTGACAACCACGCAGATACTCGGGCAGTTCCGCGTCGCTCAACGGCCCGTTCGCACAGGCGCGGACCACGGGCCATTGCGCCTGTCGCCGCAGATGGTCGCCCAGCCCGTGGAACAGCATCGCCTGCCGCGTGACCGCATCGTCAGAACTTTCATCCCAGCCGGGGCCGCGAATTTCCAACTGGCTGCCGGCCGCGATCAACTGTCCGAGTTGCTTCACGCGCGGACCGGTGGGCATGCCGATGAAGGCCGCTGGACGGATTGGTTCGTGACAGGCGCAATCGGGGAGTTCTGCGGGGTTGAACGCATACGGCAGGCAGACGAAAGGCACGCCCAGCGCGCGGTAGCGGGGGATTGCGGCATGCTCCACAAACCAGTTGAGCGAGACCACCCGCGCCAGCGACTCCACTTCCTCGAACCGGTGCGTGCTGTCACAGAAGAAATTGATCCACGGCACGCCGGCCGCCTGCACGCGGCGCACCACATCAGGGTGCAAGTCCCGGGCGAAGCAGTAGGAGATCACCGCGTCCAGCCCGTGGTTCGCGTGGGCGCGGAGGATTTGCGCGGCCACCTGCTCGCTGATGCGGGAATGTTCATCCGCCGTGTCCGCCACTGGTTCCGACACGGCCCGGCGGGCCCACGAGTAATCAATGTTTTCAGGAACGCTCAGCCGGTCCACCACGGGCCGCAGACCATCGTAAAAGTGCCGTTGCCAGAGTGAGCGGTAGTGACCCGAGGCGGCATGGCAATCCGTCACGAGACTGAACACATGTCGGAGCCGGAACTTGCTCATCCATCTTGGCTTCGCTTGCGCGCGGGCAGGACCGCGCAGGCGTCCTTGCAGCCGAAGAGCTTGCTCAGCAGATAACGGTTCCGGCTCACCCATTGGTAAATTCGCTCGGCAATCCAGATCACGCCGGGGAACCACAGCACCAGCGCCAGGGGCACCAGCAGGGGCATCCGCAGCCCGACAAACCGAAGGCACCGCGCGCCGCGATGAATCGTGCCATCGGTCGCAATACAGTGGATGGCCTCCAACAACGCCTCGCGGGTGAGCGCCGGGGCGACGCGGGCGGTCTCCGGGTCCGCGATGGGCAGCAAGCGCACGACGTGGAACCAGTCCAGCCAGGTGAGCATCCGCATCTGAAACGTGCAGAGCGAGCACTCGCTGTCGTAGAGGACGATGTGGCGAGTGGCAGACATGTTGGGAGTTAAGGGGATCAGCGTGGTGGCGTCAAACGCGGGAGGGGTCCGCAGCGGGCTCTTCGGCGTGCCGCAGACGCGGGCCGAACAAAGCGGTGCCGATGCGCACGCAGGTGGCACCTTCTTCGATGGCAACCTCGAAGTCACCGCTCATGCCCATGCTGAGTTGCGGCAGCGGCACGCCCAGGAGTTGCTCGCACTCGGTCTTGAGTTCGCGCAGGCGGCGGAAGACCGGCCGCACCCGCTCGGGAGTCGGCGTGTAGGGGGCGATGGTCATCAAGCCATGGATTTCCAAGCGCGGAAGCTGGTTCAACGTGGCCAGCTCTGCCAGCAACGCTGTCGGGGTGTAGCCAAACTTGCTGGCTTCACCGGCCACATTGACTTCGAGGAGGATGGGCAGGGTTTTGGCGGCCTTCTCGCAGTGCTTGTCCAGTTCCTGGGCGAGGGCGAGGCTGTCCACACTTTGAATCATTCCAAAGAGCGCCACCGCATCGCGGCATTTGTTGGACTGGAGGTGACCAATCAACTGCCAGCGGGCGCGGCCGGGGCAGAGGGGGATTTTGGCCTTGGCCTCCTGCACGCGGTTTTCGCCGAAGCAGGTAAGCCCGGCGGCCAGCGCGGCTTCGACCGCCTCGGGCGGCTGGTGCTTGCTCACGGCCATCAGCGTGACGGACGCGGGGTCGCGGCCAGTGCGAGCACAGGCAGCGGCGATGCGTTCGCGAAGACTGGCGTAGTTGGCGGGGATGTCCACGGCGGCAGTGTAAGGGAGAACAGGCGATGGCGGAAGGCGGCCAAAACAAAAAGAGCGCGCCTTGCGGCGCGCCCTTAAAATGTTGCCGGCTGAAACTATTTCAATTCCTTGATGCGGATGTCCTTGAACTGAACGGTCATCGGTGGGCCGACATGAATCTGAAGGGCGAGAATGCCTTCTTTAGCGGCCTTGGCCCCGCCCTCGTCGGTCACGTCCACGGTCAGTTTGCCGTTGATGAAGTGCTGGAGGTGGTTGCCCTTGGCGATGACCACATAGTCGTTCCAATCCTCGTTCTTGATGCTGGCCTGGATGTCCTCGGATTTGCCGGTGGAGCCGGTGACTTCGACCTTGGGCTTGCCTTCAGCGTCCTTGACGGTGGTCTTCTCGCCGCGCTTGGCGAGGATGCCCCGGCCGCGCTCCTCGTAAAGGATGCCGCTGTAGGTTTTACCGGCTTCGAAGTCCGCTTGGTAACCGCCAACGATGGGGCCCCAATCGCCTTGGGACATGACCTTGCTGCGATACTGGATGCCAGAGTTGCCGTTGACGATGCGGTAGCTGAGGCGCAGTTCGAAATCCTTCGTGTTGAGTTCCTTGTTCACGAGGAACGTGTTGTGGGTGATCGCGCCCTTCTTGGGATCCTTCTCGCTGGGCGGGGTGATGCCCGTGATGGCTCCGTCCTTCACGGACCAGAGCTTGGGATTACCTTCCCAGCCGGCCAAGTCTTTGCCGTTGAAGATGGACTTGAAGCCAGCTTCATCCGCAGCGGGGGCGGACAGGGCCAGCATCGCGCTGGCAGCTAGGGGGAACAGGACAGAGTTGAATTTCATAGTGTTACGGTGGTGTTGCGACGAGTCGGTTGTCATGCGAATTCAGCGGCGGGACCGACGGCGTGTCAACGGCGAACGCGCTCCCTCCTTGTGCCGGGGCGCAGCCTTCAGGCCGCTTCAGCGTCCGAAAGGACCAGGGCGAAACGATGGGCTGGTGGACTTTTCAGACCGTGAAGCGGCGCAAACGCCGCACACCACCGCCGGACTGGCCGCAGTGCCCCGGGAAGGTTTGGCTTCCCAAGCCCTTGATGACCATTAACATTTGGCCCCGTGCAGCACGCAATTTCCTGAGCGCCTGAAATCCCATGGAGGCACCGCAGCCCATTCCCACCAACGGCTCCGAAGACGACGCGAAGCTGAAGATCTACTTCCTGCCGAACCTGATGACGGCCGGGAATTTGTTCTGCGGCTTTCTCGCGATCACCAAGATCGTCGAGTCCAAGCTCGAGGCTCCGTATCCCAATATCCGCGCGGCGCTGCTCTACATTCTGCTGGCCTGCATTTTCGATCTGCTCGACGGCCGCGTGGCGCGCATGGTCGGCAAGGAAAGCCCCTTCGGCCGGGAATTTGACTCGCTGGCCGATGTGGTTTCCTTTGGCGTAGCCCCGGCCTTCCTCGTGCATCGCATCGTGCTGCGGGACGTGTTCGTGGAGATGCCGGAAATGGGCTGGCTCATCGCCTCCGTGTATCTGATCTGCGGCGCGTTCCGGCTGGCCCGGTTCAACTGTATGGCCCTGATGCCGAAGACGCAGTACAACAACAGCGGGGAATTCACCGGTGTCCCGATACCAGCAGCAGCGGGCATGGTGGCGTCGCTCACGCTGTTCCTGATCTGGTGGGACGAGAAGAACTTCGCCGTCGGCACCTGGCGCTACGTGCTGCCCGTGCTGCTGCTCTTCCTCTCCTACCTGATGGTCAGCGAGATCAAATACCCGTCGTTCAAGAAGCTGAACTGGCGGGCGGCCAAACCGTTCCACAAAATGCTCACCATCCTGCTGGTGCTGGCCACCTTCTTCGCATTCTGGGAAAAAATCCTGCCGGTCGTCGCGCCGCTGGTGTTCACGCTATACCTGCTCTACGGCTTCGTTCGCCCGAAAATCTCCCGCCAGATGCGGCAGGACATCGAGGAGGATGACGACGAGGAAGTCGAGGACGAGCGCCCGGGCAAGCCCAGCCCCTGACCCATGCTCGCCGATTTCCCCTTCTTGGAATCCTTGCTGACCGGCTTGATCAGCGGGTTCTTAGTCTCCATCCCCGTGGGACCCATCAACGTGACCATCATCCACGAAGGGGTCGAACGCGGCTTCCGCTGGGCATTCTTCATCGGGGCCGGTTCGGTTTTGATGGAGGCGATTTACTGCGCCATCGGTTTTGCGGGCTTCTCGGAGCTGTTCACGAGCGACATTGCGCGAGCGGTGCTGCAACTGGCCAGCTTCGCGCTGATGAGCTATCTCGGGTGCAAATACCTCTTTGCCAAGGAAGTGAAGACCAGCTCCCGTAGCGCCGACCGCATCGAGGACCGCCTGCACCCGCACACGGCCTTCATGACGGGCTTTGTGCGCACGCTCGGCAATCCCGGCGTGCTGCTCCTCTGGGTGGCGCTCTCCGCCACCTTCCTTTCCCACGAATGGGTGGACCCCAACTGGACCAGCAAGTCCCTGTGCATCGCCGGCGTGGCTGCCGGGGGCCTCGCGTGGTTCACGCTCTTGAGCTACGTCGTCTCAGTGGGGCAACGGCACCTCTCAGACAAGGCCATGCTGAACATGACCCGCGGAGCCGGCGGCATGTTGCTGATGGCGGCCGTCGCGCTGGGCTACAAGCTCGCATTACTGCTGGCCGTGACCTTGAAAAGCGTGGGCCTGCCCAAGAGTTGAAGGCCGGGGGGACCGCTGTCACCAGTCGCTTAATCTTTGCCGCGCGGCTTCAGATTTTCCCGCTTCCGCAGCAGCAGATACGCAACGAAAGAACCAATGCCGGAGAACTTGAAGCCCGGATCCACGTAGCGCTCGATGACGTAGAACGCGAAGTAGTGACCGCCGCTTTACGGCGAATAGCAGTGTCAGCATTGGGTTTTGTGGGGTTGAGGGGGTGCGAATGTTGGGGTGAAGATTGAACGTTTGCTGGGGTTTGGTCCTCTGAACCTGCAACATTCGCCTCCCCTTCGCACTATGCGCCAACGCTTCCCCACCCAGCCCGATTTGCAACTCACCCCCATCGAAAAGATTCGGCTGCCCCTCAAGAGCCGCGACGAGCTGCCCCCGATACTGGCGGGCCTGCAATAGATCTGGATGCAGCCCACGCTCAAGGCCGAGCTCTTCGCCCTGCTCGAAGCCAAAATCCTGGCGGGCAAGCAAGCCACGGGGCGCACCGGCATGGACCTGTGGCAGATCCTGGTGCTGGGCGTCGTGCGCCTGGGCCTGGACGCCGACTGGGACCGGATGGAACACATCGCCAACTACGACACGC
>CAMCFN010000017.1 GCA_945874145.1 Akkermansia muciniphila
GAACCGGGGCGATCCGGCGCAGGTCCGCCGCGCTCGGCGAACCTGGCGGCGGGGGCGGCGGGGCGCATCGGGACGGCAAATTTGCCGCCCCGCCTCGGACGCCCGGCGGTTGCGCGAGTTTTCACACAGCCTGTGAAGGCCGCGCTCCGATCACGGAATCACGTTGATGGTGTGCAGCACGTCCTGCTTGAACTCCGCGCCCGCCGCCGTCTTGAGCTGAAACTTTAGGAGCTGCTGATTCACGGGCTTCAGCGCGGTGATGGCGAGCGTCACCGTCTTGCCATCGGCGGAGAGCTTGGCGGCGGTGATGTCGAGTTTGTCATGGCCCTTCTTCTCCGGGTTTTCCACGGAGAACTCGGGAGAACCGTAGTTGCTGGTGCGCTGGTAGTTCCACCGTTCACCGCTGTAGTTCTGCACGTCCTCGGCGGCGGCCTTGTCGAGCGGCTGGGTGAAGGTCAGCGCGATGCCGGCCTTCGAGACGTTCAGCTTGGCGATGGAGACGACGGGCTTGCCGGTGTAGCGGATGCGGTCGAAGCCGCCTTCCTTCGCGGCGTTGCTCTGCCAACCGCGCAGGCCGGCGTTGTAGAGCTGGCCGTCCACGGGGTTGAAGCGTGGGCGCATCGCAGAGGAGGTGAGTTTCACGGGGATTTTCACGATGCCGCCCTGCGGTTGGTCGCCGATGAATTCCTTCAGCACGAGGTAGATGCTCGACTGGCCGTAGGAGCAGTGGAGCAGCTCGCCGCTGAACGGGCCCCACTTCGTGCTCGTGACCCAGGCCTGGCCGCCGCCGGAGTTGTCCCAGCTCTTGGCCATCCAGCACAGCGGCTGGCGAAAGGTCTTCACGTCGCGTCCGTGCGAGAGGTCTTCGACGCCGTAGAAACCGCCGGGTTTGACCCAGTTGATGGGGCACATCGGCACCCAAGTGCCTTCGTTGTCGCCGGTGGTGATTTCGCCGTTGGGCCCCACGCCGATGCCCGTGGGCGCACGCAGGCCGGTGGCGACGACTTCGAGCTTGTGCCCGTATTTATCAACCTTCATGAGGCAGCCGGCGTGTTCGGAAATCTCGCCGTTGCCGCCGCCGCCGCCGAAGCCGCGCCCGCCGCCCTTCACCGGGCCGGCCTTGGCCATGTAAAAGTTTCCCTCCTTGTCCGTATGCAAATCAAAGGTGAACTCGTGGAAGCCGGGGGAGCTGGTAATGTCGTCGTTGAAGGTCTCATAGACATCGCACGAGCCGTCGCCATCGAGGTCGCGGTAGCGGGTGATCTGGTCGCGGCCCGAGGTGTAAATCACGTCGTCCACAATCTTGAGGCCGAGCGTCTCGAAGCCACCGCTGGCGAAGCGCTTCCACGTCAACTTCTCGAGCTTCTCGTCAAGGCCGCTGACCACCCACACGTCGCCGTCCCAGGTGGAAAGCGCGGCGCGCTTGCCGTCGGCGAAGAAGTCCATGCCGCCGAAGCGCACGCGGCGGTTCCACGGATTCGGGACGGGCGGGGTGATGACATCCTGCACATACGCGCCGTCCGGCGTGCTGCTCGCGGCGAGGACGCCCGCCATCACGACGGGCTCGGCCCAATGGGGTTTGCCGGCCTTGGCGGAGTCGTTGAAGCGCGGCGCACCCTGCGCGAGCGCGGCGACCTTGCCAGCGTTGGCTGTGTCCGTGCGGGCAATGGCGAGCTTGAAGGCCCCTGCCCCAGCGCCCGCCGGGATGCGGAGCAGCACGCGCGAGCCGTCCGCGAGTTCGAACTTCGCACCCTTGGGCGCACCGCTGAGAGCGACGACCGTCACCTGTCCGTTCGCGGCGGTGAGCGTGGCTTGGTTGCCCTCGATCTTGCCTTGCGCGCCTTCGACTTCGCAGACGGCGGCGAGGAGTTCCTTCGCGTTCTTGCCAAGCGAGAGGTTCCGCACAAAGGCCGTGACGCCGTCGCGCTCGACGACTTCCGCGCGCTCCTTGATGGGCGTGCCGAGGACTTCGTAGCTGACGGTCACTTCAATCCCGTGGACTTGCAGCGAGCTCACGCGGCCCCACGCGCGCGGCAGCGGGCCGTAGAGTTCCTTGCGCGGATCCTTGAACGAGCCGCTCGCGTCCGCCCAGCCGGGCTGCACGCGCAAGCCGAACTGCTGCTCGCCAATCAGCTCCGGATGCCCGCCGTGCGAGCCGTCGAAGGTCACGCCCTTGGTCGAGACGAAGCCGCCCGTCCAGCCCGCGCTCCAGCGCAGCAGGTCCTGGTCAAAACACATCGCGGCGTTCGTGCCGAGGCGGATGGCGATGCCCTTGTTGGCGTCATTCTTGCCGGGGAACTTCGCGCCGATGCACGCCTTCAAGAACGGAAAGTCGTCCTGAATGAGGCCGGGCTTCACAGCCGGAGCGGCGGCTTTCTTCTCGGCCTTCTTCTCCGTCTTCGCGTCAGCAGCGAAGAGCACCGTGGTGGCAAAAGCAAACGCGGTTCCGAGGGCTAATGGGCGGGCGAGTTTCAAGGAGTTCAAATTCATGTTCAGTGGATAAATGCCGCGCGCCGCCCAAGTCGGCTGACCGGGGCGGCGCTCGAACGGGGTTTTCGACCCCACGATGGGAAGCTTCATTCAACCGGAAAGCCACCACGCATCGCCGGGCACCGCAGCCTCAACGCACCGTCAACTGCACCGGCTCACTCCAATGGCTCCAGCGGCCGGTGTTGTCCTTGTAGCGGGCGCGGATGCGATAGACGCCGGCGTCCGCGAAGGGCTCCTTGGGCAGCTTCGATTGCGGTTCAGGACGCAGGAGTTCCCCGCTGTCCCAATGCGGTTGCACCTCATAGGTCCACGGCTGGCCGTCCCGATAACCGACCTGACCGGGACCGCAGATGCGGCCCACGCGCCATTGCACGGCGGCGGAGTGGTGGGTGGCTACCGGGCTCTGGAACGGGCTGATTTGAAAGGCGTGCGCCCCCTTCTTTTCGCTGCCCAGATGACGGATGACGGGGCGCGCGGGGATTTTGTCATCGCGGGATTCCCACCAAAGATGGCCGAAGCCGTAGCCGAGGATGTTCCCGTCGTTGGGCGCGTAGTTGCGATTGGTCCGCGTGTCGGTGCAGAAGTCCACGATGAGCTTGCAGAAGCCGTTGAAGTCGGGCGTGGCGAGGGTGCGGCGGAATTCTCCCCCCATCATTCCCTGGACGGCGGGGTTGCGGTAAAATGCGCCCTTGTCACTGGTGCGCGGGTGGAAGTTCCACATCGCCATGTCCAACTCGGGCCAGGTGCGGTCCTGTCCCGGGGGCCGGAGCGCCCGGGACAGTTCCTCGACGAGCTGCCCCGCCTGACCGCCATTGGGCGAAGCATCACTGCAAAACAAATCGAGGATCTCCCGCGCGCGGTTTTGATATTCCAGCTTCAGCGCCGGCCGTTCCAGGCAGCGGGTCTGGTCCACGATGCCCGGCCAATGCGTCTTGGGAATGAACATCATGTCGAGGTCCCACGGCACGGGCGACCAAACGGCCCGTGACGAATGATAGAGGAAGTGGTTCGCTCCATGGCGGAGATCCACATTTGAGACGATGCGATTCACCGCGTGGAAACTGTAGTAGTCGGGGAGATTCAAGTGCTCACGCCACCACGGTTCGGAGCTGGTGGTGCGCGAGCCGTGCATGAACTGGTTGAAGTCGGAACTATCCCGGGCCATCCCCGAGCCCAGATGTTTGCGCCCGGTCTCGGGGCTGTAGGTTGTGCCGTCAGGCAGACCGCGCTCCTTGAGCCACGGACCGTCCGGATCCTGCACGACCAGATAGAGCCCCCACAAATCGCCTTCGTATTGGCTCTTCGGGCCGGTCTCCTCCGCCCGGCTGATGACACGCCAGTGAATCCAATGTGTGCTCGGGCTGGGCACGCCGGCCAAGTGATAGGCGCGAAAGGAGAAGGCTTCATCCATGCCCGCCATGCCCCGGTTGATTTGCACCCACGGGCTGGCGCAGCCGCTCAGGTTCAAATGATCCCACGGACGCACGTAAGGCTCGCCCCAGTGGTTGCGCGGCGTGAACTCATGGGCGCGCAGGAAGTGGATGCCCCACTTGGTCTTGCCGCTGACATAGGTGCTGCCCTGCCCACGGTTCTGGAACTGCACATGGTCGAACACCTGACCATCGCAAACAAACGTGCCGAAGAGTCGGCGCTTGTTGTAGCCGCCATCCCACTGGCTGCGCTCCACGTCCTCGTGCCGGGCCAGCAACTGATAGACCGGCAGCGTGGTCAGGAAGTTGGGGCTGAAGGAGAGCGGCGGGGACTTGCCGGGTTGCGAAGCCCCCTGCCACGCCGGAACGCCGTCGTAGCAGAACCACGCGAAGTTGGGCGACTCGTCGTCCGCGTAAGGCAGGCGGAACGTGGTGCCGGAACCATCCTTGAACGCCACCCGATAGCGCAGCAGCCGGCGGTGCTTCTGCAGTTCGCCGGGCACCACAGCGGTCAGCACGCCATCCTGCGCACGCACGTCGCCGTCCTTGCCATCATCATGCAAGTCGAACTCACGCCAATTCTGCTCGTAGGCCGGATCGCTGCGACGGACATAACTGCCCGGCTCCACCACCTGCACGAGCAGCTTCGCGGCATGTCCACGAGATTCGCCCAAACGCACCGTCACCGTCATCGCTTCGCCCGAGCGAGGTTGTGTCGGCGCATGGGCGACAGCCTCGACCGCCGGAGGCTGGCGGCTGGAAAAAACCGAGTTGGTCTTGCCCGGCGTCGGTGACTTGTTACCCACACTGCCATCCACCCGAAAGCCCGATGCGCGCCATGAACTCGCAAACATCCCCGGCAATCCCGAATGCACGCGTTCCAAAGAAGAGCCTGCCCCCGCCGTGGCGCTGGGCCAGAGCAAACCGACTCCGTAGCGCACTTCATCCACCAGCCGACCGCTGGCATCGCGGAGAGCGACACGTTCACCTTCGTTCTTCAGTTTGCCGGGCAACGGTCCCAGCGGGGCAAAGCCGTAGGCTTTTTGAAATGCAGCCGGATCGGCCGCGACCACCACGAAGCCACCGGGCGGCACCAAGGTGGCGGGCCCGAAACGGAACTTGCCGAGCTGCCAGCCACCCAGATGGGCATCGGCGCTCGCAGCGTTGTGCAGCTCGATGAATTCCAGCGGACGCTTCTCCGCAGCTTCAAAATGGATTTCGTTGATGACCACGCCGGCCCGTAGCGCACTGGGCATGGCGATCAAGGCAACCAGCAACCAGCGAAATAGAGGGCTGCGACACGGCATTCGGAGCGCGAGGCTCACGGCAGCCACCCCCCTTGGCAACGCGATATTTCAGCACCGGGACAGCCTCAGGCCTTATCATCCTTGCCCGTGTGGCGAATGTCCCGGCCTTCATAGAGGAAGACCACCTCCTCCGCGATGTTGGTCGCGTGGTCGGCAATCCGCTCGATGCGCTTGGAAACCTGCATCAGGTTCAGGCAGCGCGTGATGGTCGTGGGGCTTTCGAGCATGAACGACACCAGCTCGCGTTGGAGCTGCTTGTGGAGGGCGTCCACTTCCTTGTCGCGCGGCAGGACGGCGCGGGCCCGGCCGGTGTCGCGGCTGACGAAGGCTTCCAAGGCGTCATTGAGCATCTCCAGCGCCATCGTTGCCATCCGGGGAATGTCCACATACGGCTTGAGCTGCGGCTCCTTGTTCAAGTCCACCGCCCGGCGCGCGATGGTGGTGGATTCATCGCCTACCCGCTCCAAATCATGGGTGATCTTCATCGCCACGGTGATCATCCGCAGGTCGCTGGCGATGGGGCCGCGCGACAAGAGCACGATGGCCAGCTCATCCAGCTCGATCTCCAGCGCGTCGAGCTGGTCGTCGGCCTGCTCGACCTGGCGGGCGAGGTCGTCATTGCGCTCGACGAGCGACCGGATGGCATTCTGAACCGAGCTAGCAGCCAGGCTCGACATGGTGAGCAGCTTTTCCTTGAGGGCGGCGAATTCGTGGTCGTGGGGGAGCATGATCAGTAATCCAGTGTTCCGTGTTCAGTGTTCCGTCTGACCAACGTGGGTCCGCCAGCGTTCAGTTCACTGAACACTGAAAACTGATTGCTGAATACGCGGCTTCGCATCATCCAAATCTCCCGGTCACGTAGTCCTCCGTCTGGCGCTTCGCAGGGTTGGTGAAGATCTTTGCCGTCGCGTCGAACTCGACCAACTCGCCGAGGTAGAAGAACGCGGTGTGGTCCGAGATGCGCGCGGCCTGCTGCATGTTGTGCGTCACGATGACGATGGTGAACTCACGCTTCAACGCTAGGATCAGCTCCTCAATCTTCGCCGTGGCAATCGGGTCCAGCGCGCTGGCCGGCTCGTCCATCAGAAGGATCTCCGGCTTGATAGCGATGGCGCGGGCGATGCACAAGCGCTGCTGCTGGCCGCCGGAAAGTCCCAGCGCACTGCTGTGCAACCGATCCTTCACTTCGTCCCACAGCGCCGCCCCGCGCAGGCTCTGCTCCACGGCGGTGTCCAGGTCGGACTTCGCCTTCATCCCGTGCAGTTTGAGGCCATAGGCGACGTTGTCATAAATGGACTTGGGAAACGGGTTCGACTTCTGGAACACCATCCCGATGCGCTTCCGCAGCTCGATCACATCCACGTCCGGGCTGTGGATGTCCTGCCCGCCGACCTTGATGGAGCCCGTGATGCGGACCGAATCGATGAGGTCGTTCATCCGGTTGAAGCAGCGGAGGAACGTGGACTTGCCGCAGCCCGAAGGGCCGATGAAGGCGGTGACGCGCCGCTCGCCAATGGTGAGCGTGATGTCCTTCAACGCCTGCGCCGGACCGTAGAAGAGGTTGACCCGCTCGCTCGTGATGAGGGGGGCACCCGCACCATCGGCCGGTTTGCTTTGGTTCAACGTGACTTGAGAGGAGGAGAAAGCAGCCATACGTCAGTGGGAGGCGCGCATCCGTTTGCGCACCCGCGCGCGCACAATGACCGCAACGAGGTTCAGCGAAAGTGTCAGCAGCAGCAAGGCCAGCACAGTGGCAAACAGAATGGGCCGAGTCTTCTCGATGTCCGGCGACTGCGTGCTGAGGATGAAAACGTGATAACCGAGGTCCATGAACTGGTCCGTCAGCGAGTGTGGCAGGTCGCGCATGTAATACGCCGCACCGGTGAACAGGATGGGAGCCACCTCCCCGCCCGCGCGGCCAACGGCGAGGATGCCGCCAGTGAGGATGCCCGGCAACGCCTCGGGCAAGACAATCTTGATGATCGTTTCCAGCTTGGTCGCACCCAGCGCGAGGCTCGCCTCTCGCAGACCGGGCGTGATGGCGCGCAGCGATTCCTCCGTGGCCACGATCACCAGCGGCAGGGTCATCACCGACAAGGTGAGTGAGGCCCAAACAATGGCCGGCTTGCCCCACAGCGGCTCCGCCGCACCGCCATCCAGCCCACGCCCGATGAAGCTGATGAAGAAACCCAGGCCGAACAGGCCGAACACGATGGAGGGCACCCCGGCCAGATTGTTCACCGCGCCGCGAATGACCCGGGTGGTAAGCGCCGTGGAATGCGCGTATTCCGTCAGGTAAACCGCCGTGATCACGCCGACCGGCACGACCACAATCGTCATCACCAGCACGCGCAGCGCGGTGCCGATGACCATGGGCAGCACCCCGGCCTTGTTCACATCAAACATGTCCTGATCCGCGCTGCCCGTGAGGAAGCGCCACGAAAACGTCCCCCAGCCATGCCACACGATATTCGCAATGATGATGGCGAGGATCGCGAGAATGAACAGAGTGGCCAGGCCCGTGATGCCCGTGAACGCGAAGGACGCGAAGTCGAAGCCACGCGAGCGGAAGTCCAGGCGATTGGCTTTGGCATCCGTGGCGGTCATTTCGCCTTCCCCTCCAGCCGGCCCTTGAGCCGGTGCATGATCAGGTCGCCCGCCAGGTTCGTAAGGAACGTCACCACAAACAGCATCGCTCCGATGAGAAACAGAATCCGGTAGTGGTGCCCGCCAAACACCGCCTCGGCAAGTTCCGCCGCAATAGTCGCGGTGATGGATCGCGTGGAATCGAACAGGCTGAACGACATGATGCTCGCATTGCCGCTGGCCATGAGCACCACCATCGTCTCGCCAATCGCCCGTCCGAAGCCCAGCACCACGGCGGCGAAGACGCCGGGTGCGGCGGCCGGCAGCACGATTTGCCAGGCGGCCTGCCACTTGGAAGCGCCCAAGGCCAGCGCCGCCTGCGTATAGGCGCGCGGCACGCTGGTGAGGGCATCCTCCGCAATCGAGAACACCACCGGGATGACCGCCAGCCCCAGCGCAATGCCCGCGACAAACGCGTTCAACCGGGACTGATACCCGAAGGCCCCTTGCAGAAACGACGCCAGCACCATAAGCGCGAAAAAGCCCAGCACCACCGAGGGCACGCCGGATAGCAGCTCGATCGCCGGCTTCAGCCATTCCTTCATCGTCGGCGAGGCGAGCTGCGAGACATAGAGGGCGGCAGCCAGCGCCAGCGGCACGCTGAACAGCAGCGCGACCGCAGTGGTCTTGAGGCTGCCGATGATGAGCGGCACGAGATTGTATTTGTGGATGCGGCCGATGGGCTGCCAAACGTAGCGGTCCTCCGGCCGGCTGTCCGACCACTGGTGCGGCTGGAACAGGTAGCGCCACTCGGTCGTGTTGAGCGTGGCATCCTTGTCCTTGGGTGCTTCCTTGGCCTCTTCTTCGCGCACCTCCATGAGGGCCTGCAGAGCTTCCTTGTCCAGCTGCTTGAACTCGGTCGCGGTCAAACCCAGATAAGTGCGAAGTTCCTCGGGCTTGAGCTTGTCCATCTCCTTCGCAGCAATGACTGGGCGGGCAGCGGCACTGTTCATCTGCCCGAGCACCAGCGGCAGCGCTTCCCGCGCGACGAACACGAAGATGAGGAACACCATCAGAATCGCCGTGAGCGAAACAAGGAAGATGAACTTCTCGGCGAGCCACTCCAGGGGCCGGGCCTGGTGCCCGCGGTGGATGCCCATCCATCCGACGGTGCGCTTGGCATTGGCAGGAGTGTTCGTCACGCGCGCTTAAGTTAAGAAGGCCGGGCGGAGTTGACCAGCAACCTTCTGGTGACAACCCCGCCCGGCACTCGTCGAATCACAGGAGGAACTGGATTCAAAGGGAACGCAGGCTTACTTCCGAAACTCCTTGGGCAACGGGAAATAGCCGACATCTTTCACCACCTTCTGGCCTTCATCGCCCCGCAGCCAGTTGAGATAGTTGGCAATGTCGCCCTTGTCCAAGGCCGGATTGACGTAGATGTAAAGGTAACGCCAGATGGGATAGGTGCCCTTGATGACATTCTCTTCCGTCGGCTCCACTCCTGGCGAAGCATCGTCCTTCTTGATCTTCAAAGACTTCGCCCCCGCGCCATAGGCCGCGCCACCGTAACCGATGCCGTGCTTGTCCTTCGCCACGGCCTGCAGCACCGCAGCGGTGCCCGGCATGGTCTGGGCGGAGGCGGCGAAGTCCTTGCCCGACAGCACGTGTTCCTTGAAGAACTCATAAGTGCCAGAGCTGTTCTCGCGGCTGTAAACCGTGATGCGCGCATCCGGGCCGCCCACCTGCTTCCAGTTCGTGGTCTTGCCGTTGAAGATATCCGCGATCTGCGCGACGGTCAGCTCCTTCACCGGGTTGTCCGCACTGACGTAAACACTCAGGCCGTCCAGGCAGACCTTGTATTCGGTCGGCCGCTTGCCGAACGCCTTGATGGAGGTGGCCTGCTCGGTGGGCTTGATCTTGCGCGAGGCGTTGCAGAGGTCGGTGCTCTTGTTTTGGAGGGCGGCCAGGCCGGTGCCGGTGCCACCGCCGGTCACCTGAATCTTCGTGTCCGGATGCTTCGACATGTAAGTCTCGGCCCACTTCTGGGCGAGCACTACGAGGGTGTCCGAACCTTTGACGGTGATGCTGCCGGCCTGCGCAGAGGCAGCAAGGACGAGGGCCGCCGCCAGCGACGCACAGCGGAGGAGGTTGGAGGTCATATTTTTCATTGCGGCTAGTTTAAGGGGGCTATGTGTCAATCAGATGGCGCTCAGGTTAAGAATTCAGACGCACGGGTTTAGAAGTTCCACTGCAACTGCATGCCCACGCGGTTCGCATCTTCGGTGTTGGCGTAAGGGAACGTGCGCGTGTTGGTGCGCTCGAAAGAGCGCGTGTAAACCAGGGTCATCTCCACTTCCGGCCACGGGGACCACTCTATGCCAAGATCCAACTCGTTGATTTTGGAGGCCGGGGCGTTGCCGCCGAACTTGCGGCCACCATCATAGAAATTCCATCGGCTGAAAGGAAACAAGAGCCCGTAGCTGGTCATCTGCCGGTAGTTCAACTGCACATAGCCACCGTGCAGGAACTCGGAAGTGATGCTGCGGAAATTGGGACTCAGTTCCGGGCCTTCGCCGACGTTCCATTCGGCCTCGATGCCAAAGGGCTGCGGATACCAAATCGCATTGATGCCGGCGCGCCGATCCGCCACGCCCCCGCCCGCCGCCACCGGCAGGAGGGCCGGCGCACCGATGGCTGACACCGTCGGCACAAACCGCCCATGATACGCATGCGCTCCCAGCTCGAAGAACTGGCCGTTCGCCAGTTTGAACGGATAACTGGCCCGCGCCAGAACGTGCGGCTCACCGTTTGAATCAGACCGGTTCGGCCCTTGGCCGGAATAAGCACCCACTGCCACCACGCCGTAGTCACCAGAGCCTTTAAGCCCGAGCCGGACCAGATCCTTGAACCGCGTCCGTGCCTCCTGCGAAGCCCACATGAAGTAAACGCCCACATCCCGCTCTCCCTCCGCCGCGCTGTTCAGCGCGTCCGGCCGCTCCAGTGGCCCACGGTTCTGACTGGATTGCAGGTTGACCCAGCCGAAGGGCACCTTGCTCTGGCCGACGCGGAAGCGAAACTCCTTGTCCTTGTCCAGCGCGATGTCCGCATAAAGGTCGCGCATCTGCAATCCCGTGTCGCCCGTGCCGCCCACCGAAGCGTTGTAGTCCGATTGCCCATAAAGAAAAAGGTGGTCGGTCACATCGCCGCTCAGGATGAAGCGGCCACGACGGATGCCAAACGATTCCGCCTCCCGCACCATCCGATCCGCCGGCACGTCCAGCTCAGGACCGTTCCGGCTGAACACATGATTGAAGCGGAATTGCACATAGCCGCGCAGGCTGATGTGCTCATACCACTTGTCCTTAAGCGCGCTCCGCACCAAGGCCGAAGAAGTCCCGTCGGTCAGGCCCTTCAACTCCGACACCGCTTTCCTTTGCTGCTGCAGATCGGACTCGATGCGCTGCAAGACCCGCTCATCCGCCGTCAGTCGGTCCTCGAAGCTGGGCGGACGGGAGAGCGCGGGCGCGACGTGCGTCTGCTCGCTGGATTTTACCAGATCCTTGTATTCCTGCTCGGTGAGGGAGCCGCGATCCCGCAGGACCTTGAGCAGCTTGAGCATCGCCTCATCCGCCGCCGAGGCGGTGAGCGCCCAGCCGCAGAGAGCGGCCCCGGCGAAGGCCGCCAGTTTTTTTATCGTTCCGTCTGGTTTATGTCGCATTTGTGTCATCTGAGTTGCGCGCAGGTGAATCTTTTTAACTTTCAACGGCCTTAGCCTAGCCGGGCTCCGTGACGACTGTATGTCTGGATTGTTACGATCCTGTTCCGCCCTCTTGTCCGTAGCATGCCCAAGCGCAGGACGCATCCACCATGAAACAACCTCCGTGGATGCAAAAATCTCCTATCCGGTGCTGTGGCTGAAGAATTGGAGCGCACGTTCACGCCGCAGAAGTGGGCGTGGGACTACCGGCTTCCAGATAGGCACTTTCCAACGAGCATTCTGTGGCCTAAACGCCACTCACGTAATCCGCCAAAGGTAACAATCTGTTGGTGAGTAACCGCACCTGTCCCCCACCAACAATGAAGACCATCTTGTCGATCAACCTGAGATTGGCTTCGACGTTTGGCGGGATACTTCCCCGGCGCTAGCGAGAGCCGCTTCAGCCACGCGAGGTTGAAGACGTAGTGGTTCTTGCTGGTGATGCGTTGCACGCGGCTGTCAGGCGTGCCTTGCGAAAATATTGCGACGTCGCTCCCGTGCGCCCGAGGTAGCTGCCGAGGCGATTCACGCCATCGGTCTTGCCCGCGAAGGCGGAGGGCAACTCGCCCGCGCCCACCCAGAGCATGCGGCTTTGCGAGGCGAATAGTGCAGCGAATAGTGCAGCGTGGTGCCTTTATCGCCGTTGGGCGGACTGCTGTGCTTGAACCCGCCTACGAGCTTGTTCTTCCAGCCCTGCTGGAACCACACCATGTCGGCGGCGTCCGCAAACCCCTTGAACTGCGCCGCTGGTCCGCCCATGTAGGTTGGCGTGCCGAAGACGATGGCGTCGGACTTCGCGAAGTGCGCGAAGTCCGCCTCGTTCTGGTAGCGGCCCTCGACGATGTCCTTGCCTGGGGGCGGTGACATCGGGCACGGACGCGACGCCGGCGTGAACCGCCTCCGCCATCTGAAGGGTATGGCCGGAGCCGGAGCAGTGGATGATGGATACGCTGGTCAGGTTGTGTGTTGGGTTGAGGGTTAGTTGAGGTCGAACAGGAGCAATTGGGCGGGCTGGCTGGCGGTGAGCGTCAGCGTGGAGGCTTCGCTCACCACCGCCGCGTCGCCGCCGTTTAGCACAGCGCCGTTCAACGTCACCTCACCTTCTGCGAGGTGGAGCCACGCGTGACGGCCGGCAACGAGCGAATGTGAGACCTGCTGGCCGGGTTGGAGCTTGGCCAGCCAGAGGTCCGCGTCCTGATGGATGGCGATGGAGCCGTCGCGACCCGACTTGCTCGCGACCAGATGCAGCGTGCCGGGAGCCGCATTAGCAAACGACTGCTCCGCATAGCGCGGCGTCATGCCCTTGCGGTCGGGCTGAATCCAGATTTGCAGCAGCCGCACGGCTTCCGTTGCGGAAGGATTGAACTCGCTGTGGCGCACGCCGGTGCCAGCGGCCATGTATTGCACGTCGCCCGATCGGATGACGCGGCCGTTGCCCATTGAGTCCTTGTGCTCCAGCGCGCCGCCCAGGATATAGGTGATGATTTCCATATCGCGGTGCGGGTGCATACCGAAGCCGCCGCCGGGCAGCACGAGATCGTCGTTGATGACCCGCAGGCTGCGGAAGCCCAGCCACTGCGGGTCGTGGTAATCCGCAAAGCTGAAGGTGTGATAACTGTCCAGCCACCCGTGGTTCGCGTGGCCCCGCTCGTTCGCTCTTCGTATTTTCATGGCCAGAAGGTGCCACGCGTGACCCCGTCTTGGGAAAGACCGTGTTCCTTGCCTCAGCATAACCAATGGGTATGCTCGCCCGCGCATGGAACTCCGCCATCTCCGCTACTTCGTCGCCGTGGCCGAGGCGGAGAACGTCTCCCGCGCGGCGCTGAACCTCCACGTGTCGCAGCCGGCCTTGAGCCGGCAGATTCGCGACTTGGAGGAGGAGCTTAGCCTGTCCCTGCTGGAACGGACCGCGAAGTCCGTGCAGCTGACGGAGACCGGTCGGGTGTTCCTCGTCGAGTCGCGCGCCGTGCTGCAACGCGCGGCGGAAGCCGTGAGCGCCGCCAAGGCCGTGGCCGTCAGCGAGCACGGGGAACTTCACATCGGGTATGCGCCAACCCTCACGGCGCGGATGCTGCCGCCAGCCCTGCGTGCGTTTCAGGCCGCGAAGCCCAGCGTGCGCGTCCTGCTGCACGACTTGTCCACCGAGGAGATGCTGGCCGGTCTGCGGGAAGGAAAGTTGCAACTCGCCTTGCTCGCCCGTCCGTGGAAGGCCGCACTGCGCGGTTTGCGTTTCGAGGCCTTGGGAGTAGACCCGTTGCGGCTGGCCGTTGCGCCGAATCACCCCTTCGCCCGGCGACGCAGCGTGACGTTGACCGAGGCGGCCCGCGAACCGTTCGTCGCCTATCGTCACGCGGAGTATCCCGATTACTACTCAATGCTCAGCGCCACGTTCGCGCGAACAAAAGCCACGCCGCGCATCGCGGAGGAGCACGACGGCGTTTCGAGCCTGATTTCGGCGGTCGAGGCCGGGCAAGGGGTGGCGCTGGTGACGGCGTCGTTGGCCTGTCTCGCCGGGCAGCGGTTAAAACTGGTGCCACTGACTCCCGCCCCAGCCCCGCTAGTCATTGGAGTGTGCTCGCCGAAGGCCGCGTTAGTCTCACTTGTTGGGAGTTTTCTGCGCAGCATAAAAGACACAATGGTGGCTGAGAAACGGTAAAGCTCCGACACCACCCTGGCTTATCGGGTGCTCGCTTCGTCGTCTGACTCTTCCGGGACGCTGAAGCGGAGTCAGGTCCTGACTGGAACCGCCGCTGCGCTCGTTGCAATACGGCGAAGTAGCGCCGGATGCGGGCGAGGCTTGAGGTGGTGGGGCGGCATCGAGTCGCATCCTACTCGACGATGAACCCCTCGCTGGTGGCTGGAAGCTAGACCCTACGTCGACCAGCTCACGCGCGTTGGGCGCGGGACAAACCAGCTCGTATGCGCCTCCAGTTTGATGCGGCGCACGCGACGGCGGTAGAGGCCCGAGGTTGGCGACCAGACTGTTGATGACGCTCTGCAAACCAGCGGATGAATTCCGACGGGCTGGGATAACCGCCACGACCAGCACGACGAACACGAATTTGGCCCGTGAAGTTCAGCCCTTCGATGTCAGCGACGGCGTCCACGACGGAGCGATGCAGCACGGCGATGCCGAGCAGCAAACCTGCTGTCCACAGGCCGAAGACAACTTCGGTCTCGGCCAGAAAACGCCGGCTGTTCTCCGTGACCGACCCAAGCGAATATTGGTGTGCCCAATGCGCGAAGCGTTTCACCGCGAAGGGGTGCAGCACGGCGAGCGCGAAGAAGACGGTGGCCCGGGGTCCCGATCGCGCCCGGAGGACGGCTCTGCGCGCAGCACCAGCCGCGTCTCCAGTGCAAGAGCCCCTACGCAGAAAACGCCAAGCAGAAGACCAATTGACGGCCCAAGCTCCATCCACCAATTTACGCCCATGAAAAAACTACTTCTCCCCGCCCTCCTCGTTGCCCTCACCCTGCCCGTCCGTGCTGCGGACCAAGCCAAGCCCGCTGGCAAGCCGGTCACGGCCACCTTCTACATCACCGAGGTGAAGTGCAGCAGTTGCGCCAGCTCCATTGATGAGTCGCTGCGCAAGCTGCCCACCGTCACCAAGGTGGACGACCTCAGCGAGAGCACCGGCTTCGCCGTCATCACCTTCGACCCGCAGACCGTCAGCTACCATCAGGTCGCGCAAGCCGTCTTCGCGGCCGCGCCGGTGCATGGCGACGCCTACGTGGCCACGCTCAAATTCACCATCCCCGGCTACGCCAAGGGCGACAACGCCGCCAAGGTGGACGCCATCTTCGCCAAGCATAAGAGCAACGTCCGCGTGGAGTTGAAGAACAAAGCCAAGGGCGAATTTCTCCTCAGCTTCGAACCGCTCACCGTCGCCGCCGGCAAGAAGGGGCCGCAAGGCTGGAACCTCGACCAGTTCGTCTCCGCCATTCAGGAACCCGCGCCGAAGGGCCTCGGGCTCCCCATCGAAGTCGCCTCGGAGAAGTAGGCCCCTGCCCGGTTTAGGGCGAAGGCTGAAGGGCTCGCACACGATGGATTGCGCGTGAAGCGCTGGCTCCATTCGATTACTCCCTGCTTTAGAACTCGGGACTAACCCAGTCGCCCCTGCAACACCGGCCGGGTGTCTTTTCCGCCCCGCAGCTTCGCGAGGCTGTTGAGAAAGCTCAACTGCACGCGGTCGCCTTCGAAGCGGCACGTCACGGAGTCGTGGTGCGGCGTCTCGTAGTAGCGGTGCATCAGTTCCAGCGAGTTGACCTCCGTCCACGCCACACTCGTGGCGACTTTGTGCGCCGTCCCGGGCTTCGGGGCCCCGCCGGTGATCAGTCGCGGCGGCGTGCCGGGCAGGTTCGTCTCGCCCCGTTCCCAGCGGCCGAAGCCACCGGCGAGCACATGTTCTCCTTTGGCTCCGCGCAACCGCAGCACACACCGGTCTTTTTCAAACGTAAACATGAGGCTCTGGAAGCCGCCCTCGTTCGCCTCAAGCTGGAAGGGCTTACCGGCAATCCGCGCGGCCGTCGGCGAGGTGGCCTGGCCTGTCGGCATCGCCAAGGCCAGCGACGCCAGTGTCTTCGCCAATGCCCCCTGCCCTGTCCTGTCTGCCGGCAACGGCTGGGCCTGGCACGAGGGCAGCATGTGCTCCCAGACCAAGTCCAGCACGCCCTGCATATTGGAAGTCTCCGCCGTCATCGCGATGACGGCATCCTGCTCGGGCAGCATGACCGTGAATTGTCCGAACGCCCCGTCGCCGCGAAAGGCTCCGTGCTGGCTGCGCCAGAACTGATAGCCGTAGCCCTGCTGCCAGTCGTTCTTCTCCCTAGGCCGGCTTAGTTTCGCGGGCACGGGCTGCTGAATCTTGAAGGTCGTCGCCTCCGCCACCCACGCCTCCGGCAGCAACTGCCGCCCATTCCACTTCCCTTGCTGCAAGAAGAGCTGGCCGAACTTCGCCAGGGCCTCGGTCGGCACGCTCAAACCCCAGCCGCCCACATCCCGCCCTTGCGGACACTGCTCCCACGTCGCTCCGGTGATGCCCAGCGGCTCAAATAACCGGGGCGTGAGGTAGTTCAAGATCCGCTGTCCTGTCACCTGCTGCACGATGGCCGAGCACATGTAGGTCGCCGCGCTGTTATACATGAACACGCTTCCTGGCGCGTGCGCGACCGGCTGCGCGAGAAAGCTCCGCACCCAGTTCGGATCTTTGATCATCGTCTGCGTCGGCTCCTTCTCATTGCCCGTCGCCATGGCCAGCAAGTCCTTCACCCGCATCGCCGCGAGCAGATCACTCACCTTCTCCGGCAGCTCCTTGGGGAAGAAGGACACCACGCGATCCTCCACCGTCAGCTTGCCTTCCGTCACCGCAAAGCCCACGGCCGTCGAAGTGAAACTCTTGCTCATCGAATACAGCGTGTGGTTAAACGCTGGCGCATAGGGCGTCCACCACCCCTCGCTCACCACGCGCCCATGCCGTGCCAGCATGAAGCTGTGCAACTCGTGCTTGCCGCGCGCAATGCCGTCCAGAAACGCGAGCACGCCAGCCGCCGCCACGCCCTCCGCCTCCGGCGTGCTGCGCGGCAAGGCCCCCCGCATCGGAGCCAGCGCGGCGGATGAGCGCGGCAGAAAGGAAACCAAGCCAAGACCCGCAGCGCCCAAGCTGACCCGTTGAAGGAATAATCTGCGATTCAGCGACATGGCCGACAGCATTTCGCCCGCCGTAGCTGAAGACAAGCACACGCTGCAAAACGTCTCGCCCACCGGAACGAGGGCCTACCACGGGGCAGGAGCAAGCGGTGTCTGTGTGCGCCCCGGTTCAGCCAGCTTCGCATTTTGCATTTTGCACTTTGAACTTCGCTCCCCGAACCCTACCGTCCGCCCCATTTGACATGGCTCTCCAACTGTTCAACACGCTGACCCGCAAGGTGGAACGCTTCATCCCGCTGGACCCCGCAGGTCGGCACGTCGGGATGTATTGCTGCGGCCCCACGGTCCACGACTTCGCCCACATCGGAAACTTCCGCACGTTCGTCTTTACCGATCTGCTGCGGCGCTATCTGGAGTTCCGGGGTCTCGATGTCCTTCATGTGATGAACATCACGGATGTGGAGGACAAGATCATCAAGCGCGTGCATCAGCAGCAGACGACGCTTAAGGACTACACCGGCAAGTATGAGGCCGAGTTCCTGAAAGACTTCGACGCCCTCCAGTGCAAGCGGCCGCACATACTGCCCCACGCCACCGAGCACATTCCCGAGATCATCGCGCTGATTGAGAAACTGCTCGCGCGCGGCATTGCGTATCAGGCGGCGGACGGGTCGGTCTATTTCAGCATTGAGAAGTATCGCGGCTGTGGCTGCAAATACGGCCAGCTCGTCAACTTGAACTTCGACGGAATGCGCGTGGGCGATCGCGTGGCCAGCGACGAATACGAGAAGGAATCGGTGGCCGACTTCGCGCTGTGGAAACAGCGCGTTCCGGAGGATGGCACTGTGTTCTGGCGCAGTCCGTGGGGTGAAGGGCGGCCGGGCTGGCACATCGAATGCAGCGCGATGAGCATCAAGCATCTCGGGGAAAGTTTTGACCTCCACCTAGGCGGCGAGGATCTGATGTTCCCGCACCATGAAGACGAAATCGCGCAAAGCGAGGGCGCGCTGAATTTGCCGGCCGGCCGGCGCTTCGTGGAACATTGGATGCACGGCTCGCACCTGCTCGTCGAGGGCAAGAAGATGAGCAAGTCGCTGGGGAATTTCTTCACGCTGCGGGACTTGTTGGCGAAGGGCTTCAGCGGCCGGGAAATCCGCTACCTGCTGCTCACCGCCCATTACCGGGCGCAGTTTAACTTCACGCTGGATGGCCTGGCTGCGGCTCGCGTGGCACTGGCACGGATTGATGAGTGCGTCGGCAAGTTGCGCGAGTTGGCGGGAGCCGCCTCGATGCCACCGGGACCGGAGCTGCCGCTGCAATTCACCAAGGCGATGGATGACGATCTGAATGTCTCCGCCGCCTGGGGTGCGGTGTTTGACTGGGTGACCGAGACGAACAAGAAGCTGGCCGCCGGCCAGCTCAAAGGACCGCAGGCGGCCGCCGCGCTCGAAGCGTGGAAACGGGTGGATGAAGTCTTCGGTTTGGGTAGCCCGCCCTCGGATGATGTGCCTCCCGAGGTGCTCGCCCTGGTGGAGGAACGGCAAGCCGCGCGAAAGGCGAAGGACTTCAAACGCAGCGACGTGGTCCGGGACCAATTGAAGGCACTGGGATGGGTGGTCGAGGACACGGCGAAGGGGCCACGGGTGAAGCGGATTTGAGGCGTCGGCGTGCGCGTTCACTGGTCCACACGCAGCGCTTGCGCTTCCGCTTAATCGCGGGGTTAATCTTGGTCGCCGATTCAAATGTCAGGACTTTTCATCACCTTAGAAGGCACGGAAGGCGGCGGCAAAAGCACGCAGATTGCGCTGCTCGCCGACCGGCTCCGCAAGCTGGGCCATCGTCCGCGCCTGCTCCGCGAACCGGGCGGCACGCCCATCGGGGAGGAAATCCGGCACCTGCTCAAGCACAGCGAGTCGAACCGCCTCATGATGCCAGAGACGGAACTGCTCCTGATGAATGCCAGCCGCGCCCAGTTGGTGCGCGAAGTGATTCAGCCGGCTTTGGCGGCGGGCGAAATCGTCCTCAGCGACCGCTTCCACGACTCGACCACGGCTTATCAAGGCTACGGTCGACAACTGGACTTGGCGCTCGTCAGGTCCGTGATTGGCTTCGCAATTGGCCCCTTGCGTCCACACTTGACCCTGCTGCTGTGCGTCCCGACGACGGTCAGTGAAGCCCGCCGGCAAGCGCGCCAGGCGAGCACTGCCGGACCACGCGATCGCTTCGAGGAAGCGGACCGGACGTTCTTTGAACGCGTAGAGCGTGGCTTCCTGCACATCGCGGAAGCCGAACCGGAGCGGGTCAAACTGGTGGACGCGACCCGCAGCATCGACGCGGTGCATGACGACATCTGGCGGCATGTGGCAGTCCAGCTCAATCCGCTGGACGAGGGTTGACTTCACTGCGCCGGATTGCCGCGTTCAGCCTAACCCCGCTTGCCATCGGTCCGCCTCAATTCATCTGCCATGAACACGCAACACGCCTTCGCCGCCCACTGGCACGGTGGTTTTGAAGAAGCGGCTTTGCAGGCCTGGGCAGAAGAACTGCGGGCGAAGCTGCCGGCCCCGCGCGTCACCTTGGGGTTGGTGTTTATGGCACCCCGCTTTTTCCCCAACGCAAAAGAGACCTTGGAAATTCTCCGGGTCCACGCGCGCATTCCCTTGTTGTTGGGCTGCTCCAGCCAAGGGCTGATTGCCAATGCGACCGAAATCGAAGAGGACGCCGGCTTGGTGGTGGCGCTGTATGACCTGCCCGGCGCGGAACTGAAGGCGGTGCGATTCACCAATCAACAGGTGGAGGAAGCCAGCAACGCGGCCCATTGGCATGCGGCACTCGGGATGAGTCCGAAACCCCGCGCTGGCTGGCTGGCGTTCGCCGATCCGTTCAGCCTCGATGGGGAGAAGTGGCTGAAGCAATGGAACGAGGCGTATCCCGGGCAACCCATTCTTGGCGGACTGGCCAGCGGCGATGCCGCCGAACGCGCCACGCAGGTGTATCTGAATGGCGAGGTGTTTGAGGACGGCGGCGTGGCCTTGTCCGTCGGCGGCGAGGTGCGTCTCTGCGGGATGATTTCGCAGGGCTGCACGCCCATCGGCGAGACTTGGACGATCACGCAGGCCGAGCGGAACATCATTGCGCAACTCGGGAACCGTCCGGCCTATCAGCGCTTGATCGAGGCCTTCGAGCAGCTTTCGCCCGAGGCGCAGGCCAAGGCTAAGGGCAACCTGTTTGTCGGGCTCGTCATCAACGAGTATCTGGAGGAATTTCACCGGGGCGACTTCCTGATCCGTAACTTGCTGGGGGGCGATCCGACCTCCGGGGCGATTGCGGTCGGGGCCTTGCCACGGCTGGGCCAGACGCTTCAGTTCCAACGGCGCGACGCCGATGCCGCAACCGAGGACATGGCGGCCATGCTGGACCGGACGCAGCGCGATCTGGCGGGCAGTGAAGTGCTCGGCGGCGTTCTGTGCTGCTGCAATGGCCGGGGGCGGGGTTTGTTTCGCGAGTCCAGCCACGACGCGCGCATGGTGCAGGAGAGGCTGGGGCCGCTCGGCCTGACGGGCTTCTTCTGCAACGGGGAAATCGGCCCAGTCGGGGCGAAAAATTTCCTGCACGGCTACACCGCCGCGCTGGCGTTGTTCGTGCGGCAGCTACCGCGCTGACCGCTACTTCTTGCCCGTGAGGGCGGCGTTGGTGCGGCGCAGCCGGGCGGAGAGCTCCAAGGCGATGTTGCGCATGACGGCCAGACCGAGGTGCGGTTCGCGCTGCGTCAGCTCGAAGAACTGGGGGCGCTGCATGACCAGCAAGATGCTGGCCTGCTTGGCAACGGCCATGGCACCGCGCTTGCCGCCGTCCAGAAAGGAAATCTCGCCAAAGACCTGCCCCTGCCCGAGCGACGCAATGGGCGGAGCGTTCTCGTCCAGCAGGATGTCGATCTGTCCGCGCATCACCACGTAGGCCTCATGCCCTGAGTCGTCCTTGCCGAAGATCCGTTCGCCGGGCCGGAACAGCTTTTGGGTGAACAGGCGGGCGAGCTTGCGCAGTTCGCCGTCGCCCAGCCCCTTGAAGAGTTCCAGATCACGCAACAGGTTGATGATGGCGACGCCAATGCTCTGATCTTGGAGGCAGTGCTTGATGACATTAACAATGACCAGCGCGTGGGTGGTCAGCTTGTCATGCTCAATGGCGTAGGTCTGATTGAGCTTCACCATCTTAACCAGATCAGTGGTGCCCTCATGAAGCTTGTGAAAGCCCGGCAGGTAGGCGGCGGGCACGAAGCCGAGCTGCTCCGCGCTGATGAGCAGCTTCACGGCGGTGACCAGCGCATCCATCTCCACGTAGGCAGCACTCAGCTCCGTTTGGGAATGCTTGCAGACATACTGCAACACCGCGCCCAGCGAGAGGTTGTCCGTGCAGAAGGCGTCCATGATCCGGACGCAGCGGTCCTGTTCGTCGAAGAGATATCGCATGCCCCCGACGAGCTTGTCCTCCCGTCGGCACAGCACCGCCTTGGGCGTGATGGCCGCCGCCACCCGCATGAAGCCCGAACCCCAGTTGAAATTGCCCGAGATTTCCTGCGGCGGATTGGCGGTCGCGGCGGCGGCGTGGGCAGCCTTGTAGTCCGCTTCGGTGGCTGCGACCACGACCACGTCGGTCTGGAGCGGATACCCGGTGCCTCCGTCCCGGGCGCTGGGCACGCCGGGGATCATCAAATGCGTCAACACCACCGCGGCCAGCTCGCCCAACTGCGGCAGCGACTCGGAAACCGGCAGTCGGTTCGCATTCATCGACCGCGCCCGTTTGACGTAAAACAGCACTTCCTCGCGCGTCTTGTGGATGTGCTTAAGCGGCTGGAAGCCGACACAGGCGAACCCGAGCTTCTCGAACAGCACCTGCTGCTGGTTGTCCGACGCCAGCACGCGTGTGACACACATCTGGCGACGCAAGACCGCCAGCTCGGTGATTTTCTGGATCAATGCCTCCGCTGAACCATCCGCGTAGCTGGATGGGTGAAAGAGGTTGCGGCCGAGATTGCAGACGGGGTTTTCGTTGGCCGTCACCGCACCCAGGACGGAAATGCTGGCCAGCAGCTTGTCTTCCTCGGCCGCCACCCAAGTCTCGTTACCTGGCAGGCCGGAGGCGAGTTCTGCGGACACCCAAGCCGGATCATAGACCTGCCGGTTCGGGTGATCCGCGCCGAGCGAGGACTGCACGAGCTGGATCCACTGCACCGCATCCTCGGACTTTGCTTTGCGGAGGTTCAGGGCCATGGCGGGTGCGGAAAGTTCGTCGTTGTGTGGGTGAACAAAATTTTTGGTGCGCACGGCAGGACTTGAACCTGCATGATGTTACTCACTAGAACCTGAATCTAGCGCGTCTGCCAATTCCGCCACGTGCGCAATTGCAACTGGAGGTTGCGGCGTGAGAATTACTGCGCGACGGCGATGGGGCAAGCGCAATTTCACTTCCGGTCCAGGGTGCGGCCTTCAGGCCACTTACGCGTCCGAACGGGCGAGGCAACCCGCTGAGCCCACGGCCGGGGATCACCTGCAAGCCGATGAAACACCTGGGAGCGTTCAAAGCCCCGATGACCCCACGTGCCACCACCGGGCCTGGCAATGGCAGTAAAGCGTCGCCGGCGGACCGGTCGGGTGCGCTTTCAAATGAGCTGCGGAGGCGCAGAGCCGGCGGAACAATCGCGCCGTGCTCCAGACCGACGCACAGCGCCTATGATGCGGTCATAGAGCCGCCCATGATCCAGGCCGCTTGTTGGGCCCATGTGCGGTGCAAGTTCAACGAAGCTCACCAACTGCCCCCAGCGGCGGCGCGGGGCAATTTACGGCCTTCACACCACAAGACTCACGTGCTTCGTCTCCAAAAACGCCTCCATGCCTTCGCTGCCCAGTTCACGCCCCCAGCCGCTCTGCTTCACGCCGCCGAAGGGCGCGTTGCTCGTGGTAGGCACGCCGTCGTTGATACCAATCATGCCGGCCTCCAGCGACTCCATCAGGCGGAACGCACGGCTGAGGTCGCGCGTGAAGACATAGGCGGCGAGACCGTAGTTCGTGTCGTTCGCGCGCGTGATGGCCTCCGCCTCGGTGTCGAAGATGTTTACGTAGGCGACGGGGGCGAACGTCTCATCGCACATGCCGAGCGACGCGCCGGACACACCGGTCAGCACAGTCGGTTCGAGGAAGGCGCTGCCGGCGTAACCGTGCCGCTTGCCGCCGCAGAGCAACTGCGCGCCCTTGGCCTGCGCGTCGGCAATGTGCTGGAGTGCGAGGTCCACAGCGGCGGGGTTGATGAGCGGGCCGATGTCCACGCCGGGTTCGAGGCCGTTGCCGAGCTTGAGCGCCTTCACGCGCTCGACGAACGCCGGGATGAACTGCTCCGCGATGCCGCGCTGGACGTAGATGCGGTTCGCCGCGATGCACGACTGGCCGGTGTTGCGGAACTTGGCGACCATCGTCTGTTCGAGCGCGCGGTCGAGGTCCGCGTCGTCGAAGACGAGCACGGGCGAATGTCCGCCGAGTTCGAGCGAGAGCGGCTTTACCCGCGCGGCGGCTCCGGCGATGAGCTTCTTCCCCACCTCGGTCGAGCCGGTGAAAGTGATCTTGCGGCAAAGCGGGTTCTCCAGAAACTCCGCTGCTATCTCCGCCGCCGGACCGGCCACAAGCTGGAACACGCCCTTCGGCAAGCCCGCCGCGTGGACGCACTCGGCGAACAGCACGGCGCAAAGCGGCGTGGCGCTGGCGGGCTTGAGCACAACGGTGCAGCCGGCGGCGAGCGCAGCGGCAACCTTCCGCACCGCGAGCACGAGCGGGAAGTTCCATGGACTGATGGCCGCGACCACGCCGATGGGCGTCTTGATGACCATATGCCGCTTGCCTTCCACCTGCGGCGGGATGACGCGCCCGTAACCGCGCCGCGCCTCCTCGGCGAACCAGCGCAGATGGTCAAGGGTCATCACCACCTCACCTACGCTCTGGGCCAGCGGCTTGCCGTTTTCGAGCATGATGGTCTTGGCGAACTCGTCCTTCCGCCGCTCGACCTCGGCGGCAATCTTCAGCAGGAAATCCCCGCGCGTCCGCCCCACGACGTTACGCCACGACCGAAACGCCGCGTGCGCATCCGCCAACGCCTGCGCCACACGGTCACGCCCGCAGGCGGACATATGCGCCATAACTTCGCCAGTGGCTGGGTTGCGGACGGGGAGGGTTTTGTCCGTGGTGACGAACTCGCCGTTGAGGTAGAGGGGATGGATTCTCACAACAGGCTACAATTTAGTCTTCGGGAAAGGCCTCTCGGAAATCGTAGCCGTTGGTGAAGTCCTCCGGTTTGTCGTTCTCAGTTTTGCCAAGTAGCCGAGCATCCACGAGTTCGAAAATAATGGCTCCGATGTCCTCGGTGCGAAGAATGCCCCAGTCTGCCAAGGCTGCGCGTGCCCGCTTGCCAAAGCGCTGAAGGGCTAGTTCACGAAAGGCGAGCAGCAGTTGCGCGCCAGAAATGTGGCGTGGTGGTCCACTTGGGTCGCGCCGCAGCCGGAAGTCCGTCCGTAGTCCCAAGTCAACGGCATCGCGAACGAAATCGTATGCCAATAATGGGAAGCGTGGATTCGGCCCAAGCGCCACGGCTAGGTCGGTGAGCTTCCCGGCGAACTGCACGTCTGGCGAGCAGATGGTCGAGCCCGCCTCGATTGTCGTGGTAGGCGGGAAGCCAAAACTCCCTGCGCACGCTTCGCACAGGTCAAACTTAACCATCAGCGCATTGATGATCTGAGTCAGATGCACAACGGCCTCCTGTTGCTTGCATTTTTGACAAAGCATGGAGTGACGAGGTTGCCGGTATCACCAAAGCGGATTCGGCCGATAGATTGGCTGCGCCCAAGGCGTTTGCTTGCCCGCATCCAGACCCGGATCGGAGGGCGGCTGGGTGGCGGCGAGGTAGTCGAGGAGCTGCGTGCGGATGGTCGGGATGAGCGGCCACAGCCCGTGCTTCTGCTGCATCATGGTGATGAGTTCGTCCCAACGCTCGCGCGTGGCGTGGGTGGCGGTGATGATGGCGGTCGAGTGGCAGGGGATGCAGTTGATCTGGACCTGCTCGCGGCCCTTGCCGGGCCTGAGAGCTTGGATGGCGCTGGTGTTTTGTGGCTCGGCGGCGGGGAGGGGAAGAAGCAAAAGACTCAGGAGGAGAATCCAAAGATTTGGGGATGACAAAGAGGGGGCACCGCAGGGGCGGAACACAGGCAAGAGCCTTTGGCTGGTAGGGCGCGGTGCCCTCACCGTGCCGGTCGGGCGTTCGGATGGTTCAGCGGCGCGCTGAGGAGAGAGCGCCCTACCGGCGGTGCGGAAATCCGAGGGCGTCGGTTTCATACGGCCTTGAGCGCGATGCGGTGCATGGCGTTGTTGCAGTAGCCTTCGGGGTTCCAGCCGGGGACGAGCATGGGCTGCTGAAAACCCTTCTCATCCGTGGCGCGGGCCCAGACTTCGTAGTAGCCCTTGGTCGGCAGCTTCAATTCCACGGACCAGCGTTGCCAGGCGTAGCGGTTGCGCGGGGCGGCGAGTTTCGTTGCCACCCACGTCGCGCCGAAGTCGTAGCTGACGTGCATCGCCTTCACATCACCCCAGCCGCTCCACGCGTGACCACGAAGGAGGACGGATTGGGCGGCAGGAACTTCCGCACCCGAGCCGGGCAGCGTGATGATGGATTTGACCGGCAGCTCTTCAAGGATGGCCATGTCCGCCGCCTCGACCTTCGTGCCGGGCGCAACTGGGAACTTCGGCATCCGATACGAATGGCCGGTCATCTTCTCGCCATCGTGCTCGCGGTCGCGGACCCACAGGCGCGCGAGCCACTTGCCGGAAGTCGACGCGGGCCAGCCGGGGCAGACGAGCCGTAGCGGCCAGCCGTGGACCGCCGGCAATGGCTCGCCGTTCATCTCCCAAACCAGCAGCGTGTGCTGGTCGAGGGCCTTGGCGATGGGCACACCGCGCGAGATGGCAAGCTTGCCGGGCGCGCGGCTCAGGTGCACGTCCTCGCTCTGGTAGGCAAGATAGATGGCGGACTTCTTCACGCCGGCGCGGCGCAGAACGTCGCCAAGCCGGACGCCGGTATAATTCGCGCAGCCGACGCCGCCGAGCGTCCACTGGTTGCCGGAGGCGGGTGGGTTGAAGGCCGCGCGGCCGTTGCCGGCGCATTCGATGACGAGCGCGCGGGTGACTTTCGGAAACTGGCTTTGCAGCTCGGCCAGCGTGAGCTTCAGCGGCTTCTCCACTTCACCATCAATGGTCAGCGACCAGCCGGCGAGGTCGCGCTTGGCGGCGCGCTCGGGAGGGTGGCCGTTGTTGCGGACGAAGTGGCGTTCCGTGGGCGTGAGGTCGTCGTCAAGCAGCGTGACGGGCGTTTCGGCGACAACGGGGCGGTCACCGAGGATGCGCAGGCCGCGCTTGTCGGGCAGCAGGTCGGCGACGGATTGCGCGAGCGCGTCGGGAAACAAGCCGGGCGCGAGCTTGTCCGCAAAGGGAATCGGCCCGCCGAGCGCGGCGGCGAAGGTGGCGAGGCTTGAGCAGCGGAGGAAGCGGCGCCGGCTGGCGTCGTGCCGGAGGGCGGAAGAAGTGTGATGTGACATGAGCGATCTCGGCGTTGGACGTTGTTCGCCGCAACTGTGTTGGGGAAAATCTTTTGCTGGCAAGCCGCAACGATGCTTTCATCGCGTAGATTTCCTGTCGCAATGAAACCGAATTGTTCAACCTCCGTCCCACTGGCCGCCTGGTTCGCGCTGTTCCTCGCCGCCAGTTCACTGATGGCCCAGACCAACCAGCCCAACGCCGAAGCGTGGCTTGCCGCCGCGCCGGTGGCCCCCGAATTCGCCGTGCCGAAGACTAAGCCCGAGTGGGAGAAGCAGCGCGCTGAGGTCCGCGCGACCTTGTGGCAGTTGCTCGGCAAGCTGCCGCCCCGGCCCAAGATGCCCAAGGTCACCACGCTGGTGCGTGAGGACCGAGGCGATTACGTCTTCGAGAAGTTCACGTTCGAAAACGGTGCCGGTGCGACCGTGCCGGGCTATGTGTTCCTGCCCAAAGGAGTTCCCGGCAAGTCACCTGCCATCCTCTACTGCCATTGGCACGGCGGCCAATATGACATCGGCAAGGAGGAGCTGATGCGCACGAACGCCGTGCCCGTGCCGCCCGGACCGGCGCTCGCCAAGCGCGGCTACGTGGTGCTGGGCGTGGATGCGTATTGCTTCGGCGAGCGGAACGGCCAGGGGCCGGGCGGGCTGGCGGAGAAAGGCGGCGCGGCCGAGATGACGGCGTCCAAGTTCAACCTCTGGGTTGGGCGCTCGCTGTGGGGGATGATTTTACGGGACGACTTGATGGCCCTGGATTACCTCGCGTCGCGCAAGGAAGTGGACGCCTCGCGCATCGGCGTCACTGGCATCAGCATGGGCGCAACGCGCGCCTGGTGGCTCGCGGCGCTCGACGAGCGGCTCCGCGCGGGCGTGGCTGTCGCCTGCATGACACGCTACACGGACCTCATCCGCATCGAAGGGCTCAAATACCACGGCATCTATTACTTCGTCCCGGGGATGTTGAACCACTTCGACAGCGAGGCCATCATGGCCCTCGTCGCCCCGCGTCCCATGCTCTACATGACCGGCGACAAGGATTACGGCTCGCCCATCGAAGGCATCCGCAAGCTGGAGGCCAAGATTCGCCCCGCCTACGGCCTGTATCGCGCGGACGCGGGCTTCGAAAACATCGTCTATCCCGGCCTCGGGCACGTTTATCTGCCAGAGATGTGGGACAGGATGACCGGCTGGATGGACAAGCATGTGCGGGACGCGAAGTGACGGGGCGCACTCTTCATCCCCGCCTGCGTCGTTCGATGCGCTGAGGTGCGGCGCGCCATGAATCCGGCCGAATAGCGCCCTTGCAATTGCGTCGGTTCTGCGGCTACCTACCGTTCGGTAAGTTAATGCTGACCACAGCTCTAGACACCCAAGGCAAGATTCTTGCCGCCGCCCTCCGGCTCTTTGCCGACCGGGGTTATGCGGGCACGTCAGTTCAGGACATTGTAAGCAGCGCTCGGGTGACCAAACCCGCTCTCTACTACTATTTTCCCAGCAAGGCGGAGCTCTACCAAGCGCTGCTCGACCGCGCGCACGACGAACGCTTCCGGCTCATGCAGGAAGCGTCAGCAAGGGGCAAAGACCTGCCGGGCAAGCTGGAGGAAATCCTCAACGCACACTTCGAGTTCCTCCAGAGTCACCGCGAGCTGATCGGCCTGATGTATGCCACTGCTTTCGCCGCGCGCGGCGAGACGCCCCAGGAAATCCGCTACCTCGACAAGTGCCAGCGGAACTTCGGCCTCGTCCGCGACCTCGTCCGCGAAGGGCAGCGCGCCGGACAGCTCACGCAGGCCTTCGATGTCGAGCACCTCGCGCGCGGCATCTTCGGCATGATGAACATCCATGTGCAGGCCGAGCTAGTGCAGCCCGGCCAGAAGCCCAGCCGCAAGACCGCTCGACAGATTGTGAAGCTGTTCCTCGAAGGCGCGGCCAGACAAACTTGATTTCCCATGCGATACACCAGACTCCTTCTCTCAACCGCCGCCAGTGCAGTGACGTTACTTGCCGCCTGCAAGAAGCCAGACGCCGCCAAGGCCGCCGGTCCCCAGACCATGCCGCCCACGCAGGTCGTCGCGGTGGAGGCGCGCCGCGAGTCCGTAACCGAATCACTCTCGCTCGTCGGCACGCTCACGGCCAACGAATGGGTGGAAATCAAGGCTGAGATTGAAGCCGCCGTGGTGGAGATCGGTTTCGAGGAAGGCAAGCCGGTGACGAAGGGGCAACTGCTTTTCCGCCTCGACGAGTCCAAGCTCACCGCCGCGATTACCGAGGCCGAGGTCAACCTGAAACTCAGCAAGGTCAACTACGACCGCGCACAACAGCTCCTCCGCGATAAGACGATTTCGCAACAGGAGTTCGACCAGCTCGCTTCGCGCTATGAATCCATGCAAGCCGCCATCGCGGTGCGCCAGCGCGAGCTGAAGGACACCAAAATTCACGCCGCGTTCGCCGGTGTGATGGGCGCGCGTAACGTCAGCTCCGGCCAGGTCATCAAGAAGGACACGGTGCTCGGCCAGTTGGTGGACCTGAATCCGGTGAAGGTGGAGGTAAGCGTGCCGGAGCGCTTTCTGAGTCTGTTGAAGCTCGACCAGACCATCGAGCTGCGGGTCGCGGCGTTTCCCGGGCGCACGTTCAAGGGACAGGTCTATTTCATCGCGCCGCAGGTGGAAACCAACACCCGCACCGCACTGGTGAAGGCGAAGATTGCCAATGCCGACCTCTCGCTGAAGCCCGGCATGTTCGCGAACCTCGACCTGACGCTCCAGCTTCGCGACGCTGCCGTGGTGGTGCCTGAACCAGCCATCATGGTGAACTCGGACAAGGCGATGCTCTACATCGTGGACAAAGACATGAACGCGCAGCTCCGGCCCGTGAAGCTGGGCGTGCGGTCGGCCGGCGTGGTGGAAATTCTACAAGGTGTGGAAACCGGACAACTCGTCATTGTCGAAGGCGTCCAGAAAGTGCGTCCCGGCGCAAAGGTGAAACCGGCAGGCCCGGAATCGGCGGCGGCGTATGCGCCGAAGAGTAACCCGGCGCCAGCCGCCGCGAACTGAACCCGCCATGATGATACTTCCCCAAGTCAGCATCCGCCGGCCGGTGCTCACCACGATGATGAGCCTCGCGCTCATCCTCTTCGGCCTCATTGCACTTCAGCGGCTGCCGGTGCGCGAGCTGCCGGACATTGACCCGCCCATCGTCAGTGTCACAACAGTTTATCCCGGCGCGAATGCTGCTGTCGTCGAGACCGAGGTCACGGAGCGGCTGGAGGAGGAAATCAATAACATCGAGGGCATCAAGACGCTCACAAGCCAGAGCCGTGAGGAGGTAAGCACCATCACCATCGAGTTCGACCTATCGCGTGAGGTGGACCTCGCGGCGCAGGACGTGCGCGACCGCGTCTCCCGGGTGCGCGGCAAATTGCCCACGACCATCAAGGAGCCCATTGTCGCCAAGCAGGACGCGGACGCGCTGGCGGTCATCTGGATCGGCATGAACAGCGACGTGTATTCGCCACTGGAACTCACGCAACTCGCCGAGAAGCAGATCAAGAACCGGCTCCAGACCATTCGTGGCGTTTCCAACGTCATCATCGGCGGCGAGCAGCGCTTCGCCATCCGCCTCTGGCTCGACTCGGAGAAGATGGCCGCGCACCAAATCACTGTGCTCGATGTGGACCGCGCGCTGAAGCAGCAGAACGTCGAGCTGCCCAGCGGACGCGTTGAAAACCTCGACCGCGAGATGACCATCCAAACGCGCGGCGAGTTGAAATCAACCGCCGAGTTCAACGAGCTGGTCGTCAAGAATGACGGGGTCAAAATCGTCCGCCTCCGCGACATCGGCGAAGCGAAGGCCGGGGTGGAGAACGAGCGCACCATCGCACGCAACAACGGCCGCCCGTGCATCTTTCTCGGCATCGTCAAGCAGTCCAAGGCCAACACCGTGGACGTCGCGCACGGCGTGAAGGAAGAGGTCGCCCGCATCCGCGAATCCATCCCGCCGGGCATCGAGCTGGTCTTCAACTACGACGAGTCCATCTTCGTCGAGGCCTCCATCAGCGAGGTCTGGGAAACGCTGGGCATGGCCTTCGCACTGGTCGTCGTGCTCATCTGGGTCTTCCTCGGCAGCGTGCGCTCGACGCTCATCCCGGCCGTGGCGATTCCCGTGTCCATCATCGGCACCTTCGCCATCCTGCAGGCCTTTGGTTACTCCATCAACATGCTCACCATGCTCGCGCTGGTGCTGGCCATCGGTGTGGTGGTGGACGACGCCATCGTCGTGCTGGAAAACATCTACCGGCACATCGAGGCTGGGATGTCACCCATGGAGGCCGCGAAGAAGGGCATGGATGAAATCGCCTTCGCGGTCATCACCATCACGCTCTCGCTCATTGTCGTGTTCCTGCCGCTGGCCTTCCTCAAAGGCGCGACCGGCCGGCTCTTCATGGAGTTCGCAGTCGCGGTCTGCGGCTCGGTTGCGGTGTCGGCGTTCGTGGCGCTGTCATTGTCGCCGATGCTCGCCGCACGCGTGCTCAAGCCCATCAGCGCCGACCACAAGAAGATTTTCCTCCTGCGCTGGTTTGACGCGGCGCTCGGCTGGTTCACCCGGCTCTACGGGGCGATTCTGCGCGGTCTGGTGCGGGCCGCCTCCACCGTGCTGCGGCCGTTTGTGGCCTTCGGCTGGTTCGGGCGCGCGATTGCCTTTGTCGGCACGCTCGCGGCGCTGGGCGCGATGATGTGGGCGTTGAACGTGCCGTTGCTCGGCAAGCTAGAAGGCGAGTTCCTCCCCGAGGAGGACAAAGGACGACTGCTTTGCATGGTCTTCGCGCCCGAAGGCTCCACCAGTGAATACACCGACCGGCAGGTGCGTGAAATCGAGGCGATGCTCAAGAAGGTGCCGGAAGTGCAGGCTTACGGCGCGATCGTCGCCTTCTCCATGACGGGCGCACCAGGCCAGGCAAACAGCGCCATCGCCTTTGTGCGGCTCAAAGACCAGAAGGAACGCACGCGCAACGTCCGCGAGATCGTGAACGGGCCGGGCGGTCTGCGCATGCAGTTCTTCAACGAGATCGAGGGCGCCATCGCCGTGCCGAACATTCCCAAGGCGATTGGCCGCGGCTTCGGCGCGCCATTCCAACTCGTCATCCAGGCACAGGATCTGGAGGCCTTGAACGGCTACGTGAACGACCTGCTCGGCAAGCTCCGGTCCTCCGGCTACCTCGTGAACGTCCGCTCCAGCTTCGAGGTTACCAAGCCCGAGCTGCGTCTCGATGTGGACCGCAACCGCGCGGCTGCGTTGGGCGTGAGCATCGAGGACGTGTCGCGCACCCTCCAAATCCTCTTCGGCGGACTCGACCTCAGCCGCGTGAAACTCGACGGCAAGCAGTATCAGGTCATCACCCAACTCCAGCGCGCGTCACGCCTCACGCCACAGGACCTCGACCGCCTCTACGTGCGCAATCGGGACGGCCAGTTGGTTCAGCTCAGCTCCATCGTGCGGCGCGAGTCCGGCAGTTCGCCGAACGTGGTCGAGCACTTCAACCGCATGCGCAGCGCGACCATTTCCGGCTCCTTGAACGGCGTCCCGCTCGGCACCGCCGTAGAGCGCGTCGAGGCACTGGTGAAGACGGACCTGCCGCCGGGTTTCCTCTACGACTGGACCGGTGAGTCGAAGGAGTTCAAGGACGCGTGGAAGGAGTTCATGGTCGTGCTCGTGCTCGCGCTCATCATCACCTACATGGTGCTGGCCGCGCAGTTCGAGAGCTTCCTGCACCCGCTCACCGTGCTGCTGTCCATCCCGCTGGCCGGTGTGGGCGCGCTCGGATTGCTCTGGCTCGTGGACAACCTTGGCAAAACCGGTGTCATCAAGGAGGTGCCGGCGATGAATATCAATCTGTTCAGCCTCATCGGCTTCGTGCTACTAGTCGGCCTTGTCACCAAGAACGCGATTCTGCTCGTCGAGTTCGCCAACCAGGAAGTTGAGAAAGGTGTGGATCCGCGCGAAGCCATCGTGAGCGCCGGCACCGTGCGCCTGCGGCCCATCCTGATGACCGCGCTCTCGACCATCGCGGGCATCATCCCCATCGCCATCGGATTCGGTGCGGGCGCGGAAAGCCGCCGACCAATGGGCGTGTGCGTCATCGGCGGCATGTTAAGCAGCACGTTCCTGACGCTGTTTGTGGTGCCGGTGGTTTATACGGCCTTCAGCGCGGTGGCGGGGCAATTCTCCAAATCCTCGTCCGCGCCGACAACCTCCCCTGCCCCGCCCGCCGAGGCCGTGCCGGTGAAGTAGGGCCCGGGAACAGCCCCGCTCTGCGGAGGATGCTCGCATCATGTGAACAATCGACCTTATGCTCGCGCATGGATTTGCATTTGCTTCGCCGCGCGGGTTTTGGCAATTCAACAACACCGATGAGACGACTTGCTTTCGTTCTGTTACTTGGCTGCGTCGTGATTGCGACTGGCTGCAAGGAGAAACCCGCTGCGCCGCCCACGCCAAAGCCTGCTCCCGCACCCGCAGGGCCAGCGTTCCGCTTGCACTTCGCCGGCCTCAGCCATATCGCCACGAACGCAAGCAGCGCCAAGCTGAACACGTTCCTCAACTCGCCGGAGGCGGTCGCGGCCCGGAAGCAAATCCATGACCGACTCGCGACCACACTGCCTGGCACACTCTTCGGCACGACGACGGCAACCCCCAACACCAGCGCCCTGCTCCGTCCGTTGCTCGATGAACTGGCCGCCAGCAAATTCCTCTTCGAGACACACGACATGCAAGGTGCGGCGTGGATGCTCACCGTCTTCCTCGATGCCAACCAGCGCGCAAAGTGGAGCACGAACTTGTGGCAGGCCGTCGGATCGAAGCCTGTCGCGTTGCCACCCATGGGCCCCGGCACCAGTGCCTGGAGCGTGAGAACAGCGGATGGCCATCTGCTCACGGTCGCCAGTTTTGAAGACTGCCTCATGGTGTCCAAGTCCGCGCCCAACGCGCCGCTCCCCGCAAACCCAACTCCCGGCAAGCACCCGGCGCTTTCGGCTAACCTCGTTGACCTCACCGCCGACCTCGCCCGCCTTCAGCCCACGCTCGACCTGCCCAAGTCACTTGCCTGGCCGCACCTCTCGGTCAGCGTGACCGCGAGGGGTGATGCGCTGCGCAGCGAGGCCACACTCAAGTTCGCCAACGCCGCGCCGTGGAAGCTCGACGCGTTCCACCTGCCGACCAACTCCGTCCGCGACCCGCTCATCAGCTTCACTGCGGTGCAGGGCTTCGGCGAGTGGCTCGCGCGTGCGCCGGAGTTCAAGGAATGGGAGCTGAAATCCACACCCAACCAGTTCTTCACGTGGGCGCGCTCGGACGTGCCTTACAACCTCCTCGCCGCCGCGCCGATGCCCGACGCCTCGAACACCGTCGTCCAAGCCGCGCCGCATGCGCTGCACACCTTGGGGACCAATGTGCAGGCCGCCCGCCTCGGCCGCATCACGTTCACGACGAACCGCACCGAAATTGGCTGGGGTGGAATGCCCATCCTCGTGCCGTTCGTCCGCCCCGCGCCGGAGCCGGGCAATGACTTTCTCCTTTTCGGCAGCATGGCCGGCATCATCCCGATGGGCTCCAACACCAACCCGCCGCCTGCCGAGCTGCTGAACCAATTCCTCCCGCGCACCAATCTGGTGTATTACGACTGGGAAATCACGGAGGCGAAGCTCGCGCAGTGGATGCCCATCTTTCAACTTGCGGCAATGCTGTCGCCAACGCCCTCCTTCCCGGGAGCGGCCGCCGCAAACCAATGGCTCCGCTCCGTCTCTCCCAAGCTTAGCAACACCATCACCGAAGTCACCGCCGTCTCACCGACTGAGCTCAAGGCCGTGCGCCGCTCGGATCTCGGCCTGACAGCCATTGAACTCACCTGGCTCGCACGCTGGCTGGACAATCCCGCCTTCCCCGCCCTCGCGTATCCGACCAATGCGATGTCGGGTTTGCCGCCGACGCCGGGTGGAGCGCCGAAGCTGCCCGGGAAGTAGAGGATGGTGTGATGCGTAATCCGTAAAACGTAAGAAGAGGCGCACTCGTTCTCTGGTCACGCATTACGTTTAACGTTTTACCGCTTCCCGTCTCCCGCTACGTTCCCGCCATGCTCAAACTCGCCGTCAACATTGACCACGTCGCCACTGTCCGCGAGGCCCGCTATCGTGGCCGCACCTTGGGCGAGCCCTGCCCCATCGCTGCCGCGCTCGCCTGCGAAGCGGCTGGCGCGCACGGCATCACCGCCCATTTGCGCGAGGACCGCCGGCACATCCAGGACCGTGATGTGGTTGCGTTGCGGAAGCAGATTTCCACCCGCCTAAATCTGGAGATGGCGAACTCCGAGGAAATCATCCGCATCGCCCTCAAGCTCAAGCCCGACATCGTCTGCCTCGTGCCCGAGCGCCGGCAGGAAGTCACCACCGAAGGCGGCCTTGACGTGGCAGGCAATCTCGCCGCGCTCAAGCGCACGTGCCGCCGCATGAACGACGCGGGCATCGAGGTCAGCCTCTTCATCGCACCCGATCCGATTCAAGTCGCCGCTGCTGCGATGACCGGCAGCCAGTTCATCGAGCTCCACACAGGCGCTTACGCCGAGTGCTTCGGCAAGGCCCGCGAGCGCAAGGCCGAGCTGAAACGCCTCGCCGCCGCCGCCGCCCAGGCGCACGAACTGGGCCTGCAAGTCAACGCCGGCCACGGCCTGAACTGCACGAACGTCCCGCTGCTGCTCGCCGTCGTCCCGCACCTCGTCGAGCTGAACATCGGCCACAGCATCGTCAGCCGCAGCCTTACCATCGGCCTCGCGAAGGCGGTGAAGGAGATGTTGCAGGCCATGCGGTAGCCGCGCGGCGAACCGAAGTTGGACGTTGAACGTTCGGCCCTTCTCCGCTCATCCTTCCGCCGCTATGTCACTACTCGCAGGCAAAATCGGAATCGTCTTCGGCGTCGCCAACAAGCGCTCCATCGCATGGGCCATCGCCCAGGCCTGGCACAAGGCCGGCGCCACGCTGGCCTTCACCTACCAGGGGGAACGTCTCAAGGAAAACGTCGAGGAACTCGTCGGCACCTTCGGCCCCGACACCCTCCTCGTGCCCTGCGACGTCTCCAAGGACGAGGACATCGCCGCCGTCTTCGCCGCCGTGCAGCAGAAGTTCGGCAAGCTCCACCTGCTCCTGCACAGCGTGGCCTTCGCCCCGAAGGACGCCCTTGAAGGACGCTTTGTGAACACGAGCCGCGAGGCCTTCCGGGTCAGCCACGACATCAGCGCCTACTCGCTCGTCGCGCTGGCCCGTGGAGCCGCGCCCCTCATGACCGAAGGCGGCAGCATCGTGGCGATGAGCTATTACGGAGCGGAGAAAGTCATCCCCCACTACAACGTCATGGGCGTGGCGAAAGCCGCACTGGAGGCCAGCACGCGCTACCTCGCCTACGACTTGGGCACCCAGAAGATTCGCGTCAACTGCATTTCCGCCGGCCCGATGAACACGCTGGCCGCGCGCGGCATCTCCGGCTTCAGCACGATGCTCAAGCACTACGAGGAGCATGCCCCGCTCAAGCGCAACGTGCTTCCTGAAGAGCTGGGCGCGACAGGGGCCTTTCTGGCCAGCGACGGTGCCGCCGCCATCACCGGCCAGGTTCTCTACGTGGACTGCGGCTATCAGGTGATGGGGATGTGAGGCGAGGTGTCAGGTCGAATCTGACTGGGTTTCCTCCCTCCAACTTGGACGGCGACTGCAAGTCGCCGGCACGGTGTTCAGGCACCGTTCACGGCGTCATCAGCTTGAGCTGTGACAGCACCGGCTTGAGCGCCTCGGCCCATTTCTTGTAGCCGGCGGCGTTGGGATGCAGCAGGTCGGGGAACTCCTCCTTCTTGGCGTTGCCGGTGGCATCGGCGAACACTGTCCATGTGTCCACCAAGGTGACTTGGTCGTTGCCCTTGGCGATGGCCGCCACCAGTTCATTCAGCTTCGTGATGGTTTCCTTCGACCGGCTCTTGCTGGCGTGGCTGGGCATGACCTGGCACAGGATGACCGGCATCTTTGGATTGTGCGCCTTGAACGCGGCGAGCAGCAGTTTCACATTTCCGGCGATGACCTCAGGCGTGGCCTTCTCCTCAATATCATTCGTCCCGGCCAGCAGCACCACCGATCGTGGCGCAAGGTCCAGCACGTCCTCCTTCAGCCGGTAGAGCATCCCGCGCGTGGTGTCCCCGCTTATGCCTCGATTGGCGACCTTCAGTCCGGGAAAGCTGTTGCCCAGCGTGTCGCCCCAGCCTTGCGTGATGGAGTCGCCGAGGAAGACCACCGCGCCCTTGTCCTGCTGCACGCGGCCCGCCCAGGTCATGCGCTTCTGCCGCCACAGGTTGCGGAACCAGTCGTAACGGCGCAGCGGACCGGCTCCCGGTAGGCCTTCATCCGACTCCGGCAGCTTCGCCACGGCGGGCAGCTCCGGCGGCTTGGTCTGCAACTTGAAAGTGTCCGGCTGGCCGCGCCGCTGGGCAAACATCCATGGCAGCAACTCCGGCTCGCTGTAAGCCCTTCCCCACGAACCGTGGCCGAGACCGAAATACTCGAAATACTTCGGCTGGCCGCCGGCCGCCCGGATGGCCGCGAGCATGTTGCGCGTGCGGATGACCTTCACGACTCCGTCGTCATCGGAGTGGAACGCCCAGATGGGCACCTTGGCCGCGCGCGCCGCCACGTTCTCATCACCCCCGCCACACACCGGCGCGCCGGCCGCAAACCGGTCCGGAAACCGCGTGATCAAATCCCACGTGCCATAACCGCCCATGCTCAGCCCGGTGACATAGATGCGGTCGAGGTCCACCTGCGTGGCCTTGGGCAACGTGTCGAGCAGCTCCAGCACCAGCTTCATCGGCTCGCTGGGCTGTGGCGGCTGCGTGCCCTTGTCCCCGCCCCACGGCATGTCCACCCACTGCTTGCCGGCCGGACACTGCGGTGCTAGGACGAAGCACGGAAACTTCGTGCGATTGGCTGCATCGAGGTAAAGCTTGGTCCCGTGGACGAGCTGCGCGGAGTTATTGTTGCCGCGCTCGCCTGCACCGTGGAGGAAGAGCACCAGCGGATACTTGCGGCCGGGCTCCAGACTGGCCGGCGCGAGCCATCGGTAAGGCAGCTTGGCCCCGGCAGGGTTAGCGAAAACACGCGGCTCGTAATCTTGTCCTCGGGCGACGCTGAGGGCACTGACGACCAAAATCCAAGCAGTCAGAATGCGAAGGGAATTCATATGTCACACATTTTCAAGCGGGCCGCCGACCGGAAGCAATCCCAATGTCGCCTCTGAGAGAACCAGCTGCTTTCCATCACCGAAGGCCACAGTCAAGTATCAGGAACCGCTCGCCCGGGCCGCCGCGAGACTCGCCAGGGTGACGTTGTCCGCCACGGCTTTCTCCGCCAGTTGGAATCGTTGGTAATGCTCACGCACTTGTTCGCGGGCCGGGGATTCGCGGAGCAACAGCGTCCCGCTGTCCGACGTGCGAAGCGCAGCCAGCACTTGATGGCAGGTAATCTCCTCAAGCGGCCGGGCCGGGGCGTAAGCCTGCTCGCCCTGGTTCACTTCGACGACGATCCGCGCGTCCATCAAGGCCAGCAGCACCAGACCAGTCAGCCGTGTGGGCACGCCGAGCAGTTCTGAAAGCAGGGTGCCGGTGGGTGCCTTCTGTCCGGCTTGGAACCGGCGCGCGATTTCCACCATCAGCCGCAGCCCGACCAGCTCACGGCTCTGCTGATCCAGACTTTCCACCAGCCGCTCCTGATAGTAGGCGCGCCGGTTCTGAAAGCTGTAGGCCACCTGCGCGCCAAAGAGCAGGATCAGCCACGAGAAATAGAGGCCAATCATGATCACCGGCACCATGCCGAGGCTGCCGTAGACCTTGCTGTTGGAAACCACGCGCGACACGTAGAGCACGCTCATCAGGTTGTTCAACTGCCAGAGGCAGCCGCCCACGATGCCGCCCACCAACGCCGCCCGCCAGTTGACCTTGGTGTTGGGCAGCAGCACGTAGAACACGGAGAAACCAAGGCTCAGCAGCAGGTAGGGCAGAAACTTGAAGAAGAAGGCTGTCACCGCGCCGATACCCAGCGGCATCTCCGCCAGCACGGCCTTGAATCCCTCCAGTTCCGTGCTGGAAGTCAGGCCGATTACCATCACCAGCAGCACCGGCCCCAGCGTCAGCGTCGCCCAATACTGAGTGACCCGCGCGAACCAGCTCCGGCCTCGGTCCACGCCCCAGATGTCGTTGAAGGTGTCCTCGATGCGCGACAGCATCATAATCGCGATGAACACCAGCATGAGCGCGGCGCTGGCCGAGACGGCGCTGGTCTGCTGCTGGGTGACGAAGTCCTTGATCTTCTTCACCGTCTCCTTCTGCGCCTCCACCGTTCCCTCCGCTGAAGGCAGAACCGCGCCGACGATGTGATGAATGAAGGTTTCAATGTGCTTTTCCCCCTCTTCGCCACGGAGGAAACCAAGCGCAATGCTCAAAACCAGCGCCAGCATCGGCACCAAGGCCAGCAGGCTTGAGTAGGCCAGGGCGGAAGCCCGCACCGGCACGCGATTCCTCACGAAGCTCTTCGCCGTCAACACCCAGAAGTGGATGAAGGCTTGCAGCCCTGGGAACGGCCCTGCTTCGTTGATCAGCGCGCCCGGCTCGCGGAAGGCGGCAGTAATCCCGTGGAGAAGCTGCCGCACGCGGGTCATCACGTCATCTGCCATGGGGTGGAACGTGCCCGACCCACAGCCTTGCGACGAGCAAAAATCCGTGTCCATCCGCTTGCATCCGTGGTTAATTCACCCGTGACTGTGACCGATTCCCTTTCTCCGCAGACGACCATGCAGGACGTGCTCGCCGCCTACCCCGGCGCGCGACGAGCGCTCTTCCGCAAATATCACCTCGGTGGCTGCTCAAGCTGTGGCTTCCAGCCGACGGAGACGCTCGGCCAGCTCTGCGAGCGCAACGGCCCGCTGCCCGTCGCCGAGGTCATCGCGCACATTCAGGCCAGCCACGAGCAGGACCGGCAGATTGAAATCACGCCCCGCGAACTCGCCGACCGCCGCGCGCGCGGCGAGACACTGCGCCTCTTGGACATCCGCACCCGAGAGGAATGGGATGCCATCCACCTCGACGGCGCGGAGTTCGTGAACCAGGAGCTGGTGCAATCCCTCATGGGCACCGCCCCACGCGACGCGCTGCTGGTCTTCTACGACCACGACGGCTCCGCGAGCCTCGACGCCGCCGCCTACTTCGCCGGCCACGGTTTTTCGTGCGCCAAGTTCCTGCGCGGCGGCATTGACGCCTGGGCGCAGGAAGTGGACGCAACGGTGCCGAGATATAAACTGGAGAACTCCTGACATGGGCGCAGCCGAACATCCGTTCAAGAGTTCGGAACCGAAGGATGGAGCACCGCGACATTTTCTCTGGTTAACCTGCCTTCTTCTTGGCTTGGGAATACCACTGTTCGCTTTCACCGACTCGTGCCTCACCCTTGTTGGAGCTGGGCTATTGATTCTTGGTTGTCCGACAGCGCTCGTCACCGTTGCCTTGCTCATCGGCCTGTTGTTTAAGCGAAATGCCCCTGCTACAGACGACCGTGGGGAGAAAGTGCATTAACCTTCGCGCCTTTGCGTCTTTGCTTTAAGCTCCTCCCGATATGACCGACGACTTCCAATCCCGCGTCACCGCCGCGATGGCGAATCCGGAGAACATGGGCGAGCTGCCCAACGCCGACGCCATCGGCACCGTGGGCAACGCCGATTGCGGCGACATGCTTCGCGTGTGGGTGAAGTTCAAGGAGGAGGGCGGGCGCAAGGTCATTGACCGCGCCAGCTTCCAGTCGTTCGGCTGCGAGACAGCCATCGCCGCCGCCAGCCTCGCGATGGAACTCATCAAGGGCAAGACCCCCGCCGAGGCCCTCGCCATGCGCGGCGAGGAGTTCGCGAAAGACCTCGGCCCGCTGCCGCCGACCAAAGTGCATTGCACCTCGCTCGTCGAAGGCGCGCTCCGCGAAGCCCTCGCGCCGGTGGGCAACGCGCCCGCGCCCGTCACACAAACCACCGCCGCGCCCCCAAGCTTGATGGATACGTTTAACAAGCCGGAGCAGAAGAAGGCCGGTGTGAAAGTGGTTTTTTTGAAACCGGGCCAAGCACAATAGCTCGGCGCCTGCTTTAGTCTGGGAGCGGGGCTCCGCGACGGAGCCGGGCCGACATCGCTGCCATGCGCCGGTGTCCGTTATGCTTTGAAGATCGACTGCTGGGCCAGTGGGGAGTTTGCGGGCGGGAGCGTTGAGCAAGCCCGGCCCGTGCTTTGTTCAAACCCGACAAGCTGATCAGCCAAATGCGCTAATGACCCGCTGGGGGGGAAGAGGCCCACGGACTGTCTGGCGCTGCCCCCCGCAGGCGCAGCAGCGAAGTGTCAGTGCTTGTGCCTGCACAACAGGACCAACTAGCGCCCAGTCTTGACTTCGCGCCGGCACCGCTCTGCGACCGCCCCGGTGTCAGCCGCGCGCCCCAGAATCCACATTTCTATCTAGTTGCCAATGAGGCTACCGCGTTTCACCGAACAGCCACCACCACCGCAGCCGGGGGCCGTAGGATCTCCACTGTGCGGGAGCCCCGGATATGCTTGTGGCAGTTCACGCAACTGATGGTGAGCTGGAACCAAGCGAGCGACGCAGCCTCGGCGTTGCCATCCTTGGCCGACTTAACCAAGGACTCGGCCTGCCGCCTAAACTCCGCCGTCAACTGCTTGTATTCAGGCGTCTGACGGGCCTGCCAGCCCGCCACCTGACTGAGCACCACCAACCGTTGCGCATTGACGGTGATAGTGGCGAAATTTTCGGTGGCAATGCCCTCAAGCACCTTCTGCGAACTTTCGAGTTTCGACCGCATTACCTCCCGCGTAGTGAGCTTTGGATCGTTGGGAGCCAACGTCGCAGCGAGGCTGGTAAAACCAGCCACTGCCAGCAAGACAGCGAACAAGAGATTCTTGGTTTTCATAAGTAAGCCCCGACTCGCGCCCACCGCAAAGGGGCGCACTTCACTGCCGTCCGATCCGTCCATTCAAGCCGTGAAGCCGAAGCGGAAATGCTCCTCCTCAGGCTTGATGCCCAACGACACACACAGGTGTCGCGAAGCAAGAATGCCCGCCGCCGTTTTGACCAATTTGTCGAACGCTGGCGGTGTCAGGTCCACGCCTTCGTGGCGGATGGCCTGCAGCCGATATCCGTGCTCCAGCACATGGACGAGAAACTCCTCGGCCGCCACGGGGTCGTCGGTTTGATGGTGGTTCACGTGGGCATTCCGCCCGAGGTTCATGGCGTATTCGATGTGGTATTTGGCAAGCATAAGCGTGTTCAGTTAAGGGTTCTTCGCGTTGGTAACCGACTGGTGCACTCGCTTGACCCAGTCTTGAAAAATGTCGCGCGCCGCCGGCAGCGCCTCGGCCCAATCAAGTTTGATTCTTACCGTGTCTGAACGCGGCAGGATGGCCGCTGACAACCCGTGACCGCTTGCCTTGGCCTCCACCGGACGAAACAAACTATCTAACCGCATGGCCAACTGAGCTTCCCCCTCATCGTAGTCCGCCTCACCAGTGGCCAACACCTCCACCGCACCGACCGGGGTCGCCAGCGTCTCCAACACTTCGCTGATGGAGAGGATTCGTCTCATACAGGTCGAGTCTGGAGCTACGACCTCCAAGTGGCTCACCGTAACTTGCCCAAGGCTCGCCCAGATTTGCAAAGCGGCCTCTTGCCACCCCTGCCTCGGCTACAGCCACACGCTATCGCGGCAGTTGTCGCGCCAATCGTGAACGCTTACTGTCTTCCGCAAGTCTGTTCACCATGCACCGCCACGCCGCCTTCTGCCTGTCGCTCGCATCGTCGGCGTCTTTGCTACTGACCCTCCCCTGCCCCGCCGCCGTAAGCCAAGGCTTCCGCGTGCCGGACGGCTTCGAGGTTTCGCTCTACGCCGGCGACGACCTCGCGCACGACATCTTCTCGATGACCACGGACTCGAAGGGCCGCATCGTGGTCGCGGGCAAGGACTACGTGAAAATTCTCCACGACACGGACGGCGATGGGAAGGCCGACAAGGCCACGCTCTTCGTGAAGGCCAGCAAGTCCGGCGCACACGGAATGTATTTCGACGGCAACGACCTCATCATGAACGGCGACGGTGGCATCCGCCGCTGGCGCGACACGGACGGCGACGGCGTGGCCGATGGCGAACCGGAGTTCTGGCTCCGCACCGAGCGCGACGGAGAGCACTCGGCCAACGGCATCGTGAAGGGACCGGACGGCTGGTTCTACCTCATCTGCGGCAACGACGCCGGCATCTCCAGCGAGCACGCGAAACTCCCCGGCTCGCCCATCAAGCAGGTCAACGCCGGCGCGCTCGTCCGAATTTCCCCCGACGGCAAGACCAGCGAAGTCCTCGCGCACGGTTTCCGCAATCCCTACGACCTCGACTTCCATCCGCTCGGCCACGTCTTCACCTACGACGCCGACGGCGAGCGCGACCACCATCTGCCATGGTATTCCGGCACGCGCATGTTCGACATCGCCACCGGCGCGCATCACGGCTGGGTGCTCAAGGGCTGGGGCCACGCCTGGAACCGCCCGCCCGCCTGGCCCGACAACACCGAGCGCCTCTGGGAAATCGGCCGCGGCTCGCCCACCGGCGTCTTCGTCTATCGCCACCGCGCGTTCCCCGAGCGCTACCGCGACGGCCTCTTCGCCATCTGCTGGACCTACGGACGCATCTACTTCTTCCCGCTCACGCGACGCGGCAGCACCTTCGACACCCAGATGGAAGTCTTCATGGAGACGGCGGGCGACACCGGCTTCGCGCCCGTGGACGCCGTGGTCGGCCCGGACGGCGACCTCTTCGTGGCCATCGGCGGACGCGGCACAATCGGCAGCGTCTTCCGTGTGAAATACTCCGCCGCCCTTGCCGGCGACTTCCAAACGCCGCCTGTGGGCAACAGCAGTGCAAAGAGCGGCGACTGGAAGTTGCCGGCACAGCCGCTCCGCGAAGTCCTCGCCGCCCCGCAACCACTCGCAAGCTGGTCGCGCGCGAAGTGGGTGCCGCTGGCGAAGGAACTCGGCGAAGATGCGTTCAACCAAGCCCTCAGAGACGATTCGCTCCCAGTCGCGGAACGCATTCGCGCTGTTGAAGTGCTCGTTGAAGTGTTCGGCTCGCTGCACCCAGCTCACGCCGCGCCATTCGCATCCAACAAACAGTCACCACCCGAACTGGTCGCGCGAACTGCATGGGCGCTGTCCAAAGGGCCAGACAGCTTCGAGCGGCGCGATTTGCTCGCTTACTTGACTGGTGACAAGGACCCGAGAGTTGCGCGCGCTGCTTGGGAAGGAATCATCAGCCGGCCCAACTTTGCACCGTGGGCTAAGGCGCACGAGCAAATGGAACTGTCTTCGACTCGTCGCTGGGAGAAGCTCTCGCCGGACTGGTATCGCGGACTCGACTCGAACGACCGGCGCGTGCGCGCAGCCACAGCCATCGCTGCCCGCGAGCGCGGAATGGAGAGTTTCTCGAAGACACCGCAACCCCGCCAGCTCACCGAACGCCAGCGCCTCGGAATCTTGCGCATCTACGGCCCCGAGCGCAGCGACGAGCCGAACTGGCAGACGCATTACTTCAACAACGCCGCGTTCGTCGCCGCCACGTCGCGCGACCCGGTCACGCGGCTTGACGCCGTGCGCCTGCTCCAGCTCGGCCTCGGCGACGTGAAGCTCGTGCAGGACAAGCCCGACACCTACGACGGCTTCGTGGCCAGCAAGACCGAGGACATTCCCACGCCGCTGCGCCAGCACGTCGTCGAGCGCCTCGCCCCCGCGTTCCCGTCCGAGGACGCCGATCTTGACCGCGAGTTGAGCCGCCTGCTCGCAATGCTTTCTGCCGAGGCGCCGGGCTTGCTGGAACGCGTCACCACCAAACTCACTGATACAAGTCCTGTGGAGGACGACATCCATTTCCTGATGGTCACCGCGCGACTGCCCAGCCCACGCAATGCGGACAATACTGCTCGAATCGCGCAGGCGGTTGCCGGACTGCACCACAAGATGATCGCGGACAAGAAGGAGCCGAGCACCTTCTGGCCCGTGCGTGTGGCGAACATGTTCAGTCGTCTGCTGGAGCGCGACGCACAGCTTGGCCCAGTCCTGATCGGCTCGCTCGCTTTCAGCCGGCCGGACCATTCACTGTTTGCGGCCCGCTTGCCGAACGATCAAATCCCGCTGGCAGCCGATGCCCTCCTCAAGCGCACGACGTTCTTTAGAAGCGCTTTCACGCGCGGGACATTTTCCGGTTTCGAGTGGACCAGTGAGTTCGTCACTTTCTTGGGTTGCCTACCCGATGCCGAGCTGTTCCCCGCGTTGCGCCAGCAATGGCCGCATGTCAGTTTGCAGGACTCCATCACGCGGCAGCTAGCCCGCGCGCCGCAAGCAGAAGACCGCGCGCGCTTCGTCACTGCGCTCGGCTCCTTCCAGCCCGCCGTGGTGGAACTCACCGCAAAGTCGCTGGCTAAATTAGGCGGCGACGCCACGCCAAAGGAACTTGCCGCCGCGCTGACTTCTCTGCGTCGCCACTGCTCTGCGCCAAAGGATAAAGCGGCTCGCACCGCGCTGGCCAACTTGCTCGCGAAGTGGAGCGGCCAGTCCTTCAAAGTCACCGAGGCCGGCGACTTGATGAAGGCGTATGCGCCGTGGTTCGAGTGGTTCGCGCAGGCGCACCCCACCGCCGCGAAGGAGCTCCTCGGCGGCGACGAGGACACCGCAGCGTTCCTCAAGCGCCTGCCCGCCATCGCATGGGATTCCGGCGACGCGAAGCGCGGCCAGCAGCTTTACGAGGAGCGCGCTTGCCATCGCTGTCATTCCACCAGCACGCGCATCGGCCCGGACCTGACCGGCGTGGCGAGCCGGTTGTCGCGCGAGGACTTGTTCATCGCCATCCTCGACCCGAGCCGCGACATCTCGCCGACGTATCTGCCGAAGCTGGTCACGACCAAGTCCGGCGGGAGCTACACGGGCTTCATGGTCTATGACTCTCCCACGGCCAAACTCGTGCAGACCGGCCCGGACACGACGGTGCGGCTCTTGGGCGACGAAGTGACGAGCATGGTGGACACACGCGTGTCGCTCATGCCGACCGGATTGCTCGCGGGGCTGAAAGATTCCGAACTGGCGGAGTTCTACGCGTTCCTGAAGACGCTGAGGAAGTGACGGAGCGCCGAGTATCACTCGGCTTTGGGACCAATCTTGGCGAGCGATGCTCGGCGCTCACAGCTTCGCCATCGCGTTGTCGAGCGCGGCGTAGAGCTGGTTCATGGTTGCGGGCGTCTCGTCGCCCATGTTTGAGAGGCGGAAGGTGGTGCCCTTGATTTTCCCGTAGCCGCCATCAATGAGGAAGCCCTGCTCCTTCACGAGCTTCTGGAGCTTGGCGGCATCCACGACGCGCCCGCCCGGCTTCGCACCGTTGTTCACGCAGGTGAGCGTGATGGACTCGAACCCAGTCTCGGGGAAGAGCGTGAAGCCGTGCTTCGCCGCCCAGTCGCGCGTCATCTGGTTCGTCTGTGTGTGCCGCGCGTAACGCGCTTCGAGGCCCTCGGCGAAGAACTCGTCGAGCTTGCTGGCGAGCGCATATACGTGGGGGATGCTCGGCGTGCTGGGCGTCATGTTGTCCACGGCGTTCTTCTGGAACTCCACGAAGTCGAAGTAATAGCCACGGTCCTTGGTGGTCGCAGCCTTCGCGAGCGCGGCCGGCGAGCAGGTGAAGACCGACAAGCCGGGCGGAAGGGCGAACGCCTTCTGCGTGCCCGCGAGCAGCACATCAATGCCGAGCGCATCGAAGTTCAGCGGTAGTGCGGTCATCGAGCTGACGGCGTCCACGATGAACATCACGTCAGGATACTTCACCTTGAGCGCGGCGATTTCCGCGACCGGTGACATGGTGCCGGTGCTGGTTTCATTGTGGATGAGCGTGAGCGAGTCGAACTGGCCGGTGGCCAGCTTGGCGTCAATGGCCTCCGCACGGATGGGCGATCCCCACGGGACTTGCAGGCCCTCGGCGTCCTTGCCGCAGCGTTTGGCGACGTCGAGCCACTTGTCGGAGAACGCACCCTTCATGCAGCAGAGGACTTTCTTCTGGGTGAGGTTGCGGAGCGCGCCTTCCATCACGCCCCAGGCGCTGGAGGTGGAGAGGTAAACCAACTGCTTGGTGCCCAGCAGCGTCTGGAGCTGCGGCTGCATCTTCGCGACAAGGTCTTTGAAGCCCTGGCCGCGATGGCCAATCATGGGCGAGCAGAGCGCCTTGAAGGTTTTTTCGCTGACTTCAACCGGACCCGGAATGTGGAGTTTGACGTGCGTCATAAAACAGGCGGCGAACGTTTCACAAGGGGCGCGGCGAGGCAAGTTTGTTCCCAGCACCAGACATCTCGCGGCGATCTGTCCCCGCCCGCTGACTCAAGAAATTCTGGCGAAACTTTATGCGGATGCAATTCCTCCAGCACATGGAATCTGGCATAGGTCGACGGTTCTCACAGCGCCGACTCGCAGGTGGGTTCGCGCTCATCGAATTGCTGGTCGTCCTCGCCATCATCGCCGTCTTGGCTGGGATGCTATTGCCCGCGCTGGCCGAGGCGAAAGAAAAGGCCAACTCGATCAAGTGCCTGAACAACCTCAAACAAATCGGGCTCGCCGTCCTGCTTTACGCGGAGGAATCGGACGGCTACCTCCCCGGCCCGGTGAATCGGGGCATCCGGCACCCTATTGCAAACCCGGGGCCGAATTATCTCAGCCACAGAACAGGGGCCTTCGCCCGTTTCCTCGGCTCGAGCAACACCGAGAACACCGATTGGTCCTGTCCCAGCAATCGAGGTGAGCTGGAAAGGCCAACCAATCAGGGCAACCTCCCCCGGATGGTCTTCGTGCTGAACAACCGTGGAGCCGCGGGACAAGTCACCAATCCCAGCCTGATGTTTGGGGATCCTACCCCAGCAGCCGGGCCGCCGATCCCTCATAAACGGCTCTGCTTGCTCGTGGCGGCCGGAACCGCCTTGGCCACGGGACTGGGCACCACCTCTCCCTCGGAGATTTGGATGATCACCGACATCGACGGCGTGAATTATTCGGACGCTTCCGCTGCCAATGGCACGCTGGCCGTGTCCAGCGCCGTGCCGATGCCGCATTCGCTGGGCAGGAATTTCAATTACTTCGACGGCCACTGCGACTATCCGGAAAGGGGTCAATCTCCCGATCAATCCCTGATGGGATGGGCCCACCTCCGAGGGGTTGGCAGACAACAAATTCTTCATTCTGCCCTGAGCTTCACCGCGCGCGAAGTCGCAAACGTGGAACGCACGTTTGACTTGGCCCCACCAGTCTCCATACTCACCAAAATTCAAACGTGCGGGCGACGGGGTTTTTCCGGCGCGGGCACTTAAAAAAACTATGGCCAGAGTCAAACACATCGCACTCGTTCAGTTCAAAGCCGAGACCACCCCGGAGCAGATCGACCAGATCTTCGGCTCCCTCCTCGACCTCTCCGAAACCATCCCGGGCATCGAGGACTTCATCTCCGGCCCGAACACCAGCCCGGAGGGCCTGAACGCGGGGCATACCCACGCTTTTGTGCTGACCTTTACCGACGCCTCCGCGCGTGACGCCTACCTTTCACACCCAGACCACCAGGCCTTTGTGAAAGGTGCCCTGCCCCTGATTGAGAAGGTGACGGTCGTGGATTTCGAACTGTAATTCAACCAGCGGTGCGTCGCATGCAGTCCATGTCCGCGCCGCAGCGTTTTTCGACCGAAACAAAAGCCCAAACCTGCTTCCGACGTCTTCGCACGCGGACAGGCTTGGCCTTTTGCCTTTTCACACTTTGCTTTTGCCTTCGCGCCCTCGCCTGGGGTCCGCATGGCGAAATCACCCAGGCGGCGCTAGATGCCCTCGGACCCGACGACGCGCTCCTGAAGCACCTTGGCACCAACGCGCGGAAGCTCGTCCACTACTGCTGGATGGGCGACTACCGCCGCACGCCTTACGAGCGGCAGGGCGAATTCTTCTACGCGGACGACTACCTGCTCTTCCCCGGCATGGAGCGGCACCTTGACCACCTCGTGCCCGAGGTCAAGCGCACCTACGAACCATATTTCCGCCGCGCGCTCCAGGCGCTCCGCACCGAGACGCCGCTGAACGCCGCGCGCTGGATTGGCTCGCTGCTGCACTTTGTCGAGGACACCGGCTCGCCGCCGCACTCGACGGAGATTCGCGGCGACGTTCACAGCAAGATGGAGAACTGGGTGGATGCGAAACTCATCCATCTGCCCGGCTACCGCCCGCAACTCCTCGGCGAGACGGAGGAGAAAGCGCTCGCCGGCTTTCTCCGGCGCATGGACGGCCTCATCGCCTCCTCGAAGGAGCGCGGCGACCGCTGCCGTCCGCTGGTGCTCGCCGATAAGCGCGCCGAGGTGGAACCCATCGTCCTCGAAAGCGCACTGGAGACGAGCCGGGTGGTGGCGGATTTGTTGCATACGCTGGGAAAACTGCATCCCAAGCCGCCATACAGGAACAACTCAATCAGAGGGACTGTCTTCGCCGAAGGACGCCCTCTTCGAGCTACCCACGGCGGTCCAGTCCGAGTTCTGCTGCTCGGCACGACTCATTCGACTCTGGCCGATTCAGATGGGCGCTTCGTGTTGGCAGGGCTGGATGAAGGCGACTACAAGATGAGCTTTCTGCATTTTACCCTGCTGCCCGGCATCACCAACGTCAGCACTGCCCGCGAATTTGATTCGCTTGCTTGGTGGCCGTTTTTTTCGACCAAGGTGGAGCCTGCGAATCTGGTTAGGAATCCAGCTTTTGCTGCTAACTGGCTAGGTAAGAATCTACCGGACGCTTGGTATCCCACCAAGACCGCCTGGGAAGGCGACCTCATCCCGCTCAAGCAGGGCGCACGCTACACGCTGCGCCTGAACTGGCAGAACAAGCCCGGCGACGGCGATGTCGTCCTCCGCTTCCGCCCGAACACGCACCCCGGCCTGCCCGTCGTGGACTCCGCGCCCTTCAAGCCCGGCACCAACGAACACGCCTTCACCGGCTCCGACAAAATGAAGTGGGCGCAAATCCTCATTCGCACCACCAACGCGCCCACCACCTTGCTGAAGAGCGTCGCAATCACGGCAGAAAAGTAGTTGAGAGATGAAAGTTGAGCGCTGAGAGAAGCCCCGGACTTCAAGCCTCCTCTCAACTTTCAACTTTCAACTCCCCACTCCCCGCCCGATGATCCGCAGTCATGATTGAGAAGTGGCCCGTCCTCAGTTCCAAGCAGCTCGCGGACTTCCGCATCTTCACCGTGCGCACGGATGTGAAGCGCTCGCCGCGCACGGGAGCGGAGCACGACTTCTTCGTCCTCGACACTCGAAGCTGGGTCAACGTCATCGCCGTCACGCCGGACGACAAGCTGGTGATGGTGGAGCAATACCGCCACGGCTCGGACACCGTCGAGCTGGAGATTCCCGGCGGCGTGATGGACGCGGAAGACACGTCGCCGGTGCTGGGTGGCCAGCGCGAGTTGCGGGAGGAAACCGGTTACGAAGGCGACCGCGCGGAACTCATCGGTCAGATTTTCCCCAACCCCGCCATCATGTCGAACACCTGCCACACGCTGCTCGTGCGGAACTGCCGGCTCACGCACTCCGTGGAGTTCGACAGTTGCGAGGACATCCGCACGCACCTCGTGCCCGTGGCGGAACTGCCGGAGCTGGTCGCGTCGGGGAAGATCCAACATGCGCTCGTGGTGGTGGCGCTCTACCACTTCGAACTCTGGCGGCGGGCACAGCGGTAGCATTGAACCAGGCAAGACCGCAGCCTGACCGCCCTTTCGTTTGACGCCCGCAGCGTAGGGCATTACAAACACTTCCCCATGTTGCGCAAACCATACTTGGCCGGCCCCGCTCCTCACTGCGCGCAGGTTTCCTTGCCTTTCATCTCCCCCTGATTCCATGCCCACTCGCACCAAACCTCAACCCAAGTTCAAACGTGTCCTGCTCAAGCTCAGTGGCGAAGCCCTCGGTGGCGAAGCTGGCTCGGGTATTTCACCGGAAGTCGTGCAGGACATGGCGCAGCAAATCTCGGAGATCCATGCGCTGGGCGTCCAACTGGTGATTGTGGTTGGTGGCGGAAATATTTTCCGGGGGCTCTCCGGCAGCGAGCGTGGCATCGAGCGAGCCACCGGCGACTACATGGGCATGCTGGCCACCGTCATCAACGCCCTTGCCCTGCAAGACGCGCTGGAGAAACAGGATGTCCCCACCCGCGTCCAGAGCGCCATCAGCATGACCCAGGTGGCCGAGCCCTTCATCCGCCGCCGCGCCGTGCGCCACTTGGAAAAAGGCCGCGTGGTCATCTTCGCCGGCGGCACAGGCAACCCCTACTTCTCCACTGACACCGCCGCCGCCCTGCGGGCCAATGAAATGTGCGCACAGGTCATTCTCAAGGCCACGAAGGTGGACGGCATCTACGACAGCGACCCGAAGAAAAACCCCACGGCCAAGCGCTACTCGCAGATCAGCTACCACGCTGCACTCTCCCAGCAGCTCAAGGTGATGGACGCCGCCGCCTTCGCCCTCTGCATGGACAACCAAATGCCCATCATCGTTTTCGACCTGTTCAAGCCGCACAACATCAAGCGCGTCGTCATGGGCGAAAAGGTCGGCACCTTGGTCACGGCCTAGTGCAGCCTGGGCGCATTCACCGTTGCTGAACTCACCGCGATCAACTAACACCTGTCCACTTTCTAACCTATGGCACTCGACGACGTCTTACTGGAAGCAGAGGAAAAAATGCTCAAGAGCGAGGAGCATGTGCAGCATGAGTTCTCCGGAGTCCGCACCGGCAAGGCCTCGCCCGCCTTGGTGGAGAACATCCAGGCGGAGGTTTACGGCTCGATGATGCGCATCAAAGAACTGGCCAACATCTCCGTGCCCGAGTCCCGCATGCTAATGATCCAGCCGTGGGACGCCGGGAGCATTGGCCCCATCGAAAAGGCCATCCAGAAGGCCAACCTTGGCCTCAACCCCGCCGTGCAGGGAAAGTTCATCCGCATCGTGCTGCCCGACCTCAGCACGGAGACCCGCCAGAAATTCGTGAAAGCGGTGAAGGCGATGGCTGAGACCGGCAAAGTCGCCGTCCGGCAGATCCGCCGAGACGCCTTGGAAGCCCTGAAGAAGGAAGGCAAGAGCGGCGGCGTCTCCGAGGACGAGGTGGAGACGGCTGAGGCCGAAGTGCAGAAATTGACGGACCAGTATATCGCGAAGGTCGAAGCCCATCTGGCGACGAAGGAGCAGGAAATCATGAAGGTGTAGGGGCTCTCGGCTCCAACCTTTCGCATGACCCCGCTTCCGCAGAGTCATTCCTGCTTCGTTTGCGGGGCGTCCAACGCTCATGGCATTAAAACTCCGATTCACGGCGGATGGGCGCTCAGTCCACACCCGGTTCCACCCCGCAGGCCGAGCACGTTGGTTTTAAGGGCGTGACCCACGGCGGCATTCTTGCCACCGTGCTTGATGAAATCATGGTCTGGGCCGTGGCGGTCTCCACCCGGCGCTTTGCCGACTGCGTGCCCGCCGCACAACGTTGAATGGCCCTGCCAGCATTGGGTTTTTAGTGGGGTTGATGGGCTGCGAATGTGGGGGCGAAGATTGAACGTTTGCAGGGGTTTGGTTCTCTGCACCCGTAACACTCGCCTGCCCTTTGCATCATGCGTCAGCGCTTCCCCCACCAGCCCGATTTGCAACCCACCCCTCAGCGAGAAGCTTCGCCTGCCCTAAAGCGCCGCGACGAGTTGCCCCCCATCCCCGCGGGCAAGGAACGGGGTCTGGATGCAGCCCACGCTCAAGCCCGAGATCTTCCGCCCTCCTCGAAGCCAAAATTCTGCCAGGCAAACAGGCCAAGTGCCGCACCGGCATAGAACTGTTGGCAGATCCTGGTGCTGGGCGTCGTGCGCCTGGGCCTGGACGCCGACTGGGATCGGATGGGGGACGTGGCCAATCTTCATCTGCTCGTGCGGCAGATGCCGGGAGACGGGGAACCGCCGTGTCCTCCGCCCAAGACAGCTATGATGGACGAATCAAAATTCGGCTGGAACTGTGGCCTGACCACCTGATAAGCTTATGACATGGTATTCGATGCCGTTGCCAGGCCGCCTTCATTGGTTCAGAAAGTTTGCCACCAACTTGCCAGCATCATCCGCGGAAGTCGGGCGGAGGAAGATGGGTGGCTGCCCACAGAACGTGAGCTTTCTGTGCAGCTCGGCGTGAGCCGCAGCGTCGTCCGCGAGGCGACCAAGCGACTGGAGTCGCAGGGCCTGGTGGAGATCCAGCACGGCGTCGGGATTAAAGCCGTGGACAAGTTGCACAAGCCGCTGAATGGCTCGCTCGAAATGCTCATCCCCGACGCGGAGGAGCGCTTGCGACAATTGAACGAGACCCGAATGGCCATCGAGCCGGAGTCAGCGCGGTTGGCGGCTCAAAACTCCACGCCGGCTCATCTCCGGTCACTCCGGCGCATTCATCAGCAGCTCGTTGACGCGCCGGACAATGCGCGTGCGATCGAGGTAGATATGGCCTTTCATCGCGCGTTAGCCGAGGCGAGCGGGAACCAGATGTTCCGGCTCATTTTGGATTCGCTCGCGGAGATCGGGCTTGCCAGCCGGCAGCGAACAATTGGACGCGTCGGCAAGTTAACCGGCATCGAGCATCACGCCGCGATTCTTGAAACGGTCGAACGAGGTGACTCCGAGGCGGCGGCGGCGGTGATGCGCCATCATCTCGCCTGCGCAAGAGAAGATATGAGATTGCGGGAAGAACATCCGCGCTCCCGCTCATGAAAACCATGTCCACAAACTCGCTCCGGCTGCAGTTCCTCATAATAACTGGGGCAGGAATGCTTTGCCCATGGATGCCGGTCCTTGGCGCAGTCGGGCAAGGGAACGCGTTCTTTGAATCCAAAGTGCTGCCCGTGTTGCAGCAGCGTTGCTTCGCGTGCCACTCGCACGAGAAGAAGATCCAAGGCGGACTCGCGCTCGATTCGCGCAGCGGGTGGGTCAGCGGCGGCGATCATGGCCCGGCGATCAAACCCGGGGATGTCGAAAAAAGTCTGCTCATCAAGGCTGTGCGCCGCGTGGACGACGACCTCGCGATGCCGCCGAAGGATCGGCTGCCGGCCGCCGAGTTGGCGATCCTGGAAGAATGGGTCAAGACTGGAGCTCCTGATCCGCGTGGTGGCGGCAGTCCAGCAAAAGCCGTTTCGACCATCGACCTCAAGAAGGGGAAAAAGTTCTGGGCCTTCCAGCCGGTAGCCGATCCAAAGCCGCCGTCGGTGAACGACAAGGCGTGGCCGCTTGATCCGGTGGATCGGTTCATTCTCGCAAAGCTCGATCGCGCCAAGCTGCGCCCGGTCTCCGAGGCGGATCGTTACACCTGGCTGCGGCGCGTGGGCCTCGACCTGACCGGCCTGCCACCGACGCCGGCCGAGATCAAAGAGTTCGTCGACGATCGCTCACCGCAGGCTTTTGAAAAAGTCGCGGACCGCTTGCTGAACTCCAAGGCGTTCGGCGAACGCTGGGCGCGGCATTGGCTCGATCTCACGGGCTACGCGGACATGATAGGCACCTCGAACAGCGTTTTCGCAGAACACGCCTGGCGGTATCGCGACTATCTCATCAACGCGTTCAATGCGGACAAGGCCTTCGACGAATTCATCCGCGAGCAGATCGCGGGTGATTTGATGCCGGCGAAATCCACCGAGGACCGCGCCGAAAAGATCGTCGCGACCGGCTTCCTCATGGTGGGTGACATTGAGATCGTGAATCCCGACAAGGCGAAGATGGAGACGGATCACATCGACACGCAGGTGGCCAAGATTGGCACCGCATTCATGGGCATGACGCTGGGTTGCGTGCGCTGCCACGATCACAAGTTCGACCCCATCGGCCTGGTCGACTACTATGGCATCGCGGGCACCCTGCGCAGTTCACCTTCCTCGCACAAAATGCCGGACATGGGCGTGTGGAGCACCTTGAACAGCACCGTCCTGCCCGAAACGCCTGCGCAGTTCGCCGCGCGGAAAAAGCTCGAAAACGAAACACAGCAACGCATCGCCAGCCTCAAGGCCGATCAAAAGAAGCTCACTGACGAGAAAACCGCCCTAGCCAAGCAGCTCGCTGCTCTCGGCCAAGCCGACGCGCCCACGCCGCAAATCGCCGCCACGGACAAATACGCCCTCACCAAACGGCGCGACGAACTCGACGCTCAGACCAAGAAACTCGGCGACACCATCAAACACGCCGAATTCTTCCAAGACAAGACCCCGAGGGCCTTCGCCATGGGCGACGGTCTGAAGCCCGCAGACATGCCCATCTACATTCGCGGCAACCCGTATGCGCCGGGCGCGATGGTGTCGCGGGGCGCGATGCGGGTAGCTTCGTGGGGCAAGTTTACCCCAATCCCGGAGGGCCACAGCGGACGGCTGCAACTCGCCGACTGGCTCGCGGACAAACGCAACCCGCTCACCGCACGCGTGGCGGTGAACCGCATCTGGCAAAAGCTCTTCGGCACCGGCATCGTGCCCAGCGTGGACTATTTCGGCGCGCGCGGCGATTTGCCGTCGAACGCCGAACTGCTCGACCATCTCGCCACACGCTTCATGGAGGGTGGCTGGTCGCAGAAAGCCTTCCTTCGCTCGCTTGTGCTGACCCGCACTTATCGCCTGAGCAGTGCGAACTACCCTGCGGCCATGAAGCTCGATCCCGATAACAGACTCCTCTGGCGCATGAACCGCCAGCGGCTCGATGCCGAGGCCATGCGCGACTCCATGCTCGCCATCAGCGGCGAACTCACCCGCGACAGCGGCGGCCCAGCACTCGTGCTGGAGAACCCCGAGAACTGCGGCGCTCTGGCCCTGAAAGGCGTCAATCCACCGAACTACTCGCACAAAGCACCGCGACCCTCGCAGGAGTTTGAGCGCACGCTCTACCTGCCTGTGTTCCGAGGTTCCAGCGCCGGTCCGGATCGCCTGCGAGCGTTCTTCGACTTCGTGGACCCAGCGATGACCGCCGGCCAGCGCAATCAAACCATCGTTCCCACGCAGTCGCTCTTTCTGCTCAGCAACGACCTCTTCCGCAAACGCGCCGCCACGCTAGCCGACAAGCTCCTTGCCGACGAACCGAACGAACTTGCGCGCCTCGAAAGCCTCTGGCTCCGAGTTTTCAACCGACCTATCACCTCCACCGAGCGCGACGAATCACTCGCCTTCCTCGGCGGCGTGGAGCCGCTGATCACCACCGTCAAAGGCCGCCCCGCCCTCGAGTCCATCAAGTGGCGCGAACTCTGCCACAGCCTGCTGGCTTCTAACGAGTTCGTGTTTCGCCTCTAACCACCTCAGCCGCATCTATCATGAACTCTGGTATCACCCGCCGCCAATTGCTCCAGCGCACCGCCTGCGGCTTCGGCGCCCTCGCCTTGCACGACATCGCTCGCGCCGCCTCGAATCCGCTCGCAGATCGTATTCCCGGCATGGTGCCAAAGGCAAAGCGCGTCATCTTCCTCTTCATGGCTGGTGGTCCGTCCCAGATGGACCTCTTTGACCCGAAGGACTTCATCACACGCAGGCATGGGCGGAAGATCGACTCGCCCTTGCGCAAGGAAGTCACCCAGGTGGGCACGGAGCAGTTCCTCGCGCTCCAGGCCATGGCCCCGGTCCGTCCGCGGGGCGGATCGGGCCTGATGATCTCCGATTTGATGCCCCACCTCGCCACTGTGGCGGATGATATTTGTCTTCTGCGAGGCATGAATGCCGACAACCCGCAGCACGCCGGAGCGACCCTGCAATTCCACACCGGCGCCTTTGCCGAGGTGCGGCCCTCCATGGGCGCGTGGGTCAGCTACGGACTCGGCACCGAAAATTCGAACCTGCCCAGCTTTGTCAGCATCCAGGGCGGCGGCGTGCGCGAGTATGGCTCCGCCTTCCTGCCCGCAATCCATCAGGGCACGAAGCTCACCGTGCCACTCGACAGCAAAACGCTGCCGGTCGAGAACCTGCGCAATGTCTCCGAGAACGACGCCATCCAGCACCAGCGCATGGATTTCATCGCCCGCATGAACCGTCGTCTTGCTGGTGCTCTGCAGGGCGATGCGAACATGGAAGGCATGATCCAAAACATGGAACTCGCCGCGCGCATGCAGCTCACCACGCCCGCCATCGTGGACATCTCGAAGGAGAGCAAGGCCACGCTCGACCTCTACGGCGTCGGCGGCAAGGAGACCGACAAATTTGCCCGCGCCTGCCTGCTCGCGCGTAAGCTAAGCGAATCCGGCGTGCGCTTCGTGCAAATCACCACCGGCGGCTGGGATCATCACGGCGACATTCGTGGCAACCTGCCCAAACTCTGCGCCCAGACCGACCAACCCATCGCCGCGCTGCTCAAGGATCTGAAATCCCGCGGCCTGCTCGATGACACGCTTGTGCTGTGGAGCGGTGAATTCGGCCGCACACCGTGGAGCCAGGACCTCAGCGGCACCGCGCCGATCGACAAGCACGGACGCGAGCACCAGCCCGAAAGCTTTTGTAGTTGGATGGCCGGCGGCGGAATCAAAGGCGGCCTCACCTTCGGCGAGACCGACGACATGGGCTACCGCGCCGTGTCCGGCAAAGTCCACATTCACGACCTGCACGCCACGATGCTGCACCTGCTCGGCCTTGATCACCTAAAGCTGACGTGGCGGCACCTTGGCCGGGATTTCCGCCTCACCGACGTCTATGGCGAAGTGGTGCGCGAGATCATCGCGTAAGTGTTTGAGGGTTCGCGATCCGCTGCTCAAACGCGCCGGTGTTTTCAGTCAACGTGCATGGCCTCCCTCTTCGGTTCATGAAATTCAACTTCATCCTGTTCGCCGCTCAAGTGGCATTTTGCATCACTTCATTTGCCGAGATCAAAATCGAAACCATCGCCGTGCCCATGCGCGATGGCATCAAACTCGCCACCGACATCTATCGTGATGATGCCGTGGGCAAGGCTCCAGTCGTCCTCATGCGCACGCCGTATGATCGAACGAAGGCGAAGGGCCCGGCGGAGAAATTTGCCAAGGCGGGCTACATCGCGGTGATGCAGGACTGTCGCGGAACGCGGGCATCCGAAGGCGTGATGGCTCCCTACAACAACGAAGGGCAGGACGGCTACGACACCATCGAATGGATCACGCGCCAGCCTTGGTGCAGCGGTCGCGTGGGCATGATGGGGGGATCGTATGTTGGCGCAGTCCAGTGGCAGGCGGCCGTGGAGAATCCGCCCGGTCTCGCCGCCATCGCGCCGCAGGCGACGTGGAGCAGCTTTTATCGGAACCTCTACCTCGGTGGTTCCGTGCGACTCGCGCTCATCTCGGGCTGGATCGCAGGCAATACGGTGAAGCCTGAAGGCGTCAAGCCAACGGACATGAACGAGGCCTTGATGCGTCTGCCGCTCAGTGAGGTCGATGACGCCATTGGCTGGCAGATGCCCTGGCTCGATGCGTTTCTTACTCATCCGGAACCAACCGGCTTCTGGACGCGACTTGATCTCACGCCGCGACTGCCCGACCTCGCGCTGCCCGCGCTGCACGTCGTCGGCTACTACGACTTCTTTTCGCGCGAGTCGGTGGGTAATTTTATGATCATGCAAAAGCAGGCGCGTGATCCGAAGACCCGGCAGCAGCAGCGCCTCATCCTGGGTCCATGGGATCACGGCAGCGTGGGGAAATCGAAAGTCGCCGAAGTCGAGTTTGGACTTGATGCCGCCGTGGATACCTTCGCGCTTCAGATCGATTGGTTTGACCGCCATCTCAAACGCGATCCCTCAGCGCTCGCGAAACCCTTCCCACCTGTGCGCTACTTCTCCATGGGCGACAACGTCTGGCACGACGCACAAACCTGGCCACCCGAAGGCTTCACCGCCACCTCGTTCTACCTGCATTCCAAAGGCAACGCGAACACGCGCAAAGGCAATGGTCGCATCTCTCGCGAAGCTCCCACGCAAGACGAGTCCGCCGACACCTTCCGTGCCGACCCCGCGAAACCCACCCCCTCCAACCCCATCACCAAAGCACGCCCGCTCAAAGCCGCCATGTGGGGTCCCGTCGATCAAAGCGCCACCGAGGATCGCGACGACGTGCTCGTTTACACCAGCGAACCGATGAGTGATCCGCTCACCTTTGCCGGCAACGCCGAAGCCAAATTTCACGTCTCCACGGACACCCCCGATGCCGACTGGGCCGTGAAGCTCATCGACGTGCATCCCGATGGCTTCGCTCAAAACATCGCCCGCGGCATCCTGCGTGGCCGGTATCGCAATTCGTTGCTCAAACCCGAACTGATGCAGCCCGGTCAGGTCTACGAGATCACCGTCGATCTCGGCCCCGTCGCCGCCACCATCGCCAAAGGCCATCAATTCCGTGTCGACATCAGTGGTGCCGATTTCCCCCTCTACGACCGCAACCCCAACACCGCCGAAGGCATCACCAGCAGCAAAACCGCCATCGCCACCGAGCAAGTGCACCACAAGCCAGGAGCACTCTCGCGCATCGTGCTGCCAGTGAAGTGAGCTTTGTGAAAGTCCCAACGACGAGCCATGAAACCAACCCTCACCCTCCTCACCGCCCTACTGCTCGCGCCGCTCGCCGCGTTGTATGCGGCTGAACCTGTCACCATCGATCTCACCAAGCGGACCTGGCAGGGCATACCAGGCAGCGAACACACCGCGAAGGGGCGCTTCTTTGTTTCTTGGTTCACCGGAGGGACGAAGGAGCCGGCACCGGACAACACAGTGGTGCTCTCCTATAGCGACGATGCGGGCAAGACCTTCACGCCGCCCGAAGCGATCGCATTGCCGACGAACGATGGCACCCGAGTTTTCGACCCCACGCTGTGGATCGATCCGAAGGGGCGGCTCTGGTATGTCTTCAATCGCGGCAACAAGGACACCGCTCAGCACGATGTCTGGGCACGCACCTGCGACGACCCCGATGCTGCGCCGCCAGTGTTCGGAGCCGAGTTTCGCGTCGGCTACGATGCTCCGTATGCCTTTCGCATGAACAAACCCACTGTGCTTTCCTCCGGCGAATGGATCATGCCCGTGACACACGCAGAGGACCCGATCCACGGGTGGTTTGCTGGACCGAAGCAACTTCAAGGCGTGGGCATCTCGACCGATGATGGAAGGACTTGGAAACTGCACGGCGCGCTCAAAGCCCCGGAGTGGGCGCTGGAGTGCATGGTGACCGAACTCAAGGACGGGCGCCTCTGGATGCTCATCCGCGCCGGCGGCGGCTTTCTCTGGGAGAGTCACTCGGCGGACAAGGCCGCAACCTGGAGCGAAGCGAAGGCCAGCAGCATCAGGAATCCCGGCTCGCGCTTCTTCATCCGCCGCCTGTCCTCGGGCAATCTTCTCCTGGTGAATCATTACAAGTTTACCGGGCGCAGCCATCTCACCGCGCAGCTCTCCACCGACGACGGCGCGACGTGGAACGACGGCCTGCTGCTCGATGAACGAGGGGGCGTGTCCTACCCCGACGGTGTGCAGTCCAAGGACGGACTCATCTGGATCACCTATGACCGTGGTCGCAACAGCGTGGGCGAGATCCTGCTAGCGAAATTCCGCGAGGAAGACGTGGCCGCAGGCAAAGATGTCTCGCGGGCAGTGACGCTGAAGCAAGTTATCAGCAAGCTCGCCAAGCCATCACTCCTCCCGCCCGGCTAGGACCCGAAACGCGCGGGCGATGAAGCCCTCTCCAAGCTCATCAAAGTCAGCGCCCCACAGCATAGAATGCCAGTCGGATGACGACGACATCACTCAACCCTTGCACGGCCAAACCATGAAACCGGTAATTTTCTTCCTGACCTGTGCTTGGATGACGATGAGTCTTCGCGCCGAGCCGCGCTTTCTGCTCGCGGCGGATAATCAGGTCATCGAGGTCAACCGCGCTGGCAAGGTCACGGACATCCTGAAGCTTCCCGGCTACGGCGGCATCTATGACGCATGGCGTCTGCCGGATGGCGGCGTCGCGTTTGCGCATCGTGGCGGTCTGGCGGTCTTTGATTCGGCGAAGAAGCTCGTGCTGGAACATGCAGCGCGTCGCGGTGACAAGGGGGCGGAGGCGAACAGCTGCGCAGTGCTCGATGGCGGTGCGCGTTTTGCTCTGATGGACAGCGGCGTGAGCCAGATTCGCGTGGTGGATCGCAGCGGCGCGGTGGTGAGCGAGACGCCATTACCGGACCTCAAGGATGATCCGCTGCACTTCCGCTACCGCATGATCCGCGCGGTGCCGGGCGCGAATGCATTCTGGGTGGGCCAATACGGACGCAAGACGGTCCTCAAGGTCGAAGCGGAAACGGGCAAGGTCTTGCAATCGATCCCGCTCGAGCCGCTGCTCACGCCATCGCCCACGGTGAAGAAGGCCTTTGCCATGACGCAGCTCGTTGATGGCTCGCTGTTTGTCTCCACCTCGACAGGCTGCCAGTTGTTGCACGTGGGTCCGGATGGAAAACAACTGACTTGCTGGACGACTCAGGAGCTTGGACTTTCCTGCCGCTATTTGCTGGGCACGCAGCGGCTGCGCAGCGGGAATGTGCTCGTCGCCTGCGGGGATTATCATCTCAAGAACGCCGATGAAGGCCGCGACCTGCTCGCGGAGATCGATGCGAATGGCAAGGTCGTCTGGCGGCTCCAGCGTGAGCAGTTGGTGGATCAAATCGAGGGCGCCGTCGAAAAGAGCACGGGCATGGAGGAGATGCGCATCACCAATGTCCATGCCTACGACAGCGCTCATATTGCTGAATGTCTCAACGTGCAGCGGTAGGGAGAGAAAAGCCCGATGACCATGAAACTGCTTCCTCCGCTCGCCGTCCTCGTCCTTGCTCTCGGTCATAACGTTAGCGGGGCCATGCCGGAAACACTCGCGCCACTCATTAAGAGCTCCTGCATCGAGTGCCACGACAAGGAAAATTCCAAAGGCGGTCTCGATCTCACTTCTCTTTCTTTTGACCTGAAGGATCACGCCAAGCGCGAGCGATGGATTCGCATTCACGATCGCATCGAGAAGGGTGAGATGCCGCCGAAGGCCGAAGAGCTCCCCGCTGCGGAGCGCAGCGCGATGCTGAAGCTACTCGCGACGGCACTCTACGACTCCGATCACGCCGAAGTCTTCGCCCACGGACGCGGCCCGATGCGGCGGCTCAATCGCGACGAGTATGAGCAGAACCTCCGTGAGGTGCTGCAGTTCCCGCATCTCGACATCCGCGACATCCTGCCGGAGGACCGCGAGGGGCATCACTTCAACAAGACGACCGAGGTGCTCGACATGTCGCGCGTGCAGCTCGCGACCTACCTCGATGCCGCGGAGGCCGCGCTGCGTGAGGCGATAGCCAACGGCGCGGCGCCGCCACCGGTAACGACATTCCGCGCCGTCGGCACGAGCCTGTTTCCCGGAAACTCCACCTTCGGCGAGCGCGAGGCGATGTTCTTCGCCAAGGACGGCAAGGCCGTGGATGCGAAGCAGCTCGATGCGCTGCGCGATGCCCCCTCGCTCGAACTCGCGCTCTTCCGTTCCGCGCATTGGCCCTACTACGGCTATCCGCGCGGCTTCATCGCCAAGCTGCCCGGTGATTACAAGGTGCGCTTCTCTGCACGCGCCGTGGTGCAGGTGAAAGGCTACGAACTCAAGCCCGCCACGCAGCCCGTGCCGATGACCTTTCGCGCACGCAAGCCCTCGGGACCGGATGTCTCCGGCGATGTCCGTGCCACCGGCGGGATCATGGACATCCGGCCTGAAGTGGCGACTTATGAGACCACGATTCGTCTGCGCGAGCGCGAGACTTTTGAATACAGCCTGCTCGGCCTCCCGGTGCCGCTGGCGCGGAATGTGAAGGGCGGCCCGCCGACTTATCGCTATCCTCCGTTTCCCGAAGGTGGCCAGCCCGGCGTCGCCTTCCAATGGCTCGAAGTCGAAGGCCCAATCTCGTCCGCCACATGGCCGCCGCCATCGCATCGCGTGCTGTTCGATAATCTCGGCGTCGAACTCGTCTCCGCGCAGCCTCAGGCAGATGTGAAGCGGCTCCTGCGCCGCTTCGTGAACCTCGCCGCACGTGAACCCGTTGCCGACGAAGCCTTGCAGAAGTTTGAGCAACTCGTCCTCGCCCGGCTGAATGCAGGCGTTCCATTCGCCGAAGCCCTGCTGGCCGGTTACAAGGCGTTCCTTTGCTCCGCCCACTTCCTTTATCTGCGCGAGCCGGAACGCGACGACGATCACGTCGCCATCGCCTCGCGGCTCTCGCATTTCCTGACGAACACGCGACCCGATTCCCGACTCTCCGGACTCGCTCGCGACAAACGCCTCCGCGACGCCGGCACACTGCGCAGCGAAACGACGCGCCTCATTGCCGGCGCCGACTTCGAGCGCTTCGTGAAAAACTTCACCGACTACTGGCTTAATCTCCGCCACGTCCGGCGCGACGAACCCGACATCCGTCTCTATCCCGAGTATCGCTTCGACGACTACCTCGTCGAGAGCATGGAGCAGGAGACGCGTGCCTTCGTCACCGCCATGATTCGTGAGAACCTGCCCGCGCGCGTGCTCGTCGATGCGGATTTCGTTTTCGCCAACGACCGGCTCGCAAGCCACTACCAGCTCGCACCGCTCAGCGGCTCGGCCATGCGTAAAGTCACGCCACCGAAAGGCAGCCCACTCGGCGGACTGCTCACGCAGGCGGCCATTTTGAAAGTCACCGCGAACGGCACCACCACGTCGCCGGTCGTGCGGGGCGCGTGGATCATGGAGCGGCTCATCGGCGAGCCGCCGCCACCGCCGCCAGCGAGCGTCCCCGCCGTCGAGCCGGATATTCGTGGAGCGAAGACCATTCGCGACCTGCTGGCGTTGCACACGAAATCCAAGTCCTGCGCAGCGTGCCATGCGCGCTTCGATCCCGTCGGCCTGGCACTGGAAAACTTCGACATTCTCGGCGGCTGGCGTACGCGCTATCGCGGGCTGGAGGAAGGCGATCGCATCACCGGCATTGACCGCGCTGGGCACGACTTCGCCTACACGCTCGCTTCGCTGGTCGATGCGAGCGGCAAGCTGATGGATGGTCGCGGCTTTCAGAACATTCGCGATCTGAAAGCCATCCTCGCCGCCAATCGGCGCCAACTCGCCCGCAACCTTCTTCATCAGTTCACCATCTACGCGACCGGCACGCCCGTGCGTTTCTCCGACCGCACGGAAATCGAAGCCATGCTTGATGCCTGCGCCGCCGATGACTTTCGCGTGCGCGACCTGATGCTCGCGCTCGTGCAAAGCAAAATCTTTCTCGGTCAATCTGGATGCCACTGACGCCATGAACGCTCCCCATATCTCCACCGCATCCTCGCACATACCGCGTCGCACCTTCCTGCGCGGCGTTGGTGTCACCCTCGCGCTGCCGCTGCTGGAGTGCATGACGCCGATGTTCGCGCGCGCGGCGCGTCCGCAGTCACCACGCCGGATGCTGCTCATCTCAAACAACCTCGGCGTGCTGCCGAAGCCGTTCTTTCCCCAAGGCACCGGACGCGACTACGAACTCTCGCCCTACCTTTCCGCGCTCGCCGATTTCCGCAAAGACTTCACCGTCTTCAGCGGCCTCTCGCATCCCGGTGTCGTCGGCGGGCACAGCACGGAGAACTGCTTCCTCACCGCCGCACGCGGCCCAACGAAGAGCGGTTTTCGAAATCAGATTTCGCTCGACCAATTCGCCGCCGAGAAGCTCGGCCAGGTGACGCGCTTCCCCACGCTGAACCTCGGCGTGAACATCGACAAAGCGAACCGCAGCCTCTCCTGGACACGGGATGGAGTCCTGTTGCCCGCTGAGGACAGCGCACCCGCGCTCTTCCAAAGGATGTTCTTGCAAGGCGACCCCGCCACTGTGCAGCGACAACTGCGCAAACTCGAAGAACGCGGCAGCATTCTCGACACGCTGCTCGACGACACGAAGCAGTTCAGCCGCGACCTCGGCAGCGACGACAAGGCCCGTCTCGAGCAATACCTCACCTCCGTCCGTGAGGTGGAAGAGCGACTGCAAACAGCGCGAGAGTGGGAGCTGAAACCGAAGCCCTCGGCCACACAGCCGCCGCCTACCCACATTCAGGACAAGAAGCTCTTCTTCGAGAAGTTCGACCTCATGTTGTCGATGGCGCAGCTCGCCCTGGAGTCGGACTCCACGCGCATCGTCACCCTCATGGTCGATGCCTTTGCCACGCCTGTCTTCAAGCTCCACCCCGATCAAAGCACCACCGACGGCTACCACAATCTCAGCCACCACGGCCAAGCCGTCGAAAAAGTGAAGCAACTCGAAGACGCCGACCACCAGCAGATGGCGCTCCTGCAGAAGCTCATGAAAAACCTTGCCGATAAACGCGACGCCGACCAGCGACTGCTCGACGGCACGATGATCCTTTTCGGCAGCAACATGGGCGACGCCAACACGCACGACAATTCCAACCTCCCCATTCTCCTCGCCGGCGGCGGCTTCAAGCACGGCCAGCACGTCGCCTTCAAACGCGATGACAACAAACCCCTGGGCAATCTCTTCGTCACCATGCTGCAACGCATGGGTGTCGAAGCAGAAGCCTTCGGCAGCAGCACGGGCCCCATCACAGCTTTGCACGGAATCTGAATCATGAAGGCCATGGCCATACTAACCACGCTCGCGTTTGCCGCATTGCACGCTGCTGAACCCGCCCCCCTCTGGGACTTGCGCGTGCCTTTGCCAAAAGCCACCGAGTTGCCGGCTGTTCAAGGGACCGAGTTTCATGTCATCAAGCGCTACGAGTTCAACAAGGACGGCTATCGCTTCCTGCACGGGGTTGCGCTCGCGTGGCATAAGGGGAAACTCCATGCCTCATTCGGCCACAACAAAGGCGGCGAGAATACCGACACCGAGGAGGCGCGATTTTTCACCAGCGCGGATGGCGGGAGGACGTGGAATCCCATTGCCACGATGGATCGGGGCGACGAGCCAGGTATCGGCGTGAGCCACGGCGTTTTTCTGCCGCTGAACGGGCGGCTGTGGGCTTTCCACGGCGCTTACACCGGCACGATGCAAAACGTCCACACCCGCGCCTACCTGCTCGATGACGACTTGGGACAATGGTTGAGCAAGGGCACAGTCATTGCCGGAGGCTTCTGGCCCCTCGGCGAGCCGGTGCGGATGGCCGATGGCAATTGGATCATGGCCGGACTCCGTGCCGGTGGAGGCAATCCCGCCGCCGTCGCCATCAGTCACGGGGACGACCTTACGAAGTGGGATCTCGTGGTCATTCCGCTCGCGAACGATCTCGGCGAAGTCTGGGGCGAGTCGGCCATCGTCGTAGATGGGAAACGTGTCACGAACATCGCCCGTTGGGGCGCCGAGGCACGCGCCCTGGTCGCCGCCAGTGAGGACTATGGCCGCACTTGGACCCCATCGCGGGCTTCGAATCTGCCTATGACCACGAGCAAGCCCTGTGCAGGCAGGCTGAGCACCGACCAGCGTTTCCTCATCTGCTCCATGAGCTCTGACGGTGGCAAACGGCGCTCCCCCCTGACCATCGCCATCAGTAAACCGGGCGAGCGGCAGTTCTCGAAAGTCTTCGTCATCCGTCATGCCGAGTTCCCCAACGGCCCCGGCGAATCCCATCCGAAGGCCGCTCTGGCCTATCCCTGCGCCAGCGAGCATGACGGGAAGCTTTATGTCGGCTACTCGAACAACGGCGGCAATGTCGGCCGGGTCGGCGCAGGCCGCGAGCTCTGGAACAACAACAGCGCCGAACTGGCGGTCATTCCCATTGAACAACTGCGCATCGAATGATGAAACCCGCGCTCATTATCCTCACCGCCCTGCTCTTCGCTCCACTCGCCACGCTGCATGCCGCCGATGATCTTCCCGAGCCGCCGGTGTGTTGGAAATACCCGCCGGAGATGCCGGGGGCGAGGGTGGAAGTCTATCGGGAAGTGAACGGCGTGAAGCTCAATGCCTACGTGTTCACCCCGCCGAATCATCGGGTCTCGGACCGTCGTCCGGCGGTGTTGTTCTTCTTTGGCGGCGGATGGAAAGGCGGATCCCCGGGACAGTTCCTGCCGCAGTCGCTTTACCTCGCCCAGCGCGGCATGGTCGCCATCCCGTGCGACTACCGGGTGCTGAGCCGCCACGGGGTTATCCCGCAGGATTGCCTGCGCGATGCGAAGGCGGCGATTCGTTGGGCTCGTGCCAATGCCACGCGTCTTGGCATCGACCCCGACCGCATCGTGGCCGGAGGTGAATCCGCCGGCGGTCATCTTGCCGCTGCGGTGGCGCTGGTGCCGGGTTTCGAGGACGGAGCTCACACCGCAGTCAGCTCCATGCCGAATGCCCTCGCGCTATTCAATCCCGCCGTGGTGCTGTCTC